>JANQFY010000238.1 GCA_028277585.1 Sedimentisphaerales bacterium
GTCGGAGGTTCGTGCCCAGCCGCGTGTCCGTAATCACCCCAAATCCCGGGGGTGTCTCGGGTCGCGCCGGCGCGTCAGCGCCGCGGCGCGGATTCTATCGTAGCAGAATCCCTTGTTCAGTATCTTCGACATTTCCCCCGCGCCGCTCCACCGTAAGCGCAGCGAATCGCCGGCGTCAGGGGCAATCTGAACGAGAATAGACTGACGGGCCGGAAGGGCCCTGGAAGGGATCACTAGCGTGTGCACATTTCCCTTTCCCGATCAACACGTCGGACTCCTGCCCTCAGGGGTCCTTTGGTCATTCCAGTTCATTGCGACCTCCAGGCTCGCTGAGGGACACCAATCGCTCCTGCGTCGAAGAACGACCGATATTCCCGCAGATAGCAGCCTTGCCGCAACTCTGTAACCATCCCAACTGCTCCGGGATGTACCAGGCGGCGCTCACGCCGAGCGCGAGCACTGTCGATATTATACGTTTGCCGGGCGTGATTTGTCAAACCGGATCGGCCCGGGTTTTTTCAAAAATGAGCCATTTACTTATCATCATAAGCCAGGGGCCCGGACGACCCAAGTAGTAGCGAATCCTAGGTCATTGGGGAGAGATCTCAGGCGATGCTCGGGCTGGTTGCGACCTCTAATCGAACACGGAGGGGCGAGGGAGCTTCATCGCATAAGAGAATATTGAAATTATCGGAATCGGTGGTATAATAGATCCTGGTTTCATGGACGGAGCCCGTCCCGCGTCAAGGCGGACGGACTGAACGTGATCCAGCACGCAAGGAGTACGACAATCGTGGCGGAAAAAAGCAACACGTCGGATGGGGGAACCGTTGCTCTGGATGCGGCCAGTCTATTCGCCGAACATGGCGGCTATATCCGCGCCATCATCCGCTTTCACGTCAAGAACGAGTTCCAGGTAGAGGATCTGTACCAGGAGTTCTTTCTGACGCTGCTCGCCAGACCAATTCCTGCAAATGTTGAATCTATAAGGGCTTACCTCTATCGCGCGATCACCAACGATGTGATCGATGCGGGTCGCCGCGAGAGTCGGCGTCAGAAGCACCTGAAATTATTCTGCGAACGGGCTCGGAATTCCATCCAGAACGAGGAGCCTGGAGACGCTATAGAAGAAACGGAAGAGAAGGAAACGATCCTGAGTCACTGGCTCCGCCAGTTGCGCGGGCGGGAAGCCGAAGCGATTAAGTTGCGATACCGAGACAGCCGTAGCATTGACGAGATTGCGCGGGAAATGGGAGTCGATAATGCCACTGTCAGTCATTATCTGTCGCGGGGTCTTAAGAAGTTACGGAGAAATTGCGCGCTTGAATAAGGGATACGAATGGTAGCCTTTGATGGAAGCGAGCGGTGTGGAGAGGCGGAAGCGTATTTTCATGATTATCTAGACGACGAACGTCGTCCGCCTGTCCCAGCTGCCGTGATCGACCATATTCGCAGTTGTCCCCGCTGCCAGGAGCGCTTGGCCCAGCTCAAGGATTTGCTGGCCGAGACGGCCCGGCTCGGCGCCGCCGAGCCCTCCAGCCGGGACACGCGGATCGTGGACGAGCTCCAGGCCCATTTCGAGCATCTGGACGAGCCGGTCCGATGCGCCCAGGTCAAGCCGTACCTGCCCCGTCTGTTGGACCCGTCGATTCGGGTCCGGATTCCCACGCCCATCACCATCCATTTGGATAACTGCCCCGCTTGCACCAAGGACCTGGAGGCCCTGGAGGCGTTCGAGCTGGATGCCGAGCATCTGGCGGGTCTCAGTGCATTCTTCGCCCAGTGCCTGGCGGAAGAGACCGTCGGCGGCCCAGAAAACGCCCGTGGGGTGCGGCCCAGCTCGTCGGATCCGCTGGACGTCCGGGTGATCGATCGTTTGCAGGCGTTGGTCGGTCGACGCAGCGCCGAGGCCGCTGAGCTGGAGACCGTCTCGTGCGAGGACATCTCGTGGTCCGATATTTTCGATTGCATCCTGCTGATGGATCTGGTTGCGGATGAATCGGGTCGCATGTGCCGCAAGGAAGCGTGCCGGGTCCACATCGCCGCCTGTATGCGGTGCCTGGACCGGGTCCGGGTCCTCGCCCGCACGGTCAGTGACATCGCCGAAAGGCCCGATTCCCAGGTGGAGACCGTCTGCTCGCTCGTTGGCGACGTCGCGCCCGACCCCGAGGAAGGGGAGGCGGCGTACGAAGGCTATCCGCTCGAGGTCAAGGTGCAGAACCGGTCTGTGCCGATCCCGGCGCCGGACGATGGGGTTACGAACGTCGTCCCGATCCGGTCCTTCCGCCGCAGCCCCTGGATCAAGGTCGCGACGCTGGCCGCCGTGATCCCACTGGTGGTCTTTCTCTTCTTCAACAACAGCACGACCCATGCGACCGGGCCCACGGTGGCAAGGATCAACAAGGTCCTCGCCCAGGCGCAGAGTGTTCATGTCGCCCGGTTCAGTGTGGATCCGGAGGGCAAGGAAAGACTCTCGCAGGAAACCTGGGCGTCGCAGGCCTCTGGCATTCTCATCAGCAAGACGATTGGTCAGCGTTCAGCGCGGTTCGAGCGTCAGCCTGACGGGTCGCAGAGGATTGTCCAGGGCGCCAAGCGACCCGACCGGTGCACGGTGTCGCATCTGAAGACACGTCGCGGCTGGGAGATTGAGGGCGAGAAGATCCGCGACGAGTACCGTTTGGGTCGCGACGAGTATGACGCGACCGAGAAGCGGATGAAGCGATTGCTTGGAGCGACGTTGCGTCAGGGTCTCTTCAACGCGGAGTTGAACCTGGTCGAGAGCCCTGAGCATGAAGCGCGGGGCATCGAGGTCTATGAGCTTTCCTGGGAGAGTCCTGGTGTGGGTCTTGCTCCTCCCCGGCCCGCCAAATTGCAGATCACGATCGATTCAGAGACGAACCGCCCCACGGAGACGCGGTTCTACCAATGGGATGACGCCGAGAAGAAGTTGGACGTAGCGGACATCCGGCGATTCTCGTATCCCGAAAGCAGTAAGATCGAAAGTCGCTTCGAGACACTGACACGGAAGTCGCTCAATTAGCCCGCCTCGGATCGGGTTCCCAGAGAGATAGGTTGCGGTAGCTCCCGTCTTCGGCTTTCTCGACGAGCAAATCTTCCGCTTTCTCTCGCGCTACGTGCCCATCGAGATACCCGACGTTGACGGTCTTGCCCGGGTGGCGTCCATCGACGGCGTCGTTGATCTGGCCTGGCAAGAGATCCCGGGCCTGATTGATGCTCAGGCCCGGGACGTAAGCCGTATCGGCCATTGAGCCACTCTGGATCTCCATCAGGGGATCGTCGCGGACCTGCCACCAGCAGATCAGCGCATAACCACTGTCGACGAGCAGCAGGGTCTCGGCCTGTCGGCGCACCGAGGTCGCCGAGAGAGGCGGCCCCCCAAACCCTTCCTCGTACTTCGAGTAGATCTCGTTCCCACTGCGACAGATGGAGCGGTTCACCCCGTAATTGCCCGACAGCTCACTCAACTCAAGCAGGTACTCGTCCATGTTCTTGGAGGGACACTTCATGATCTTCTCGTCCCGTCGTCCCCGGTTCTTGATGATCCCCAGGTAGTTGGGCCAGTACCATCCCGGCGCGTCGACCCGAAGGTCGCCCATGTACCAGCCGGGAGCGGGAGGAGTGAACCGGAAACTGAACCCATAGGGCATCGCCCCGTGATCCTCCTGGTACGCCTGGAACTGAAGCTGCAACTGCCTGATGTTCGACTGGCAGACCACCGTTCGGCTCTCGTCGCGGATGCGCCGCGAGACGGGCACCATCAGCGCAACCAGCATCACGATGATGGAGATCACCACGAGCAATTCGATGAGACTGAACCCGCGACGCTTCATGGACTTACATTATAGTGATTCCTGGGCAGACGTCAATGCTAAGCAGTGACAGTCCAAGGTCCTGGCCCCACGCACAGAGCGGTCCTATTCGCATGCCAGTATATAGGCGGTTTCCCATCCTCCTTCATTGCCGCACTTATCGGTCTCGGGTCTGATGATGCAATCGTCCTGGATGAACCGAGGTAACCAGCTAGACGCGCAGGTTCCGGTGGGAGCGTCCTCGCAGCCCATTCGTTTGTAGTAGATTCTGGCGACCCCGTAGCAATCATAGTTTGTTCCCGGGCAGCCCTCAACGTACTCATCCTGTAGCAGACGTGTGCAGGACCGTCCACTCCCACCAGCGATGGTGGAGAGCTTCGCAGCAGCGATATCATTGAGGGGGCCCGGTATTGGTCGGTTGGAGACCAGCAGCGCTGTTGCTCGGGATGCTTCGAGGGGCAAGGAAGCCGTGTCTTGCCGATAGTAGAACTTGGGTTGCGAAAGGTCCACGATCCAGACCTTTGATTCGTCGAGCTTGTCGAGGGCGACAAAGTGGTTCCTGCTAGGTACGTGCAGAATCGCCTGGCAGGTGGGCAGGTCACCCAATGTCGCAACGTTGGTCTCGACGGCGCGGCAATGGAGTCCGTGTTGCTCGACGAATCGCTTCATATCCGCCATCGTTGTCTGACCCTCGGCGTCAACCAGTTGAGTTAGTTCATCGGGCGAGGCCGGCTTGCCCAATTGCGCTGTCGCATGCTGGATCGTCGCGGTCGCACAGTTCTGCGGCTTGTTCTGCTTGTTCGTTGCATAGGCGAGGCGCTCGGCCAGCAACTGTTTCGTGTCAGCTTCGTTCGACTGCGCGTAGATCGTGGGTCCATCGGCCCAGGGGCTGTAGTATTCGACAACCGTGTTGGGCTGGTACTGGACCTCGAACTGATCGGCGCTGGGTGTAGTTGTATCGATTCGGTCAAAATCCCACTTGTCGCTGCGCAGCAGGCGGTCCGTCAGGACGTCGCGTACCTCGATCAGGATCGTGCTTGGGATCCAGTCGCCCCCCACTTTCTCGTAACCCGAGCAGAACGTGGAGGTAACCGTCCCACTGGGACGGATAACGGTCCAGGACAGCGCGGCGTAGTCTTTGGTCGGGTCCAGGATGAAGTCCATCAGCGTCCCGTCGATCTGCTCGACGGTCAGATGGATTTGGGCGGCCTGGTCGACGAGTAGTTCCGTCGCCTTGACCTGTCCTGCACTGAGATTCACATAGCTCAACGCGCCAGATCCCCAGGGGATGATCCCAGCCGTCAGCGGCCCATTGACGGCGTGGGCGAACTTACCTGCCGCGTCGACGGTCGCGTGGTTGGCCGAGCGGGAGAAGATCGTGTATTCTTTGCCGTCCCACGCATAGGCGCGGCTCTCGTTCCATTCGAGCCGGAACTGATCGGTCATGGAGTTCCCCTCCAGATTGGCGGGTAGCCCCACTGAGTCGCTGCGCGACGAGACGTCGATGGACCAGTAGAAGCGATCCCCATCGTATTTGACCACGACGTGCGAGCGCATCGTGTACTCGTTCGCCAGTTCGTAGCGCACGTTGAACGGAATCGCTTCGAGGCGCATCTCTTGCAGCTCGGCGGCCCGTTCGGTCTTGCTGGCGCGGCTCTGGTAGTCCTGCAATTCTTCTTCGATCTCCCGTTCGATCTCGGCTTCGTTCATCGTCTGGGCCGCTCGGAACTTCTCGTGCCCCGCTTCGATCGTACCGGCCGAGATCCAGGTTGTCCGACCTCGACTGGTCAGCTCCTTGAGGATCTCCAGCGCCGTCTCGCGCTGCAGCGTTGTTTGGGCGTGCGAGATAGCCCCTACAACCGTCAGAGCCAGTACCCCCAGTACCACCCCACATATTGTTCTCATGATCCTGCTCCTTTCCTTCGCTCGAATTCCCCGCAAAGGCGCAGTGGGACCAGACGTACGATCACCACTCCCCACATCGGGGCGCCTATAGATGGGGCGCGTTGGGAGGGTAGTAGATGGACAGGTTTTCACAAAAAAAGCTGCACAGGGATGGGCGGCCGCTGGCTCCGATCAGGGCTCAAGCTCGGGTGCGTTGGGATCTGAGTTCGGGTCCACGATATCGGTTCGTTCGAGCCAGTAGTCACAGAACAGCGCCAGGTCGGCGACGTCGACCGCCTCGTCACCGTCCAGATCGAACGAGGCCGTCGCATTGGGGTCCACCGGGGCCTCGCCTTGCCATTGGCTTGCCAAGAGGGCGAAATCCGCAAAGTCGACAGCGGCGTCGTCATTGTAGTCCCGCGACAGAACGTGATGGAACGTCAGACCCTGGAGCCAGTGGGCCTGCGCCGGAGGAGGATCATCAAAGTCCGGGTTGAAATCGTCCGGCAACGGGCCGGCCGCTCCAATCTCGTAAACACCGACATCGCACTTGCCTACAGCTTGCGCGCGATAGTCCACGATGCCCCATTCGCCGATGATACCGTGGGTAACCGACAGAAAGAAATACCTCTCCGCCTCTCCAAGGAGAATCATGGCGGACGATAGTTCGCCCGCAGCCGGCAGTATCGAACCATCGTATGTTTCTTCCATTGCATTGTAGCCCCTTCCGGAGAAGAAGCCCTTGATCCAGTCTTCGTCAGATATGCAGAGACCACCGTCCCAAAGGGAGTCCGGTGCATCCGACTCGATGAAGATGGTCAATCGTGTTCCGACCATGATGTCCTGGTAGACGTTGGGGATGTTCGGGTCGGCCCAGGGTAGGGGTGTGATCTCGTCGGCGCGATAGACGCGGGCCGAGACGCCCGCCAGACTCGTCGCTGCCATCGCTGCGATCAGGATCGCCAGAAAGGTCGTCTTCATGATGGGATCTCCTCTAAAAAGCCGCATCCCCAGTATACTCACAATCCTTCAGCAATGCCATTGGGTTCTGAATTCGGATCGACGATGTCGGTTCTCTCGAGCCAGTAGTCGCAAAACAGCGCCAAATCCGCCAATTCAACCGCCTCGTCGCCATCCAGGTCCGCCTTAACCGTCGCATTCGGATCGGCCGGAACCGTCCCACGCCATTGGCCGGCCAGCAGAGCGAAATCCGCGAAATCGACAACATCGTCATCGTTGTAGTCCCGCGAAGGGACATGGTTGAACGTGAGTCCCTGAAGCCAGTGGGTTCGTCCGGGCGGTAGATCGTCGAACTCAGGGTTGAAGTTCGCCGGCAACTCACGGTCCGATCCATACTCATAGAGGCCGATGTCGCACTTGCCGACGGCTTGTGCGCGATAGTCCAGCAGAAACCACTCGCCCATGATGCCGCGGGTGACTGCCAAGTTGAAATACCAGCCCTCGCTGGAGAAGAGGAAGATGAGTGGGAAGTCGCCGGCGGCAGGCAGCACAGAGTCATCGTAGGTGTTTTCTTCTGTGTTGTAGCCTCTGCCCGAGAACGTACCCCGAATCCAGTCTTCCCTAGTTATTCGGAGACCACCGTTCCAAGAGGACTTCGCTGTGTCCGATTCGATGAAGATGGTCAGCCGCGTTCCGACCATGATGTCCTGGTAGACGTCGGGGGTGTTGGGATCGGCCCAGGGCAGGGGGGTGACCTCGTCGGCGCGGTAGACGCGGGCCCGGACGCCAGCCAGGCTCGTCGCTGCGATCGCTCCGATCAGAACCGCTGAAACGACTGCTTTCACTCGAAACCTCACGCTGAAAGAACGCGCCTCGGGCTGCTTCCAGGTGCGAAAGACCGGAAGGCTCGATCCTTAACGAGCTATCCCCGCTTTTCCGTGCTGATCCCATGGGGCGCTACGGAACCATTATAGGGTCTTGGTGCGGAAGAATCAAGGTCTGAGGCTCTGAAACACCGTTTCAGAACTGTTATGAAGGGTGACGGCGCCTGAGCAGTTCTTCGTACGCGGCGAGGTCAACTGCGGGCCACAACCACGCGGCGATCGGCGAAGTTCTCGCACGTCGCGTCGGCCCAGGTGAACCGGCCCTGTGGGTCGTCCTCGGGCTTATCGTCCGGCGTCGACCATATGCAGTGGCCCCACGTGGGTTTCTCGACGCACATGCATGCCGGTGAGAAGTACCGGCATCGTACACATATCCGTTTGCTCATAGTGTTCTGTCCGTTCTCGACGCCCATCGTCTCCCCGCTACCGTAACACACTGGGGGCATCCGGCGTACGACGAGGTCGCGTCCTTTAGATCTCCCTTTGGTTCTGTCTAATGAAGCGTCCCCCGAATCGTGAATCTGGGCGCAAAAAGCCGCATGCGACGAAAACTTCGGCCGCTCTGCCGCCGCTCGACGCGATTCGCCGCCGCCGCGCCTTTTGGTCGGAAGTCCCGACATCCCCTCCGAGCGGACGGCCATGTTTTTTTCGCAGCAAGCCGGTTGACAACCTCGCCGATCGCGTGGTAAAGTATGCGTTTTACGCAAAGCAACTGGCGGCGTAGCTCAGTTGGTTAGAGCATGGGATTCATAAGCCCAGGGTCGTAGGTTCGAATCCTACCGCCGCTATTCAAACGCGTCGGGCGGGTCTCTGACCGGTTCGGCCGTGAGGTTCGACCGACGAGAAACGGTTTTTTGGTGCCCCCTTCGTCTAGTGGCCTAGGATATCAGGTTCTCATCCTGGAGACAGGGGTTCGACTCCCCTAGGGGGTACTTTTTTCTTTCCGCTCGTCGCCCTACGCTTGGCAAACACACCCATGGAACAGACCCAATCCCAAATCGATGAACGCTACATGCGGCTGGCGATCGACGCGGCCCACATCGCCGAGGAGAATGGCGACGTGCCGATCGGCGCGGTCATCGTCTATCAGGACCAGGTGATCGGCCGGGCCTACAACCAGCGGGAGCAGCTCACCGACCCGACGGCCCACGCCGAGATCGTCGCCCTGACCCAGGCCGCCACCTTCATCGAAAGCTGGCGCCTGCATGGATGCACGATCTATGTGACCCTCGAGCCCTGTCCCATGTGCGCCGGCGCTCTGGTCCTGGGCCGACTCGACCGCCTCGTCTACGGTTGCACCGACCCCAAAGCCGGCGCCTGCGGCTCACTCTACGACATCGTCCGAGACGAACGACTCAACCACCGCCTCGAAGTGACCCCCGGCGTCCTGGCCGACCCCTGCGCCAAACTCCTCCAAGACTTCTTCCGAAAACGACGACCCAATAACGGCGCCTAGCCCCGTCGCCCTCGACTGGGAACCTCTTGTGGCGCGCCCTGCGTGTGCTTGGCGGCTTGGATTCGCCCATTTCTCTGTCTCTGTTTTTCATTTCTGGCCATTTTGTTGTTGAAATCCCATGTTCCTTCGCGTAGCAAAAATGGAGCGGACTGTTGATTGATGGCTTCTCTGAGAGATCGTATGCGACCCGGCGGGTTCTACACAGCAATCTGAGCGGAACCATCTGGGTGCGACAATTGAGCCACGGGACGTTGGCGGCACGGATTCTTCCCTGCCAAGCATGCTGTCAGCGGTTTCGTTGCCTGGGGGTTCTTATGCAGACTGCATGTTTGTTGTGCCCCGTGAGATGCGGAAGAGAGGACGCTTGATAGAGGGGGCGATAAAACGATCGGTTCATGTTCCAGCGGATCGAGGCTTGGCAAATGTGCCGGGCCCCGTTTCGTTCTCGTTCAATTGTTGGCTAACTCAGGTGTCTGAAGAGATGGATATTGCCTACAAGGTGTTCGGTGACAGTCATGAAGATGGAACTCAGCCATAGCCGCGACAAAGGGTGTCTCATGCAAGGCGCGCCAGCGTTCCTACAACTGGCAATACTGACCATTGTCATGCTGACGTTTTCCAGAACGACGGCCGTCTGGGGAGGAGATGCCTGCAGTATGCTTGGAGCATCTGAGCCGCTTAAGGACACGTGGGATTACATCAATATTGGGAGCAACATCCTCGTTGGCCTGGTCGGTGTGTTCCTTACGCTCGCTGCCTTCTACTACAACCGCCGACAGCGGGCGACCGAGAAGAAGATGCGTCAGATTGAGTTGGCAGGCCAGTATCTGCCCCACCTCCTCTCGTATGATGATAGCAAGCAATGGGAGATGGTACAGCGCATTTATAGTATGGGAAAGAGGTTCGAGAACGAACACATGAGAGATTTCGCGGACGCGATCCTTGGCGTAGTTGTGGTAGCACCGTCTCCGGCGCCACCGCGCGAAGCAGCGACCGCAGAAGATGTCCCAAGATCTCCTTCTTTCAAATGGGGCGAGGAACTAGAGCCGCTACTAGCCACGCGGGCTTTCTCCAGGCCCAAAGGTACGGTGAAATACGATGACGACCCTAGAAAGAGGCACGGCCCATTTACCGTTACCCGTGGCAAACATACGCTTGTTCTTCCCGAGAGCTTTCGAATGGGAGTCTATCCAGTGACAAACGGCCTTTTCCGGGAATTCATCAAAGACAGAGGTTACGAAAACGAGTCCCTGTGGGATCCGACCAGCAGCCCGTACCGCTCCAAGTTCCTCTGTCAGGATGGGAAGAGCCCGGGCCCGTCGACATGGCCGAACTCGGACGATATGGCCGGAGGGCCGAAACATCCGGTCGCTGGTATTAGCTACTTCGAAGCCGAAGCGTTCTGTAGTTGGCTCAAACAAACTAGCGCCCACGCCGAGTCGTGGAGGTGGTGCCTGCCTACGGAAGATATGTGGGAGTTCGCTGCGAGAACGACGGACGGCCGGGACTACCCATGGGGTCATCGATTCAAGCCAGATCGTTGCAACTCACGTGAGGCGGATCGCCATCAGGTGACCGATGTGACAGAGTTTGCGGACGGCCAAAGCGAGCATGGCTGTCACGACATGGCCGGCAACGTCTGGGAGTATGTCAGGGACACCAATGCGGCCTCATGGGGATGTGTCTTGCGAGGGGGGTCATTCAAGAACAACCAGGACGAGATCCGTAGCATCTTCCGGCTGTACCGTGTGCCACGGCATCACAGACCACTCGATTTCGGCTTTCGTGTTGCTCAAGAACTCAGGGGATAATGGGGACAGTCACCTGCTGGGGTGCGTGATATCGAATCAGAACAGATGCCCGTGTCCACCATTTCATCGCCTGCGGAGCCTTCTACAGATTGCATATTCAATGTCATGGCGTGACGTTCTGTGAAAGGACATCTCATGAAACGCTGTTCACTTCTGGCAGTTGGTCTGCTGCTGGCCGGGGCGCTCGGATGCCAAAGTACGCAGAATAAGGACGCTCCGCCCAAAAGAAACATCTCATGCACATCACCCTATACGGTTCCGACCGACTTCTCCCAATTGGCGGAGAAGATCCCTGCAATACTCGAGAACCTCAGCATCACGCTCCTGGACAAGACAGAGAAAACGGGAAGCTGTGTGTACACCGGGAAATCCCTGTCGGGACACACCGTGAGAGTTGAGACAACGGCACTGGTCAAAGGTGAATCAGTCGTTAACGCGATCGTGGAAGGCGAGATGGGTGTAGGCAATCTCCTTCGCAACAAGATCAACAATGAGCTGCGAAAGACCTTGAGTGCTTCAAAAAGTCGTTAAGCTGGTGGATGAAGGAGCCATCTATTACAGTGCGTGACGTCGATTCGAAGTACGTGACTGTCCCATTATCTCCCTGGATGACATTAGGTGCAGAATCAAACAATCATGAAATACTATCAAGATGACATAGATGATCTAGTAGCAGAGTTTCAGAGAGAGAATGCCCCCACAGATCGTTACGCATCTTTTGACTACTGCTACCACTATTTCCATCCTTTGACATCAACTGATCTACTAGATGACATTGAGAAGAGCTGCCTTACTATTGGGTTCTATCTTGCCAGTTGGGGGATGTTGAGAGGGTCAAGCTTCTTGCTTAGCCATAGCGCCAAATACTATGAACCACTCATTAAGTACATTGCGGAATTGGATAAGTCTGTATGGGACATTGACGTTGACGACTTCAGTGATGAGAACATCAAATTGATTTGTGCGATATACAAGGACATCAAAGACATCATCGTCAACAATGGAAGCTCTCATCTGACTCTCGTGACCAAAACACTGCTTGGCGTATTTGGATTTGTTCCAGCCTTCGATCAGTATTTCGGTGATACATTCAGAGGTATATTCAAGGGAGAGTGTGGATTCAGGAGTGTTGACTCAAAGTCACTGACGTGTATCCGATATTTCTATGAAGATAATCGAGATGTTATTGACCGCCGTTCCTCCACAATCTTCGCACGAGATTTTCTGACAGGTGGCGATTCTAATATCAATTATTCGAAAGCCAAGATTATTGATATGTATGGCTTCTCTAAAGGACCGAAATAGGCAGCTAACACGCTGTTTGTGTCTTTGGGCGACTTGTCTAGAATCATGCTATCTGCTTTCTAGGTCTGTGCGGTGTGCTGGTTTGGGTGAGAGGTGGGAACATGGGCATGAGAATTCGTGTGCTGTCATGGTGGGTGTGGTGTTTGGTGGTCGCCGGCGGCGGGGCGGCGGAGATTCCGTGGGAGCCCCTCGGGCTTTCGGGCGGTGGGGGGATGTTCGCGCCGGGGATCTCGGCGGCTGATCCGAATTTGATGATGATCAACTGCGATATGAGCGCCGCGTATCTGTCCGAAGACGGGGGGCGTCACTGGCGGATGATCCATCACAGCCAACTACGCAGCGATACGCGCTGTCGGCCGGGCTTTCATCCTTCGGACGCCAACGTGATCTACGCGTCCTCCCGTGGGCAGCTCCGTGTCAGTTACGACCGTGGTCGGACGTTTGCGCCGATCGGCGATCTGCGCGAGTCCCTGGCCGGTGAGATTGCGATCTGTCGTTCTAGCCCGAACGTCATGCTCGTGGGGACGCGTAACGGCCGGTGTTGGCGCTCGCGGGACGCCGGGAGGACCTGGACAATCTGCCCAGGGCCTGAGGGTCAGGTGATCGGATTTCATTTCGAGCGTAATGAGCGCCGTCAAGCCATGTTCGCGGCGACGGACAAGGGGATCTGGCGCTCGGACGACGGGGGGCGCACCTGGGTGGAAAAGACGCGGGGCCTGCCTGTCGCGCCGATCCAGGGCTTTGCCGGCGGGTCCAGCGCGACGGGAGGTGTCACGATGCTCTACTGCACCGTGACCAGCAAGACCGAAGGTGGCAAGTTGGCCGGCGGTGTCTATCGCTCGCGCGATCGGGGTGAGAGTTGGCAATCGGCGATGGGGTCCGGTCTGAACGTTGCTACGACCACCAGCGATCGATGGGCCTATGGGCCGGTCTCGCAATACCGGCAGATCCTGACCACCGATCCGGACCCGTCTATCGTGTATGTCACGAACACGAGCACCGGTTTCCATCCACCGCACCACGAGACGGTGTATCGCAGCGCCGATGGCGGGGCCACCTGGCGGGCCGTCTACTACCAGGATCCGCGCTTCGCGCAATACAACGTCGCGCCCAACTACATCACCGTCGGTGCGGGCCAATCGCTCAAAGGGGGCGACACGCCGTTCGGCGCTGCGATCTGCGCCAGCGATCCGAACCGGCTGATTCTGGTCTGGAGCCATTCGTCCATCACCCACAACGGCGGCGCCACCTGGTTCACCGGGGACACCCACCCGGCGCCGGGCGAGCGGGCAGAACGCGGCTGCGCCTGGTCCTGCACCGGCCTGGTCGTGACCACCACATGGCACTATTATGTCGACCCGTTCGAGGCGAATCGTCACTACATCGCCTACACGGACATCGGTTTCGCGCGGTCGCTGGATGCCGGACGCACCTGGATCTGGTGGGATAAGGAGCGTTGGGTCCCGTGGCGCAATACCTGCTACGAGATCGCCTTCGACCCGAACACGCCCGGGGTGATGTGGGGCGCGTTCTCCAACGTGCACGACATTCCCAACGACAACATCATTTCAGAACGGCATGGGCACGACCAGCCGGGCGGCGTGTGTGTCTCCCGCGACTTCGGCGCGACCTGGGGGCACGACGCGCAGGGTCTTCCGGCCAAGCCCGTGACATCAATCGTCCTCGATCCGACCAGCCCTATCGGCTCGCGCACGCTCTATGCCGGCGTTTTCGGCGCGGGAGTGTACACGTCGATAGATGACGGCAAGACGTGGAGACCGAAGAGCAAGGGGCTGGGTCATGCGCGGAACATGCGCGTCAGTCGGGTAACGTTCCATGCCGATGGCACGGTCTTCGCGATGATCTGCGCCAAGCGTCCGGCACGCGGCGCGCCGCTGATGAGCGAAGGGGTAGGGCTGTATCGCTCCACCGACGGCGCGGAGACCTGGGAGAAGGTCAACGCGTCCGAGCCGTTTCTGTATCCCAAGGACTTCTCCGTCCACCCGCAAGACAGCCGGCGCATTCTGGTGGGCGTCTGCGATGCGCACGGGCGGGACCGCTCCGGTGGGTTGTACCGCACAGACGACGGCGGCGGGACCTGGCGGCGCCTGGCGCGAGAGGGTCGCCAGACCTTCGGCGGGTACTTCCATCCGGAGCATGAAGGGTGGATCTACATGACGCTGACCGAGGGGGCGCCCGGCGCCGGCCTCTGGCTTTCGCAAGATGACGGCGTGACGTGGCGCGCCTTCGACGGGTTGCCTTTCTCCAATATCCAGCGTGTGACATTCGACCGCGCTGACGAGCGCCTGATGTACGTGACCACGTTCGGGGGCAGTGTCTGGCGCGGCCCTATCACTCCGATTGAGGGAAGGAAATGATGAAGCACTTCTTAGCAATGCTACTGGTCTTGCTCGTGGCGGCGTGCGGCTTGGCGGCGCCGGTTGCTGGCTCGAACGAATCGCCGGTTCGGGTCCCGATCTTGGGTTGGCACAGTATTCCAGAGGGCGAGCTGTCGCTGGAACGGTTGCGCGAGTTGGCGGATATGGGGCTGACGCACAGTCTGATGCATTACAGCCCGGCCGGCAACGCCCGGGCTTTGGATTGGGCGGCGCAGGTTGGGGTGAAGCTGTTTGTGGGGGATGGGCGTTTCGGCCAGCCTGGGGAGCAGCTCGAAGAAGCCGTGCGGGCGTACCGCGATCACCCGGCGCTGGCGGGCTATCTGTTACGGGACGAGCCTTCGGTGGCAGACTTCGCTTCTCTGGCGGCCGCGCGTGACGCGCTGGCGGCTGTCGATCCGGCCCACTGGAGCTATGTCAATCTCTTGCCCACCTATGCCAGCTCGAAACAACTCGGTTGTGCGACCTATCCCGAGCACTTGCGGCGGTTCATGGTGCAGTTCCGCCCCGAAGTGCTGAGTTTCGATCACTACCCGATCCTGGAAAAGAACCGGCTGCGCAAGGACTTCTTTCAGAACCTCGAATGGATCAGGCAAGCCTCGCTGGAGTTTGACACGCCGTTCTGGGCGTTCGCACTGACCTGTCCCCATAAGCCCTACCCGACACCCACGCTGGGCCATGTCCGACTGCAGAGCTGGAGCAACTTCGCGTACGGCGCCAAAGGGCTCCAGTACTTCACCTACTGGACGCCCAAGCCCGGGACGTGGGACTTTCACGATGCCCCCATCCGACTCGACGGCACGATGAGCCCAACCTGGGAATTGCTCAAGGCGTTCAACCAGGAGGTGCAGGCCTGCGCCGAGATCATCCTGAACAGCCGGGCCGTTGCGGTCTACCACACCAAGCCCCTCCCGGCCGGCACGCGGGGGCTCGACGCCTCGTGCCCCTTCGCTCGCATCAAAGGGGGCGAAACGCTGGTCGCGCTCCATGAACTGCCCGACGGGAAGCGGTACGCGCTGGTGGTCAATCGCTCCTTCACGAAGAAGGTCACGCTCCGCCTGGCGCTGCAGGACTGGGTGGGCAACGTGGGTTGGACGCGGCGGGCCGGAGGTGCTCAGTTTCTCGGCTTCGCCGATCGCCAGGTAACCCTGCGGCTTGAGCCGGGCGCCGCTGCATTTCTACGGCTCGACCTCCCGCGTTCCGCGAAGATGCCGTAGGTGAATCGCTGTAAGTCATTTTAGGATATGGCTTTAATTTGTGGTAACGCCTCCGGGGCTGCATATTCTAAGAGAATCCGGGCGAAAGCCCTTGACTTGATGGTTAGGCGGCCTAATAATACAGGTATGGCGACGAAGAAGCCCGTACAGACAAGCCGCGAAGAGGCGTCGTTTCATCATATCAACGATGTGCTGATGAAGATCGCCAAGATGTACGTCCGTCAGCACGAGAAGAACCAGGATTTTGGCGTCCAGGCCAGGCTCCAGCGGGCCGAGATCCACACGATCCAGGCGATTGGAAACCACGAGGGGATCAATCTGACCGAATTGGCGCGGTTTCTTGAGGTGACCAAGCCGACGATCTCGGAGCGGATCGCCAAGCTCGCCCAGCTCAAGCTGGTCGAAAAACAGACGCGGGCCGGGAACCAGAAGGAGGTCCGCTTGGTCCTGACCGACACAGGCTGGACCGCGTATCACCATCATGAGGACCAGCATCGGGAGATCTTTCGGTTGTTTCAGCAGCATTTCGGGGATCGGTCGGCCGTGGTGCTGCAAGCCTTCGAGAAGGAGCTGGACGATTTCCATGGGTTCCTCGTGGCGCTGAGGAAGGGCAGCCGCTTCTTTCAGTGATCCCGGCGGCCGTCTCTCTTTTTTTGTAGAAATGATTAGGGTGCCGAACAATACAAGGCGTGCCGAGTAATAGTTAGGTAGCCAAACTAAAGGTGGTGTGGTGCGTCATTGTCTTTTTGATAGGGGACCGTTTGCATGAGAGGCCTGAAGACCACTCTGGTTGATTTCTCGATCTGTCACTACAAGCTGGTGCTGCTGGGCATGGGGCTGCTGGCGCTTCTGGCAGCGGCCTTTCTGCCGCTGGCGGTGATGGACACCGATCCGGAGAACATGCTCGAGACGAACGAGCCGGCACGTGTCTTTCACAACGGGACAAAACGCGATTTCGCCCTCAGCGACGTTATCGTGGTTGGGGTGATCAACGACCACGACCCGGACGGCGTGTTCAACCCTGAGACGCTGGCGCATATCTACGAATTGACGGAGTTTGCTCGGACGCTGCGCTGGCCGAGCGAGGAGGATCCGGGCCAGTCGGCCGGCGTCATTGAGGCGGATGTCGTCGCGCCCTCGGTGGTCGACCACATGAGCCAGGGCGGGCCCGGCGTGATCCGGTTCGACTGGTTGATGCCCGAACCTCCGACGACCCGGGCCGAGGCCCACGCGGTGCGCGATCGGGCGCTGTCGAATCCCTTGCTGGCCGGCCATATGGTTTCGGACGACGGCAAGGCCCTCTGCATCTACCTGCCGCTGACCGACAAGCTGGTGAGCTACCGTGTCTACACGGCCCTGCAGGAGCGGATCGCCGAGTTGGATGGCGCAGAGGCCTACCACATCGCAGGGCTGCCCGTCGCCGAGGCGGCGATCGGGGTCGAGATGTTCTCGCAGATGGCGACGGCGTCGCCTTTGGCCATGGTGGCGATCCTGACCTTGCTTCTGCTGTTCTTCCGCAAGTGGGTGCTGATCGTCGTGCCCATGATCATCGCGACGGTCTCGATCCTCGCGGCGATGGGGCTGATGATCGCGCTGGGCTTCCCGGTCCACATCCTCAGTTCCATGTTGCCGATCTTTCTGATGTCGATCGCCATGGTCGATTCGGTCCACGTGCTCTCGGAGTTCTTCGACGTGTACACGCCCGAGAAGGGACGCCGGCAGACGATCAAAGAAGTGATGAACACGCTGTTCGTTCCGATGCTCTACACGTCCCTGACCACGGCGGCCGGCTTTCTGTCGCTGACGCTGGCGCCCATCCCGCCGGCCCGCATCTTCGGCGCGTTCCTCTGCATCGGGGTCATGATCGCCTGGCTCTACACGATTCTGTTCGTCCCGGCCTACATCATGCTGGTGCCCGAGCGTCTGCTGCGCCGCTTCGGCCTGTCCGCTCAGCAGGGAGAGCGGCAGACCTGGCTGACCCGCGTGCTGCGCGCCCTGGGCGGCCTGACCCACAAGCACGCCAAGCTGGTCCTGGCGGGACTGGCCGTCGTCATCGTTCTGGCTATCTGGGGCGTGACCCAGATTCGGGTCAACGACAACTACGCTCGGCGGTTCGTCGTGGGTCATCCGATCCGCGACGCGGACATCGCGTTGAACGAGCACTTCCGCAGCATCTATACCGCCTACGTGGTCCTGGAAGGGCAAGCGCCGGGCAAGCCGACGCGTTCTGACATCGATCGACTCGAGCAAGACCTCGTGCGGCACGCGGGCCAGATGGCCGGTGAGTACCCACAAGCTCCTGCGCTAGCCAAGCAGTTGACAGGTGATCTGGCTCGCCTGGCCGGGACGGGCGAGACCTATGACGGCTTCCTGGCAACCGTGATCGAATCGATCCAGACCCGTTCGATACACGCGTCCGATGAAGCGTTCGAGGCCTGGCAAGAGTTGGAGGGCTTCTTCGCGTTGGAACGGGAGAAACTCAAGACGTTCAAGCGTCCCGACGTGCTTGAATACGTCGCGGGCCTGCAGGCGCACATGGAACAGGCCGGCTTCGTCGGTCGCAGTCAGTCGGTCGCGGATGTCGTTCGCAAGGTCAACCAGGAACTCATCGACGGCCGGCCCGAGAACTACCGCATCCCGGCCGCGGTCCCCGGCGTGGCGGAATGCTACATGCAGTATCAGCAGAGCCACCGCCCGCACGATCTCTGGCATCTGGTGACGCCCGATTTCCAGCGGGCAACCGTTTGGATGCAGTTCGCCAACGGCGACAGCCAGAGCACGAAGGCCGCGGTCAAAGCGCTCGACGACTACCTTCGCACCCACACGCCGCCCGTCCCCTTACAGCATAACTGGGCGGGGCTGCACTACATCAACCTCGTGCTCGAGGGCCGACTCGTCTGGGGGTTCCTCTGGTCGTTTTTCGGCAGTTTCCTGGTGGTCTTCGTGATGATGTCGTTCCTGTTCCGCTCACCGCTGTGGGGGTTGCTCTGCATGGCGCCGCTGACGGTCACGCTGATCGCGATCTACGGGGCGACGGGCCTCATCGGCAAAGACTACGACCTGCCGATCGCCGTTCTCAGTGCGCTGTCGATCGGTATGGCGGTGGACTTCGCCATTCACTTTCTGCAACGCAGCCGCGTGTCCTATCAACGGACCGGCTCCTGGAAGGCGACCCTCCCGAAGATGTTCGGCGAGCCGGCACGGGCGATCAGTCGGAACGTGCTGGTGATCGCGATCGGCTTCTTGCCGTTGCTGACGGCGCCGCTGGTCCCCTACAAGACCACCGGCCTGATGCTGTTCGCCATTCTGACCTTCTCGGGCGTCGTCACGCTGTTGGCCTTGCCGGCCGTGCTGACCGTCGCCGAAGGAGTGTTCTTCGCCAAGATCGAGAGACCCGCCGCGGTGCCGGCCGAGCAGCCGCAAGCCGCAAGCCAAGTGTAACGAAGAGAAGTTCAAGAAAGCGAGGAATCACATGAAGATGTCACTGTTCATTGCCGTGTTGTCACTGGGCATGTCGCTCGCTTCGATCGCCGCAGCCGACTCCAACGGCCTGACCGTGGAGGAGATCGTTCAGAAGGCCAACCACATGGCGCTCTACCAGGGGCGGGACGGCACGGGCAAAGTTACCATGGTCATCACCGACAGGCAGGGTCGCACGCGTCAGCGGCAGTTCAACATGCTGCGCAAGGACGATGGCGACGCCGACCAGGACCAGAAGTACTACGTGTTCTTTCAGCGGCCCGCCGATGTGCGCAAGATGGTCTTCATGGTGCACAAGCACGCGGCCCTGACGCAGGACGACGACCGGTGGCTCTACATGCCGGGCCTGGACCTGGTCAAACGCATCGCGGCCAGTGACAAGCGCACCAGCTTCGTTGGGTCGGATTTCCTGTACGAGGACATCTCCGGCCGCAACCCGGCCGAAGACACCCACGAGATGGTCCGGATGACAGACGACTACTATGTCATCCGCAACGTTCCCAAGCAGCCGAAGACCGTCGAATTCGCCTACTACCTCGCCCATATCGACCGCGCCACGCTCTTGCCCCGCAAGCTCGAGTATTTCACGAAGGGCGACCGACTCTATCGCGTTGTCGAATCCAGTGAGATCCAGTCCATCACCGCCAAGGAGAATGGCAAGACAGTGACCTACCCGACCGTCACCAAGTCAATCGCGCGGGATTTGGAGAATGGGAGCACGAGCGAGATGACGTTTTCGCGTGTCCGTTACAACGTGGGTCTCAAGGAGAGCCTCTTCACGGAACGCTACCTGAGACGACCTCCGCGGGAGGCGATTCGATGAAGCGCCATACGTGTCGCGACCACTACCGTGTGCTCAGTGCCGCGTTGCTGCTCTGCATCGCAGCGCCTCTGAGCCAAGCCCAGGAGGGTCCCGGCGGGGCCCTCCTGGAGGGCTTCGCCCCTCTGGAGGTACACGGTTTCGGCGAACTGCGGGGCGGATACCGCACGCAAAACGATCGCGTCGAGAAGGACATGTCCGTCATGGAGAGTCGATTCCAACTGGAGGTCTCGACCTTCAACGACTGGGCCGACTTCAAGTACAAGGGCGATGTCTGGGCCGACGGCGTCACTGAGCAGGGCCACTACGATGCTCGGGAGACCTGGATGTTCGCCCGGCCGACCGACTTCATGGATATCAAGGTTGGACGCCAGGTCTTGACCTGGGGGACGGGCGAACTGGTGTTTCTCAACGACCTGTTTCCCAAGGATTGGCAGTCGTTCTTCATCGGTCGCGACATGGAATACCTCAAGGCGCCCTCGGACGCCGCCAAGGTCAGCTTCTTCTCCGACCTGGCGAACCTGGACGTGGTCTACACGCCGCAGTTCGATTCGGATCGATACATCACGGGAGAATATGTCTCCTACTGGGACGCGGCCCGACAAGGGTACGCCGGTTCCGGCGCCCTCGTCCACTCGGACAGGCCGGACCAATGGTTCTGCGACGATGAGATCGCCCTGCGCCTGTACCGGAACATCAACAACTACGAGTGGGCGCTCTACGGCTACTGGGGTTTCTGGAAGAAGCCGGCCGGGCAAACGCCCTCGGGAGCGGCCGCGTTTCCCGACCTGCACGTCTACGGCGCCAGCGTGCGGGGGCAGGTCGGACCCGGCATTGGCAACATGGAACTGGCGTACTATCAATCCGCCGATGACGAGAGCGGCCGCGACCCGGCGGTGGACAATTCGGAGATGCGCTATCTGATGGGGTACACGCAGGAGATCGGTCGGGACCTGACGGCCGGGCTGCAATACTACGTCGAGCAGATGCTCAACTACGGCCCGTATCGGCAGCACGTCTCCGGCCGCTGGGCGCGCGATCGCTATCGCCACGTCATCACGCTGCAACTGACGCAGTTGCTGGTGAGCCAGAACCTCGAACTGTCCCTGTCTTCCTACTACTCGCCCAGCGATGAGGACGCCTACCTGCGCCCCAGTGTCAACTACAAGGTCACGGACAACCTGACGCTGGAAGCCGGCGCCAACATTTTTCTCGGGGATCACCCTCACACGTTCTTCGGGCAATTCGAGGACAACACCAACATCTACACCGCCGTTCGCTACAGCTTCTGACACCATGCAACGCAAGACGATGAGCAGAGAGGAGTGCAGACACTATGAACAATGATCATAACTTCCGTGGCTGTGACAGCAGGCGACCTGGAGCGGGGGGGCACCCGGCGACGAGTTTCTGGATGCACGATCCGGCGACCGTGTTCGGCGAACTGCAGTTGCGCGAGGGCGACACCTTCGCGGACCTGGGTTGTGGGCTGGGCGAGTACACGCTGCAGGCCGCCAACCTCGTCGGACCGTCCGGCGTCGTTCACGCGCTGGATGATCAGCCGGCGCGGATCGAGGAGTTGCGCATGAGGATCCAAATACGCGGCTGGACCCATGTCCAGGCGCGGGTCGCGGACGTGACCGCTTCAGTACCGATCGCTGACGCCAGCGTCGACGTCTGCCTCCTCGCCACCGTACTGCACATTCCCGAGGTCCTGGCGCTCCGCACGACGTTGTTCGCCGAGGTTGCGCGCATTCTGAAGCCGGGCGGACGTCTAGCGGTGATCGAGTGCAAGAAGCAGGCCATGTGGTTCGGCCCGCCCTTGGAGATGCGGGTCTCGGCCGAGGAGGTCGAGCAGATCGTCAGGCCGTGGGACTTCACGAAGCTCAGTCTCGTCGATCTGGGCTCCAACTACCTGATCCACTTCCGCACCCCGCCCCGGCGAGACGCCCCGTAGCGTGCCGGGCTCCTCTACGCCTCGGCCGTCATGGCGACGCCGCTTGAGGCCGCCGATCTCGCAGTGTGTGTGAAGATATTCTGGCATACGGGTGGCAGCCTCACAGCGTAGTGAAACGGAGCTTTGGGGATGGCGGAAGCATCCGCCAGATGCGGACGAACGCGCCCATTCGATGGGAACCATCCCCAAGTCCTGCGGACTCGAGGCTGCCACCCATGGCTTCTTGCGGCCCAATGAACGCTGCCTGAAGATCTGCACAGACACATCGCGCACCGGCAGCCGGGTTTTTCTTGTCTTCGCGACCACGCGCTCGTACAATTGAAGCAGCGATTTCGAGACGAGCGTGCGTTCTTACAACCGGGTGAAACCGTCGGGAGCGTTGCGTCGCAGGACAGAACGCCCGTTCCGGGATGCGGGGAGCCGATCATGGGCGACTGGCTGCGAGAGGCAGAGGGGCTTGCGAAGAGAAGGGCTGTTGCGCCGCCATTGCGCGCACCGGGGCGAGGGTGTCCGGTCCCTCTTTTCACGCGGAAAAAGGGACCGGACACCTTCGATTCGTGTGGCTTCACGCTGATCGAACTGCTGGTGGTCATCTCCATTGTGGTCTTGCTGATGGGGTTGCTCTTGCCGGTGCTTTCACGGGCGCGGAAGCAGGCCCGGGCAGTAGTCTGCCGGTCGACGATGAGGCAGTGGGGTATCATCGCGTCCATGTATCGAACGGAGCACGAAGGCCGGCTGATGGGAGGATTGTTTCCCTGGTATTTCGGCGAGAACCCCGACCACTACTTCGCCAATGAGAAGCTGTATCTGTGTCCGGCCGCGACACGGTGCGATATGACCGGCTACAACGAGGGTACATACTCCTCGAATCGCGGAACAGAGTCGGCCGCATGGTGGGCCTGCATTTCCGTGCCCTTCTCCCCTCAATCTCGCATCCTGGGGTTCTTTCGCAGCAGCTACGGCACCAATCAGTATGCCGACGATCTCAGTGACGACCCCCAATTCACCGTCTCCGGCCCTCAGAGTGGCGAGGCCGCCCAGAAGCGCGCCTTCCTTGCCAAGCACTGGACCCGGGCCAACGTGAAGGGGGCCGCCGGCATTCCTCTCTTCTTCGACTGCGCCTGGGGCGGCCCCAGCCCTTGGGAGACCGACCAACCTCCCGCCTATCGGGGCGATTGCGTCCACCGGAAGCCGACTCGCATGTGGGAGCATTGGCATGACACGATCAAGGACGTTTGTATCGACCGCCACGGGAGCGGATCGATCAACATGGCTTTCGCGGATGGCTCGGCCCGACGGGTAGGTCTCAAGGAGTTGTGGACGCTCAAGTGGCACGTACGATACAACCGGGCCGGGCCGTGGACACAGGCTGGCGGCGTCATGCCGGGCGACTGGCCGCACTGGATGAGGCGGTTCAAGGAGTACTAGCCGTGGCTCGTGATCCGTGACACGGAGCAGAGACTATGATGCGGCAAGAACGATTTGGCGCAGATGTCATCTCGACTGACGGCCCGGCCCGGCCGGGCTGCAATGGAGAGATCTCTTCCGGCACGAAAGGCGCATCCGGTCGCGGGCCAGATCCTTCGACTCCGCTGCGCTCCGATCAGGATGACAACGGGACGCAAGGCGGCGCCCACAGCGCTGACCGGGCCGGCGGCTTCACGCTGATCGAGTTGCTGGTCGTCATTGCGATTATCGCTCTGCTGATGGCGATTCTCATGCCGACCCTGCAGCGAGCGCGGAACCAGACGCGGGCGGTGGTGTGTCAGTCTCATCTGAAGCAATGGGGCACGATCATGGCGGCGGCCGCCAATGACAACGACGGGCATTTCTGCTCCCCGTTCTGGCGGCAAATAGGCATACAATGGGATCCCTGCAAGAAGGCGCAGCCGGGTACGTTCTGGGGGCTGTTCGTAGTGGACAGACGTCGGGAGGCCGAAGGCATCGTCTGTTGCCCCATGGCCACGAAATCCGGCGTTCCCGGGATCGCCGGATCTCTGCTGGGCGGCACCTTCGCAGCCTGGAGCATGAAGCCCATTTATGGAAAGAGTTTGTCCAGGCCGCCGCACGTCGGCTACAGACACATCTACCAGTATGGCAGCTACGGCCTCAATGGTCATGTGGGATGGTGCTACGATTCCCATGACAATTCTTACGCGCCAAACGAGGATTTCAAGAAGCGGTCTTGGCGAACGGCTGATGTTCGGGGTGGGGACCGAATACCGGCGTTGCTCGACAGTGCTCTGGAGTGGTGTAACTCGTATTCGAACCGCTTCGGACCTTCCCCTCCGGAACGTGACGCCGTGCCGACGGTGTACGTCCGGGCGGGAAAGTACTCCAACCCTTTGTGCATCAATCGCCACAACGGTGGGGTCAACACGCTGTTTCTGGACTGGTCGGTGCGCAAGGTGGGCCTCAAGGAACTCTGGACGCTCAAGTGGCATCGCCAATACGACACGGCCGGGCCCTGGACGAAGGCGGGCGGCGTGCAGCCGAGCGACTGGCCGCAGTGGATGCGGCGGTTCAAAGAGTATTGACCGTGCCCGAGGAAGCGCGCGGCGAAGCGAATTCCGGGGATGCTCTGTTTGCTTCATCCTTTGGATCAGGTAAGGTGTCTCTGGATAAGCCCAGATAACTGTGAGCCTGTCAGAAGGAGATGTCCATGAAGCGACGTACATGTATCATCCTGGCACTTCTCTCGTTGCAGGCCACGCTGTGTTCGTCGCTGCAGGCCGCTGACCTTGCCCTTCCGTCGACGCGTCCGTTCTACATGGGATTCACCCGCTGGCCCGCCGACCTGACACCCGAGGGATTCTTGACGGCGCAGAACTTCGCCCACGCACATGGCGATATCGTCTCCGTCATGTTCATTGGCGGGGTACCCTGGCCGGAATCATTGGCGGGCGAGCCGTTTTCGCGCGACGTTCAGAACAATCTCGCCTACCACCCGCCCGAGGGCAAGAAACTGTTCCTGTCCATTTCTCCGCTGAATCAGGATCGCAAGGGATTGGCGCCTTACTGGGGCGAGAAGGACAATCAGCCGCTTCCAGCGCGGTGGACGGGTTACGCGCTGAATAGCAATCAGGTGAAGACGGCTTATCTGAACTTCGTATTGCGCGCCGTCAAAGCGATGAAGCCGGACTATCTGGCGATCGGCATCGAGAACAATGTGCTGCTATCTCACTCGCTTGCGAAATGGCGACAGTTGATGGAACTGCACCGCGAGACCTATGCCGCGGTCAAGCGGGTCCATCCTCAGTTGCCTGTCTGCTTCACCACGGAGGTCCTGCACTACCGGAAGTTGGCCAGCGATGCCCGCGGCTCGGACCAGGAGACCCAGGTGGCGGAGCTGATGAAGTACAGCGATCTGTTCGCCATGAGCATCTACCCACATATGAGCTACGATGTCCCACGCCCGGTCCCGCGCGACTTCTTCGACTTCGCCCGCCAGTTCGGCAAGCCCATCGCGGTCGCCGAGACGGGCGACACCTCGCGCGACGTTGAACTCAGAGCCTTCGGCTTGACATTGAAAGGAAGCGAAGCCAATCAGCGCCAATTCATCGAACTGCTCCTCGCTACGGCCCACAGAGACAGTTACGAGTTCGTCACGCAATTCGCGACAACTGACTTCGAGAAGTTGTGTGAAAAGCTGCCCCCACCCGTCGATGATCTGGCCCGCATCTGGGCGTACACAGGCATGCAGACCAGTAACCTGGAACCGAAGCCGGCTCTTTCGGTTTGGGACGCCTACCTGAAGGTGACATACGCGCGCGACGCGCGACGTAAATGAGCGGGAAGCCCGTGGAATACACGGCGCTCGTCCGTCGGTATCGCCTCTCCCTGGCTAAAACTGCTGGGCCTCGTCGGGGCCCGGATTGGCGTAGGCCGGGTCCTTGGCTCGGATTCGGATGTCGCCGTTGGGCAGGATCTTCACGTCGAGCGGGACGATGGTGGTGCCGCGCTGGTTGATCGTCTGGGCCGTCTCGGACAGGTCACGTGTCTCGACGCCCGCGCGGGGGATCGGAGGGACATTGGCATTGTAGAACGCGGTGCACCACCACTTGCCATCGCGGGTCTGGAAGGGGGTGCCGTGCCCGAGGAAGCGCCCGGCGAAGCGACGTGGGCCGTAGGGGCCCGTGATGCGATCGGCAGTGCAGTAGTAGAGGTTGTACGAGCCCTTGCGCATCTCGTCAGTGGACCAGGCGGTGCCGATATGGACATACTTGTCGCCGATCTTCCGCATGGTCGCGCCTTCATGGCCGATGCGCGAGAGCGTTTTGCCCGGGTTGCGCGGGTCGGGTCGACTGCCGGCCGGGTCCAGACGAACCGGCTCGCCCGTGAAACGCGAGAAGTCCGCGCTGAGCGGGGCCAGTAGCGTATTGCCCCAGAGCAGGTACCAGGTCCCGTCGACGTCCTTGAATAGGGACGGATCGTGCTTGCGGATGAACGCCGTGCCCATCGGATGCGTCCAGGGGCCTTTCAATTCCGCGCCGCGCGTCAGCGCCAGACTGCTGATCGGCGCCGGGCAATGCACCAGCGCCCACCGGTCGCCCAGCCAATGAACCTCCGGCGCCCAGAGGGGACGCTTCTTGCCCTCCTTCTGCATGATGCTTCTCGGGTTCTTCGCGTAGTGGGCGGTCTGCTCCAGGGTGAAGGGGGTCCCGAGATGCTTCCAGTCGACGAGGTCCTTGCTGCGCCAGACCTGGACGACCGAGCCGACGGTGGACGTCTTGCCCAGCCCTGTGTTATAGGGATCGGACGCGCCGCGCGGATCGCCCGGGTTGGCGGTCGTGCCGGTCAGGTAGTAGTAATCGTCCGGGCCCAGAATGATATAGGGATCACGAATCCACGTGTTCGTGAGGAACAGGGCGCGGTCATGTGACTTGAGCCCCGCCTCGATCTCGGCGCGTGACATGACGGGCGCGACGGGGGCGGCCGCCAGCGCGGAGTTGCAGAGAACGCCAAGCAGGATGAGGGCGTGCTTTGTCATCGGTCTTGCTTCCTTTTCTTCGGGGCTGCGTTCTGTTTCGCTTGTTTGCGTAGCCACACCTCGCGCGGCTTGGGCCCGGAGGCAAGGTACGGTTCCCTGAAGACCTGCTGCGTATCGCCCTGCGCCTTCATCCACGTATCCAGCATGGACGCCATCTTCTTGATCTGCTTCTGATACTGCGGCGCCTCGGCCAGGTTGTTTTGCTCGATCGGGTCCTCCTTGAGATCGTAGAACTCAACGGCCGGGCGCTGGTAGTACTTGGCGACGATCGCCGCGGCTTTCGGATCGTTCTTGGCTGCGGCGTCCCAGGAGTCCCAATAGGCGCCCGCCCCGTCCTTGCGGTGGATGTCCGAGTGGTTGGAGTGATAGCAATCGGGGCGCAGGTTGCGAATGTACTTGAAACGCTCCGTCCGGACCGCTCGGATCGGGTAGACGTTCATGACGCCGTCACCGCTATGGGTGGTGTAGATGACGTCACGGTGTTGCGCGCGTTTGCCGAGCAGGACCGGTGCGAACGACTTGCCGTCGAGACGCTTCGGGGTGGTTCGGCCGGCGAACTCGAGCAGGGTGGGCATCAGGTCGACCCAACTGACCATGGCGCCCGTCCGCACATCGGCCGCGATCCTGCCGGGCCAGCGGAAGATCATAGGCGTCCGCGTCCCGGCGTCGTAGAGGTTCCACTTACCGAAAGGCCACTGCGCGCCGTGGTCGGCACTGTACATGAACAGGTAATCGTCCGAACCGAAATGTCGCCGCGCCATGTGGTCCACCTGCGCCATCATCGCGTCCATGCCGGTCACGTCGGTCAGATAGCGGGCCCAGTGCTCGCGCGTCTCCTTCGTGTCCACGAAGTGGGCGGGCAGGATGACCTCATCGGGATCGTAGATGCTCTCCTTGATCCACGCCACGTGGGGTCGATGGTCGCCCACCATCAGGCAGAGCGGCTTGTCCGAAGTCCGCTTGTCGAGGAAGTCCTTGACCAGTTGGGCGATTCTCTCGCGCCGTCCCTCTTGCCAGTGGTCGAACCCGACCATCTTCGCATGGGTCCTGCCGTGCGCGATTTTGCCAAAGGCGGCGACCTCGTAGCCCTGCTCCTGGAGCATCTTGACCATGATCTGCGTCTCAGGGTGGGCCATGGTATGGTTGGGCTCGGCCCCGTTCCGCGCGGGCATCAACCCGCTCAGCAGGGCTGACCGGCTGGGTCCACAAGCAGGCGAAGCGACGAAGGCGCGATCGAACACCATGCCCTGGTTCGCCAGTCTCTCCATCATGGGCGTCCGGACGACCTTCCCGCCATAGACGGGGCTGTCCAGACAGCCATGATCGTCGGAAAGAAAGACCACCATATTGGGCTTTGGTTTTGGGCTGTCAGCCCGGACGAGGTTCGCTGCGGACAGCCCGACTGCTCCGACGGCCGCGCCCAGTACATTCTTCAGAAATTCGCGTCGTGTCTTCATAGACCCCATGCGACCATATTGCAGCCGGTTTGTCACGTACAACTTGACGGTGTATCTTCGGAACGCGCGGCGTGGCAGCGTCAAGGCCACAGGCCTTGGCGATGGTTCCTGGGCATGCGATGAGAACCATCGCCAAGCTCCGCCTGACACTGCCACCCATGCTGCAACAACTTCGGATGATGGCGACAGATCGCTAGTTCTCTTCCGGGTCCTGGGGCTTCAGGTCGCTCCACTCGGGGATGGCGATGCGCAGGATGACCGGGTCCTTCTGCCCACCCAGAGCGGTGACGGGATGGCGCGGATCAGCGAGGTTCGCCTCCCGGACGCCCAGCTTGTATTCGCGCGGCGCCATGTTGCTGAAGACAAACTCGCCGCGCTGGTTTGTGGCGCCTTCGGCTTCGAGGCTCTCAAATTCGTAGGTGTCGCCCCGGCCGGCGTGCCAGTAAGCGTACACCTCCGCGTCTGGCACGGGAAGACCCGTGGCGTCGTCGATCACGACGCCGGTCAGTCGCTTGCCCTTCTCCAATCGAATGACGACGGGTCTGGTGACGTCCTCGACCTTGTGCTTGACGGGGCGGTAGCCCGGGCGCACAGTGACATTCAGACGGTGCCGGCCGCCGAAGCGAGGGTTGACGTTCGCGAAGATGAACCGGCCCCTTTCGTCGGGTCGGATCTCGGTCGTCTCCGTGCTCCAGTTTCCCTCGTCGCCCAGTCTGACCGAAATGTTGAGCTTCACAAGGTCTCGTGCCGCCGTGCCGTCGAGATCGATTAGTCTTCCTGTCAGGGGTACGCCCTCGGCGAGCTGAATATCGTGTTCGACGATCTGGTGCGCTTCGTCGAGCAAGAGCGGTTTGGTCGCGTGGAAGTAGTTGCCCTGGCGGGCGATGATCCCGTAGTGACCGCCCAGGGGCAGGGGGGTCGCGTTGAAGCGACCTCGATCGGTTCCGCCTCCATGCAGGGCGCTGTTCAGATCGTGCAGGCCCTTGCCCACAATGTCGGGTCGCTTCGCGACGACCAGCGACGCCGTCGCATCGGTCGCGACGCTGCCGTCCGGCTGCAGGATACGCCCGTAGATCGCCCCGGCCGGGTGGACGGGCACCTCGATCGTGAGCGGCCCCTCGCCTTTGGCAATCTCCATTGGTTCGGCTTCCGCGAACCAGTACCCGACCGGCCGTACGCCGTGATAGTAATCGATGTTGTACTTGAAGCGGCAGGGCACCGGGACCTCGCATTGGGCTCGTCCATCGACCACCTCGAGCCAGCCGGGTTTATAACCACGCTGACCTTCCTGGATGTGGTCGATGCGGACGCCCCCTTGCAGCGGAGGTGCATCGGGTGGGGTCTTGAAGACCAACACGACCTCTCGGATCACCTTCTCTACCGGTGTCAGATCGATGACCACGTTGTCCCAGTCGTACTCTTCCACTTCCACGGTCAACCGTTGACCGCCTGCATAGATAATGACGCGCTGGCCGTAGAAGTCCCGAATCTCGAAGTGCCCGACGCCGTTCTCGATCGTAACCGGACAGTTGGTGTGCGAACTCGTTTGTCCGTGATCACCGAGACGGTAATTGTTGACGTACTCGATGACGGGTTGTCCTTCCTTGTTTCTGCTCAGTCGGCCGAGATCACCGGTGATGGCGCCCCGAATGGCTTGTTGGGGACCCAAGTGGATCTCGATGCCCTTCTCTCCAGGCCGTACGCCGCTGAGGTATCGATACCCATAGCCCTCAGCTCGGACGAATACCAGGTATTCGCCTGCGCTACTGAGTCGGGTCAGGGCGAACCGTCCTTCCGCATCCGTGACGGTATCCGGTTTGCCGTGCATACCGTTCTCGCCATAGGAGCGCCCGTTGATGCGCGAGAACATCAGGCGGACCTCGGCCCCGGCGATGGGTTCACCTGTTGCGGCTGAGACAAGGATTCCCCTGGCAGGCTCCACGGCGCGCAGCGTCACCGTGCCGACTTCGTTCGGCTTGAACATGACTTCGCGCAGTCGTTCCGGTTCGAAGCCATCGGCCTCGACGTACAGGCCGATCAGATGTTCGATCGCGTGCTGCTCGGTGGCGATTCCCTGCTGGTCGGTTGTCAGCTTGATCGTGTGGCGATACGAACCGTCACCCGAATAGACATAGCCGCCCGTCAGTTCGGCGCCTTCGATGGGTTGACCCGCTTCGTCGAAAACGCGAATCCGGGCGGAGAACCCTTCTCCAAGCACGAGTTCAATTCCTTCGATCGTTCCTCCGGGTTTCGGATCGAACGGGCCGGCAAAACCCGGTGCGTATCCCTCGCCGTCGGCGATGATATAGATTCGCCCATACTCGGCACGGGCCGCGAATATTCCGACCCCTTGGGGCTGATCCTTCACCGAGACGTCGATCATCGCGGTGGAACCGTAGCGGGGTCTGTCACTTTGCACCGTCACTTTCGGGTACTTAGGCAGGGGCTTGCCGTCCCAGGTCCTCACGATGCCCGATATCTTGACGTCGTCCTCTTCACCGTACTCTCTGTCCGGCAAGCCGTATTCCTGGGCGATCTCGGTGATCTTCTCGATGCGTTCCTGAGGGGTGAGGATCTTGCCGGCGAAGGCGACCGCCAGGCCGGCGCCTTGCCAGAGGCCGGCCAGCGCCAGGATCGAGAGGCCCGTCATCGCCAGAGCGGTTGGCCAGGAGACGCGCAGGCGGGGTCGATGGCCCGCGATCATGATCCGGCGGACGCGATCTACGAGTTTGCCCTCGTCGGCGCCGTCGGCTAAGCCCATCAGCGCCGCGGCCGGCGCCGCGTGCTGGCGGCGCTGTCTCTGCGCCCAGGCGACGAGGGTTTCGGCGTATTCCGTTCGCCGGCCGGTCAGGGCGATCCCGGCCGCGTCGCAACAGGCCTCCCGCTCGATCCGGATCTGTCGGCTGATCCACCAGATCGCCGGGTTGAAGAACAGCAGCGCCTCGATCACCATCTGGAGGAAGTTCACGAGGTAGTCGAACCGGCGAATGTGCGCCAGTTCGTGCGCGAGGATCGCCCGCAAGTCGTCGGCGGGCATGCCGCTGGCCATCGCGACGGGCAATAGCAGGGTGGGCCAGACGCAGCCGATCACGCCGGGCACCGGGACGTGCTCACCGACAACGACGCGAATCCGTCGGGCGATGCGCATCTGCCCACGCAGTTGTTCGACCAGGGCGAGCGTAGTCTCGTCTTCCAGCGGCGTGCAGCGACGGCGCAGGCGTCCGGCGCCGACGACAACCGCCATGGCGCGGAGCAACATCAGCAAGGCGCCGACGAGCCAGATTCCTGCGGCCCACATGCGCCACGTGGTGCGAGACTGCACCTTGTGCGGCTGTCTTCGGTCGTTTCGGATCGGTGGGGCGCTTTCGTCAGTGTCGATACTGCTTGGTTGCGTATGAACGCTGGCGATGCTCGGTGCAGCGGGTGTACCAGCAGCTGGGGGGACCTCCGGCTCATAGTTGAGGATCGACCAGGTCAGTAGCGCGGCCAGCACGATCGCGACGAGGCTCATCAGGCCCGCCCAGTAGCGGCGATCGGCCATCCGGGCCGGGGTGCGACGCAGGCACATATACAGCCAGGTCGCAACGAGGGGGCCTTGCCAAAGCGTGTGCGCCAGCGCCGCTACCAGGTTGCGACAGAACTCACTGTCAAGCCGTGTCATCAGGGCATTCATCGGTCCGCTCCCTTCTCGGGGTCTTACCGCTTTGTTGTGTCCTGCGCTTCGTCGAGCATCTTTCGCATCTGGGCCAGGTCCTCGTCGCTGATCCGCCCATCGTCGAGCAACGCCTGCATGACCGCCGTGGGGCGCCCCCCGAAGACCTCGGTCACCACCTTGCGAACGAAGGGCTGGAGGATCTTGCGTTTCGGGGTAGCCGGCTTATACACGTGGGCCACGCCCCGGCGGGTGTGCTTGAGCAGGCCCTTTTTCTCCATCACCTGAATCGCCGAGAGGATCGTGGTGTAGGCCCGCTGCTTGCCGTCGGGCATCGACTCGAGAACCTCACGGGCGGTGCTGGGCCCTTGGCTCCACAAGACCGAGAGGATCTGCATTTCCAGGTCGGATGGTTTCGTCGCGTTCATGGCGATCTCCCTTGTACATATCATAGTACTATGAGCATAGTATGTACTATGTGTGTAGTAGGTTCAAGGCAAAAAAGGGAGAAGATGCAAGAATCTGCCACGGCACCGCCGAGCTGGGGCGGGCGCACTTCACGTCTGTGGATGAGATTCTTGCCATAGGCGTTGTCATTCCCGCGCAGGCGGGAATCCAGACATTGGACGTGCTCCCTGGTTCTCTGGCCGCATTGCCCTTGGGTTCAACCGGCAACGGTCCTCTGGATTCCTGCCTGCGCAGGAATGACAGAGTCGTCTTCGCGGGCTGTGATGCTCGTTTCAGTGGAATCCGCCCATGAACCTGACTCGCATCCGCTCGGTGTCCGAGGTGGTTGAATTCGCTTGATTGTGCTGGGGGCGCGATTTAGAATGAACCCGGTGTGTGGTACGCGAGCGTGTGTGGCATCTGAGGGCGTCTTGGTATGGCTGCCGCGAAAGAGCATGAGCCGCTGTCGCCGGAAGCGACAAGGGTCTTCGAGTGGATCGCCGGGCATGTGGTCCGCAAGACGTGCTTCTGGTATGCCGAAGTGAAGCGGCACTGCGACATCGCTTCCGATCAGGAAGTGCACGCGATTCTGGAGGTCCTGCGGGACTACCCGGACCGAGTCAAATCCCATCATCGCATCGTCAAGGCGATCTATCCCGAGGACCAACATGAGGAAGGGGCCTTCGAGGTTGATCCGCACGCGGATCGGGCCTGGGCGGCGTACTCCGAGTGGATGGCCGAGCACTGCTGTCCGATGTGCAACAAGCCGTCGTTGCAGCGAGTATCCGTACTTCGCTGTCAGAATCCTGAATGCGATCACGAACATGATGCGCCCGCCGCGCCGTCTGGCCCGCACTAGCGAGATACGTTCGACCTCTCCCAGGTAGCGTGCGAACAATATCCCGGGTGATCGGTACATTCTTGTGGAGATGACGATATCGGTTCAGTGGACTAGGTGGGCACACGCATGGTCGACGCAGGCTGGTGAGGCGAAGACCCGCGTGGACGATCAAGGGCCCGCGCTCGCAGGCGGGGCTGTACGATGTCGAAGGCGCGCCGCTCTATATCGATCGGGGGCCCGGCCGCGTCGGTCGCGCGTCTGTCGGCCAGACCTGAGATCACGATTTTTACCTTGTACCGAATCATCGCCCCGTTCTAGACTGTGCTCGTGAAACCATCCTGGCGTTCATTCGGATTGCACTCGTCCGGCCGGTACGGCCGCTTCAAGCTGAGCTGGCCGGTTCGCATCACCCTCATGCGCATTCTGCTGATCGTCCCCTTCGTCAGTTGCATGCTCAATATCAACGACGCGGAGCTGACTCTGCGGACCCGGACCCTCTTACGCTACATGGCCGCGACGATCTACTGCTTCATGGCGCTGAGCGATGCGCTCGATGGGTACCTGGCGCGGCGTCTCCATCAGGTCACCCAGCTCGGCGCCTTTCTCGATCCGGTCGCCGACAAGCTGCTCATCACCTCGGCCTGTCTGTTGCTGATCTCTCAACGGGGCCATGTCGAGGGTTTTCTGCTTCCCCCCACGGTGGTCGTGGTGATCATTGGCAAGGACGTGCTGCTGGTCATTGGATTCATCATCGTCTATCTGATCACGTCGCAGATTCGCATCGCGCCGGTCTTTGCCGGCAAGCTGGCGACGGCTCTGCAACTGGTGATGATCGCCGGCGTCTTGCTGGGGCCGGAAATCTCAACCGTCATTCCGCCCTGGCGCCGGGTCCTGAGCGTGCTGTGGTGGTCCGCCGTCGGCATCGCCATCCTGGCGACGCTCATCTACATTCGCAAGGGATCCCACTACGTCGAGCAGTACGAGCGGGGCCGCGGTTCGGACGATCAGGGCTCGTAGCCGAGTTTGTCCCAGGCGGCGCGTTGGACGAGTGGCGGGGCTGCTGCACTTACACTGGAAGCGGTGGTTCGTCAGTTTCCCGGGCTAGTGACCGTCCTGGTGGCTTGGACGGTACCGCCGTAGGCGCCCATGTTGATGCGGGCGCCGTTGGGCAAGGGTTCTTCCCCCGTCGTCTCAGCGGGATCGCCCGCGTCGATGCAGGGGGAGTCGGGATGGAGACGATAACTGCCCGGCGCCAAGAACATGGGATCGGCCTTGATGTTCCCTTCATTCGTCTGGGCCCAGGTTGTGCCCAGGTTGGCTCCGTCCTGGATACAGCTGTAGCTGACGGTCGCATCGACGGGCGTCAACTGAGCCATTGGGAACTCGGTCCCGTTGCCCCATAGAATGCAGTTGCGAACGGTGACAACGCCGCCGCTGATTGCCTCCCCGCCGTTGCGGGCGATGGTGCAGTTCGCCAGGACGGGCTCATTGTAGACCGTCCAGCGTCCACCTGTTCTGGGCGTCATCACGATCCCGGCGCCTTGGTTGTCACAGATCAGTGTGTGTCGGATCGTGGGCTCGGACCCGGCTTGCATCGCGATGCCCGGGCCGGCATTGTTCGTGATTCGGCAGTGTTCGATTCGGGGGGACGCCTTGCTCAGATGTAATCCGTGCAGCCCGCCGGCGATGGTCAATCCTCTGATTTGGCATGCCTTCGTGTTGTTCGTGAAACGCACGACGGGACTCTCGGGGGCGGCCCGGACGATGGTCACTTCCGTGACGCTCGGATTGGTGGGATCGACCGATTGAAGCGTGAGGTCTTTGCCATTCAGGTCCACGGCTTCATGGTACGTCCCTGGCTCCAGAACGATGGTGTCACCATCCTGGGCGTAGTTAACAGCGCATTGGATGGAGCCAAACCGTTGGCTGGTCGTCAGGTTCCGGATCGCGCCGTTCGCCTCGGGCAGTGCGGCTCGGGCGTCGACCCAGTAGATATCCGACGTGTCGTTGTCCGACGACCATCCGGAACGATGGATGTAGAACAGGTACTTCCCGTCCGGGGTGATCTTGGGGTCCCATTGCTCGATCGACGTGTTGATCGTCGGCCCCATGTTGACGGGGGAAGACCACGCGCCGTCGTCCTGGCGAAGGCTCACATAGAGATCCGCCTTGCCGAATCCTCCCGGCCGGTTGGAGTGGAATAGCAGGAAGGTGTGATCGGGGGAGACGTAGGGGCCATTCTCTTCGTGGGGCGTGTTGCAGACAGACACCGGTTCGGCAGGACCGTACTGGCCGTCGGTGGTCTGGATGCAATAGAGGTCGGCGTTGCCCCCGCGTCGGGAGGAGATGTAGATCGTGCCGTCGGCCGCCTGCGAGTAACCCCACTCGGCGGTATTGGAGTTGACTGGTTCGGGCAGTCGCTCGGCGGGGCCCCAACCGGAGGACAGACGCTCGGTTACCCAGACGTCACTTTGAGTCGCAGGGCTGTTGCGGAAGAAGTACATCCTCTGGCCGTCATCTGGAACGAATCTGGGAAGAGCGTCATTGGGGCGAAAAGAGGGGGTGTAGATGGGGGTTGACCATTGACCATCCTGACGTGTCGCTTCCAGTATCCTGGTCCATGTCCAGCGTCCGTCGGTCTCGGTGAAATAGAATTCGTTCATGTCCGGGCTGAAGAACCCTCCCACTTCGCATCGGTCGGGCAGGCAGATCATCCCCGGCGCGAAGACCTCCGGCGTCATTCCTGGAGGACTCTGTTCGATATAGGGGCTGCTGGTTTGGGCCAGGCAAATGCCGACCAGTTGAAGAAGGGCGATCGTGTACAGCAGGTTGACTCTTCGTGATTTCATTGACCGTCTCCTCTGATATCGGCTCTCGGAACAGGCATCGACTGATGGCACAGGGCTATATCCCGAAACAGACCTGCGTGTTACACTCGCCTGAGAAAAATCCGAAGAAATGGGTCGAATCCAGAAAGCGGTGTAACAAATCCTCTCTGCCGGGATTATCAAGATGGTTATGCCTTATGTGTAGAACGGTGGATCTGAACCTGGTCAAAGAGGCGCAATCCGGCCGGCAAGCGGCGTTGTCTGTCCTGTCGGAATCGGCACGGGAGAAGGTCTACGTGTTCGTACTCCGTATGACACTCGATCCGCACCTGGCCGACGACCTGGCTCAAGAGACTATTCTGGAGATGGTCCGGTCGAAGGCGAAGCTGAGCTTCGCACACGTCAATTCCTTCTGGGCCTGGTTGCATCGCACGGCGCTGGGCAAGGTGCAGCACCACTATCGCATCCAGGGCAACAAGCGGGTGCAGTCCAGGACTAGCATGAGCGACGATCGCCTCAAGCAGGTCAGTGGCAGGGAGGAGTCCGGCATCAACAAGCTGCTCAGCGATGAACGGCGGAAATCCGTATTCGACGCCATGGGGGGGCTGAATCTTGCCTATCGCAGCATTCTAACGCTTAGGTGTTTCGAGCAGATGACCTACCCACAGATCGCGGCGGTCACCGGCCAGACGGAACTACAGGCCCGGGTGCAATTCTTCCGGGCCAAGCAGTCGCTGAAGAAGCAACTGAAGCGGCGTGGACTGGGTCGAGAACATTTCTTGGCAGCCCTGAGCCTTTTCGGAACGATCACGGCCGGCACCACCGAGAAGGCCTCGGCCGCCACGATCGTCAGCCAGGTATCCATGGAGACCGGTGGGGCAGCCGTCTGCGTGGGATTGTTTGTTTCCAAGGCAGGTCTCGTCACGGCGGCCATCGTTCTCGCAGGTCTCATCGTGGGAGGCAACTTGCTGGCCGGCCGAGCCGGGCGATCCACCATGCAGCCAGGCGACGCGCTGCGCAGGGCCTACAACACGTTTGCGACTCCCACGCGTCTGGTCGATGCGTCTGACCCTGATGGCAATGGCTGGCAGGCCTATACGACGGGGCTCACTAGAGTAGCCGTGCCGAGTGGTGGGCTCGAGGAGATCATCACCCGCCGGCCGTCAGCGGGGTCATCGATTCTGGAGCTACCCGAGGGGCATTGGGTTCACGTGGAATTCGCCGGCCCGCTCGTGGACGGGCCCGGTGCTGACATTCTCGTCGACGCGCGCCGTTTTGGTCGGCAGGCTCAGGTTTTCGTTACGGACGGAGCCAACCGAATGGTGGCGTTGAAACGGACCGGCACGCTGACGACAGGCGGTGGCTTCGCTTTCTCCGGCTTCGATCTTTCCGGCCGGGACATTCCTTTTGAACCCAGGGCCGTGCGCCTGGTGGGTTGTGGCGTCGCATCGCGCGGCGACTGCCTGGAACTGTGGGTTCTCAAGGCGCGAACGAACGCGGATGACTAGGGCTCGTAACCGAGTTTGCCCCAGGCGGCGCGCTGGACGCGTTGGATGTCCGGATTGTCGGGTAAAGACGCGTATTCCGCTGCTCCATCGGCGTACTTGCCCGTTCGTGCGTCCCGCCATTTCCAGTACTCGGCGTGCCCGTCGGCGAAGCTGAAATTCGTCCCATACCCGTGCCGCACGGGCGGGGTGTCCCACCAGGCGGGGCGGTCGTAGTGGATGGTCCAGCTCTGGGGGCTGGTCTTACCCTCGTCGACGAAGACCATGCGCTCCCCTGGTCGCTTGATCTGGGAGCGTCTCCTGATGTACGTGCCGCTGGGGATGCCCGGGATGCTGACCATAGCCCCGTTCATGCAATCGACGATCGCGTAGGTGTTCACCTCACCGCGAATGCCGGTCGGGCACTTGTAGATCTTGAGCTGGCCGACGTAGGGCCACATCGCGCCGTCCTGAATACCCTGGATGCGTCGCTCTACGTCAGTCCAGTCCGGGTGAAAATTGAGCCAGCACGGTTCCTTCTTGTTGCTGGGATTCGGATGCCCTTCAGTGTTTTCCACCGTACAGGAGTTGACGATTAGCTGATCGTTCTCGTCGGCGTACATCACCCAGGCCAGGCCGAACTGTTTGACGTTGCTCAGGCACACCGCCCGCTTGCCCTGCTCCCGCGCCCGCGACAGCGCGGGCATGAGAATCGCCATCAGGACCGCAATGACCGCGATGACCACCAACAGTTCGATCAGGGTAAACGCGCCGCGTCTCGGCATGGCTCGCTTCGTCGTCATGAGATCACGACCTCCTTTCCTCGGTCTCGGTCAAGGTTGGTCCTGCTCTATTGCACCTCGACCATTATACCGATGGACCGACGGAAGAGCCATACCCATTCGTGCATGGGGCTTGCCGCGTAGGACGAGCGTCCCCGCTCGTCTTCCTCTTCGAACGGTCAAGCGCATGGAATCGTTCTGTCCTCCCAGAGTGCAAGTCGTGCGGGGACGCACGACCTACGGGCGGCGGTAATGCTTGCCATGGAGCGGCCGACGGGATAGGCTGCAGAGAGGTCTCGGTCGTGGTGTCACGGTATGCGACCGACTCTGGAGCAATCGAGTATGAGAGGAAGGAGAAGGACCATGGGTTCTGGCAAGGTTTTGGTGACGTGTGTGTTGGCGGCGTGCCTGGTGGGGAGCGGCTCGCTCGGGGCGGCTCAGAAGCCGCGCGTGATTGTCTCGTCGGATATCGGGGGCAGCGATCCTGACGATTTTCAGTCGATGGTGCATTACCTGGTCTATGCCGACGTGTTCGAGACCGAGGGGCTCATCAGTTCGCCACCGCACAAGGGTCGGGAGCGGGACATCCTCGAATGCATCGTGGCCTACGAGAAGGACTATGCCAATCTGCGCACGTGGTCGGACGACTATCCGAGTCCCGAGGCGTTTCGAAGCGTCACACGGCAGGGGGCGATCGATCCGCAGTCTGGCGCCGAGCCGGGCGCTGAGATCAGTCCTGGCGCCAAGCTGATCATCGCGCGCGCCCATGCGGTCGATCCGCGTCCCCTCTATGTCCTCGTCTGGGGCTCGATCACGGATGTCGCGCAGGCAGTGCACGCCGCCCCCGGTATCAAGACCAAGCTGCGGATTCACTCGATTGGCTCATGGAACACGCGCAACGATCGAAGGGCGCGGGACTACCTGTTCGCCAAACACGCCGATCTGTGGTGGATCGAGAGCGACACGACGTTCCGCGGCATGTACCAGGGGGGCGATCAGAGCGGCGATCTCGGGAACCGGACGTTTCCCGCGCAGCACGTCAAGGGGCACGGGCATCTGGGCGATCTGTTCATGCGCAAGAAAGCCGACATCAAGATGGGTGACACGCCCAGCGTTCTGTATCTGTTGCACGGCAACCCGAGTCGGCCCGAGGCCGAGCACTGGGGCGGCGCCTTCGTCCGGCCGTTTCCCAGCGAGCGGCCCACGTATTGGCATGACAACCCCGACAAAGCACTGGCGGTGCGGGACAAGAACGGCGCCAAGACCGTCAACAAGTGGCGCCGCGACTACTTGCGCGATTGGCAGGCGCGGATGGATCGGGCCGCCGCGAAGAAGTAAGACACTCGCGTTGGATTGGAAAGGAACACATATATGAAGCTCTCTCTCATGGCCCTGATAGTGGCGGCTGGCCTGGCCGTGACGGCTCTGGCGCAGGTCCCCGAATCGGCGTTCGAGAAAGACCCCTGGCCCGCGGCGCAGGCAGGGCCCCTGAAGGTCTTCATCCTGGCGGGCCAGTCGAACATGCAGGGCCACGCGGCGCTGCGCACCCTGGAGTACTTGATCTACAACGAGGAGACGGCGCGGCAATACGAGCAGTGGAAGGACCGCGAGGGGCGTTGGACCGAACGGCGGGACGTCTGGGTCTGGACGACGGACGGCAAGCGCAGCGGGAATCTCAAGCCGGGCTACGGCGCCAGCGAGATGAAAATGGGCCCTGAACTGGGCTTCGGATGGGCCATAGGTGAGCATCTGGACGAGCAGGTACTGCTAATCAAGACGTGTTGGGGAGGGCGCAGTGTCCGCCGCGATTTCTTGCCTCCCAGCGCCGCGATGCCTCCTGCCGAGCAACTGGAGAAGGAACTCGAAGCCGCCCGGAAGCGATCGCCCGAAACGACGATGGCTGACGTGAAAGCCCGCTGCGGCAAGGCGTATCGCGACACGATCGCGCACGTCAACGACGTGCTGGCCGACCTGCCTGCGCATTTCCCCAAGTACGATAAGAGCCGCGGTTACGAACTGGCCGGGATGGTGTGGTTCCAGGGCTGGAACGACATGGTCGATGGCGAGCAGCGCAGCGAGAAGTACGCAAACTACACTGCGCGATTGGCCCAGTTGATTAAGGATCTGCGTCGCGATTTGAAGGCGCCGAACCTGCCCGTGGTGATCGGCGAATTGGGCGCATCGGAGCGGGGCGATTTCCAGAAGGCCCAGGAGGCGGTCGCCGCGCTGGGCGAGTTTTCCGGCACCGTGAAGTTCGTCAAGACACGCGACTTCTGGGAGCCTGGAGTCGAGCAGATGGTGCGCAACAACGTCTGGCGCGGGCCCAATTGGGTGACGTTCTACAACGTTGGCTCCGATCGCGGCTACCACTATCTGGGCAGTGCGAAGATCATCTACCAGATGGGGCTGGCGTTCGGGGATGGCATGATCGAACTGCTCGAGAAGTAGAGAGATGTGTTCAGGGCACAAGGAGGCAATATGAACGTGCGGGCGTTGTGTGTGCTTAGCATTCTGATTTCAGCCGCGGGCTGCGCGCATCTGGAACAGGAACGACAGGAGTCAGCGATGGAAGAGGCGTTCACCGTCTATCCGATCGGGACCGTCCAGAAGGAGGAGGGCAAGACGTACATTGTCCTGAAGGAACAGTACGAGCCAGGCTTGATGCGGCTGGATCAGTTCTCGCACGTGACGGTGGTCTACTGGTTCCATCTGAACGACACGCCGGAAAAGCGGGCTGTCTTGCAGGTGCATCCTCAGGGCAACAAGGCCAATCCGATGCGGGGTGTCTTTGCGACTCATTCTCCCGTGCGGCCCAACCTGATCGCGATCAGTCGGTGCAAGATTCTCTCGGTCAAGGATAACGTGATCGAGATCGACAACATCGACGCCTTCGACGATACGCCGGTCATTGATCTGAAGAACTGATTCGATCCGACGCCGAAGATTCGGAGCGATTCGTCATGTCCATGACGCGCTATGAGCGTCACTTTGGAGCGGGGCCGCGCGGCCTGCTCATCAGCTATGGTCTCCTGGCATTGGCATGGCGCCTGGAGTCGGTGGTGGGCTTGCCCTCGATCACCGGCATTGCGTCGGTTCGCCTGTATGCCTTCGTAGCGAGTATCGCTGGTGCGTTCGGGTTGGGTGTCTGGGGCCTCCGATCACTGCCGCCCGGGGAGCGGGGGCTCGGTCTGGTGACGACTGGCGCGTACAAGTACGTGCGCCATCCCGTCTATGCCTCGCTGCTGTCCTGCTTCAATCTCGGCCTGGCCGTTTGGTTCAACAACTGGCTCTACCTTGTCTGGGCGGTGCTGGTCCATGGGTTCTGGCACTGGAACATTCGCAGTGAAGAGAAGCTGATGGTCCAGGCGTTCGGCGAGCGGTACACCGAATACTGCAAGCGGACGGGACGCTTCCTCCCCCGGTTCTGGGCGCCGTGGGATTCCGATTAGCAGTTGCGGCCATCGTTCGTCTCGGGTAGAGTCCTTTCAATCCGGGCGGTTTCTCGCACGCCTTGCTGCTCCGACACGTGCAATGGGAGAACGGTCATGAACGAGGCAGTGACAACGAGACGCACCTTCTTGCAGGCGGCGACAACCGGCGCCGCCGGGGCAGCGCTGTGTGGCGCCGCGGCGGCCAAGACACCAGGGTCGCCCCTGAGAATTCAAGAGCCCTTTCACGGCGCCGTTCTGAACCATCGACACGGCACTCAGAAGGAAACGAGTTTGAAGATCCGTGTCTCAGGCGTTGCGCCTCGGTCGGACGCTGTGACTATCAACAGTGCAACAGCGCAACGTGCCGGCGAGACGTTCAGCGCGGACGTGACGCTGCGTGCGAAGGAGACGGAGATCGTCGCGGCTTCGCAGGGACCCGCAGGACGCCAATCGCATCGAATACGCGTGGTGTGGGATCGATACTCGCAACCGCGCTATCGCTTCTCCATCGACGACAACAGTTTCTTCCTGCGTGACATCGCGCAGAAGAAGTACGGTTCGCTGTTCGACTGTTTCTACCTCAAGGGCCTGCGCGATCTGCATACCAAGTACGGGACCCGCTTCGTGTTGAACATCTACTACACGACCGCCGACGGGTTCGAGTTGCCCCAGTTTCCCGATCGCTATAAGAGCGAATGGCGGGACAACGCCGACTGGCTCAGACTGGCCTTTCACGCGCATGCGAACAAGCCGGACAGACCTTATCAGAACGCGCCCGCCGCGCAGTTGATCGCCGATCTGGACCGGGTCGCCGAGCAGATCGTTCGCTTCGCGGGCGAGCAGTCCTACACGCCGCCCACCGTCATTCACTGGGGGATGGTGCAACCCGAAGCGCTCAAGCCGCTGTACGAACGAGGCGTGCGCGTGCTTAGTGGATACTTCCGCGTCCTGAACGGCAAGTGGGACGTCAACTACCTCCTGGACGACACGCGGTCGGAGTACCTGTCGCGCCACGACGCGTTGATGGATTTTGAGAGCGGGATCGTCTTCTCGAAGATCGACATCGTTTGCAACAGTGTGCCGGTCGAGCAGACGGTACCCACCCTGGCGCCGCTGGCCCGCGATCCTCAGCAGGCCGAGATCATGGACCTGTTCACGCACGAGCAGTATTTCTGGCCCTTCTATTCGCACTACTTGCCCGACCATTTCGAGCGTCTGGAGACGGCGATTCGTTGGGTGACGGAGCGAGGATACGCACCGGTATTCTTTCACGAAGGTTTCCTGGGCGGCCGCGCGTGACGTGACATCCAGGCGAAACGATTCAGAGAATGGGAGACACAGCAATGAAGACGTACGGCGTGGGTGTATTTGGCATCGGATGGGTGGCGGGCGAACACATCAAGGCCTATACGCGGAACCCGAACATGAAGGTCGTCGCGCTGGCCTCGCGCCGGCGGGCGTCCGCCCAGTCAGCCAAGGACACGCTCGGCCTGGACTGTGACATCCTCGATACGTTCGACGAACTCGTCCGGCGCGACGACGTCGATATCATCGACATCTGCTCGCCCAACGTGCTCCACGCCGAGGAAGCGATCGCGGCCGCCGAGGCGGGCAAGCACGTGGTCATCGAGAAGCCGATCGCCATGAACCTGGCGGAGCTGAAAGCGGTCCGGGACGCGATCGTCAAGGCCAAGGTCAAATCCCAAGCCGGGTTCGTCTCGCGCTGGAACCCCCACGTACAGACCATTCGGAACATGATCGCCAAAGGTGGGCTGGGCGATCCTTACTACGTCGAGGTCGATTACTACCACGAGATCGGCCCCTGGTGGAGCGGCTGGCGCTGGGGCGCCAACACGAAAGAGGGCGGGCCCAGTGCGAGTCTGCTGGCCGGCTGTCACGCGGTGGACCTGCTCTATCATTTCGGCGGGGAGGTCGACGAGGTCTTCGCCTATGGCGTTCACGGACATCGCAAAGACTACGGATTCGAGCCGACCTACGCGGCGGTGGTCAAGTTCAAGAACGGCAAGATCGGCAAGACCGGCTGCAGCTTCGAGAACGAATGTCCCTACGTCATGAACATCATTCTGCACGGCAGCAAGGGGTCGGTGTTCAACGAGAAGTTCTACACCAAGGACTGGTTCCCGGGCCAGGAGGGTTGGCAGACATTCAATACGACGTATCTCGACAGCGGCGACGTCGCGCACCACCCGTTCCAGGGGATGGTCGACGATCTGGCGACGGCGCTGCTGGAGGGCAAGGATACGACAGCCAATATCCACGAGGCATACCGGTCGCACGAGATTTGTCTGGCGATCGACAAATCGATCGAGACAGGTCAGGTGGTGACACTGCCCCTGGCCGATTGAGACTGAAGTACAACGCGAACGCGAAGCACGAGACTAGGAGAAGGAGCAGGCGATGGCGGAGCTACTGGCGATCAACGGCGGGCGCAAGACAGTGACGAACGAACTGACCGGCTGGCCGCAGTTCGACGAGAAGGCAATACAAGCGGTTCAGGACGTCCTGCGTTCGGGCAAGGTCAACTACTGGACGGGGCCCAAGGGGATGGCGTTCGAGGAGAAGTTCGCGGCTTGGCAAGGCAGCAAGTTCGCCGTCAGCACCTCGTCGGGGACATCCGCCCTGCACGTGGCGCTGACGGCATTGGGGATCGGCCCGGGCGATGAAGTGATCGTACCCAGCTACACGTTCATTGCGAGCAGCTTCTCGATCGTGCAGGCGGGCGCCGTGCCACGCTTTGCCGATGTGAACCTGGACGACCACTGCATCAGCGTCGCCTCGGCTGAGAAGCTCATCAACGAGCGGACCAAAGCGATCATGCCCGTGCATTTGTACGGCAATGTCTGTGACATGGACCCGCTCCTGGCGCTGGCTCGCAAGCACAAGCTCTTCGTTGTCGAGGACAATGCCGAGGCGTTCGGCGGCTCTTACAAGGGTAAGCGGACGGGTACGCTGAGCGATATCGCGGCGTGCAGTTTCTGTCAGAACAAGACCTTCACCACCGGCGGCGAAGGGGGGATGGTCACCACCGACGACGAGGAACTCGCGTGGAAGGCGCGCAGTTTCCGCGATCATGGGTACGACGTGCGCGAGCGGCTGAATCTGCTGGAGATGGAGCAGAAGCTTCCTTACATCCACAACGTGGTCGGCTGGAACTACCGCATGACCGAGATGCAGTCGGCGATCGGCCTGGCGGAGCTCGAACGCATGGATACGTGGAACATGCCCGCGCGGCGGCGCAACGCGCATATCATCATGGACGCGGTCAAGGACCTGCCCCAGGTCAAATACATGCCGATCGATACCGACGAGCGGCAGAACGGCTGGTTCGTAATGGCGTTCTCGCTGGACATCGAGAACATGGATTGCGACATCGCCCAGTTCGTCGCCGCGGCGGGCGCCGAGGGCGCGCCCTGCTGGAAAGTGTTCTGGCCGCAGTGCCATACGGAGAAGGCGTTCGCCGAGCGCAACGCGTTTGGCGAAAGCGGTTTCCCGTTTGCGTCGGCCGAGTACGCCGACCCGGCCAGCGTGGACTACAGCAAGGTCGAGGTCCCCAACGCGGTTTGGCACCAGAGCCATACGTTCACGTGCTTCGCCTATCCAACGTTCACCGAAGACGATTGTCGGCAAATCGGGGCGGCGCTCGCTAAGGTGATCAAGGCGTACGCCAAGTAGAGGAGATGATCCCATGCGGAAGATCAGGTACGCGATCATTGGTTTCGGAGGGATCGCCGAGCACCGCATTGCCCACGAGGGGTTTGGATGCGATCGCAGTCGATTCGACGGGCATCCTCGAGCGGAGCTGATCGGCGCCACCGACGCCAACGCGGCCCGCCGGAACGCCGTCGCCGGGCTGGGGCTGATGTGGTACGATTCGGTCGATGCGCTTCTGAGCGATCCCGAGGTCGAGGCGGTCTTCATCGCGACGAACAATCTGAGCCATGCAACGCTGGGCGTCAAGGCGATTCAGGCGGGCAAGCATTGCTTGATCGAGAAGCCAATCGCGACCTCGCTCGAGGACGCCCTTCGCCTGCAAGAGCTCGCCCGCCAGCGGGGCGTCAGCCTCACCGTCGATCACATGATGACCGAGAACGCCTACAATCGCCGGGCCCAGGAGCTTCTCGCTCAGAACGCGATCGGCGCCGTCAACGATATCTCCCTGCACATGGAGTTCTGCTATGGCGCGACGCCCGATGAGGCGGCGACCTGGCGTTGCTCCGATCCCAGGGAGATCGGGGGTCCCATCGGGGACGTCGCCAGTCATTGTCTGTACATGGCGGAGTTTCTTCTTCAGAGTGAGGTGGTGTCCTTGGGGTGTGTCTACACGCCTCGAACGCTGGATCTGGCGGTGGAGAACGGCGCGGTCGTGCAGTTCACGCTGGGAAACGGCGTCCAGGGAACGGCCCGGGTCGCTTTCAACCAGCCGCGAGGCGGTCTGGGCGGCACGCTGACGAACCTGGGATACGAAGTCTATGGGGATCGAGGCGCCCTCCGCGGCTACGGGACCCTGTTTCAACTCTCGGGCCATCCGGACGAACCGATCGGTATTCGCCTGGAAATCGATCGTTTCACCGAGACCGAGCCGATCACGATTGACTCCGTTCAGAATATCTACCAGGCCGTCATTGGCGACCACGCGGCGTCCATCATCGACGAGGCGCCTATGGATGGCGCCGACGCGCTGCACAATCTCGAACTGGTCCTGGGCTGTTACGCTTCGGCTGGTCAGCACGGGGCCCTCATCAAGTTCCACTGAGCCCGGCGATTCTCGGAAAAACGGCGCTGCCACAGAAAAAAACTCACGGGCGCGATTCCCGTTTATAGGGGTTAAGCCGGGAGTCCTGGCGAGTCTGTCGGTGAGTCAAATTCCTGGGCGCTTGCGTGGCGCGGCGCTCTGGATCGAGCCGCGAAGCCATTCACTGGTTGTGCTTCCCGCCTGTGCTGAAACCCTGCCCATTGTCGGACGATCAGGTCCATAGAAAATATCAAGCTCCGTGAAGTCAAGTGCCGATACTGGTAGTGCACGGACATAAAGTGGCTCTGAACAATGGCCAATGCGGCTATGTTAGGTTGAACTTGGACTGAGCCAGGGGGTCGAGTCGGGCGTGCCGATTCGATTGCAGTTACGGCCGTTCCAACGGATGCCTAAGACAAAAGGAAAGAGCCACGATCCATGTTGCCCCTGCGAAGCAGAAGGCTAAGCATTCTGGACTGAATGGCTGAACGAAATCGTGCTTTGCCCTCGCTTGGTAGGGGCTTTTTGTTTGGTCGCACCTCCTTGCGTGGTTTCTGCTGCAACACTTCACCACATCGGCAATGATACTTCGCCGCCGTCGCGTATGATGCCGCACCATTGCGGATTGTGGATTTCGGATTTGGGATTGGCACAAAGGGCGAATCCGCGATCGGCAATCCGCAATCCGAAATAGACGATTGAGATGCGGAGTGATCCCCGGATGAGGCGTACCGCACAGTCCTTCATCGCTTCCCGCTGCCTCGCCAATGCGTTCTTCCTTGAACTCTTGCCCGCGGTGTCGTTAAATAGCGGCCGGTTCGCGTCGGGACCCCGACGCGTGGAATGGATAGCAGGGCCGAGTTCATGTGAGTGGGAGTATCTATGAGAGCATCGAATGTATTCTTCAGTCTGTTGATAGTGGTCGCGGCGGTCTTTCTGACATCGTGCTCGGTTCTTGACGGCGGCAAAGGCACTTCGCTCTTCGACGGCAAGACCCTCGACGGCTGGACGATCCTCAAGTGCGAAGCGACGGTCGACGACGGGACCATTCTTATCCAAGAAGGCAACGGCCTGATCCAGACCGAGAAGCAGTATGGCGATTTCATCCTCGAGTTCGAATGGAAAGCGCTGCGGGACGACAAGTGGGACAGCGGCGTCTATTTCCGTTACGATTCCGTGCCGGAAGGTCGGCCCTGGCCTGCCCGCTACCAGGTCAATCTGCGGCAGGGGATGGAAGGCAACGTTGGCGCGCTCAAAGAGGCCCGCACCGAGGGGCTCATGAAGGTCGGCCAGTGGAACTGCTTCAAGCTGACGGTCAAGGGCACGACTGCTTCGCTGGAAATGAACGAGCAACCCGCCTGGACCGCCGATGGGCTGGCCGGCCCGGCCAAGGGCTACATCGCGCTGCAGGCCGAGGTCCCCGGCGGGGGCAAGCACCGGTTCCGCAATATCACCATCACTGAATTGGACTAGCTTGCTGTCAGATCGAGGCGGGTGACTGCGGTCATGCCGTGCATCGGCTCCTGTCATCCTGAACGTAGTGAAGGATCTGGGCGGCGACCGGGACGAATCTCTCGTGCGTTGGCCAGATCCTTCGGCGTTGCCTCAGGATGACAGAATGGCTGTTATTCAATCACACTTCTCGAGTGTTCCTAGACCTTTCTCAGCTTCCACTTGCCGCGGCGGAAGGCGTGCATGGCGCAGAGGGCCAGGGCGGTCTCGGCGATGATGATGGAGTAGAACGTGCCGGCGGCGCCGATTCGCAGCGTGATGGACAGCACATACGCCAGGGGGATCTCGAACAGCCAGAAGCAGACCAGGTTGATCTTGGTCGGAGTGGGGAAGGCGGGGGCTGTGAGGGATAGTCGCATCGCCCTCTGCTTGACGGCCTTTGACAAGTTTTCTGTTGACAAATCTACGGGACGGCACGCATTCTAACACCATGATCATCGACCCAGGCTTCCTCGAGCGAGCGCGTGGGGTCATGTTCGTTTCTCGTTAGTATTTGCATCACATCCCGCGTCCTCCAGCTATCTCGCATGCAGGCGAACAACGACGGTCTTCCGGGATCAGCGCTGCGCCGCGCTTCTGCCCTCAAGTGCTGTTGATTCCTCCTGCTGCGGTAGAGGCAGGTCAAGTCTCTGGGTCTTGTCCGTTTCAGACGCGGGACGAGCGCGAGCGGAAAGGAGGTTGCCTATGAGAAGATAATCGGCGTCCTCAAGAATAGCAGCGCGTTTCTGCAGACCTATCGAAAGGACAGGACCATGAGAAATGACACGTTTTCCGTGAGATCGCTGTGGGTCACTCCAACACTGAACCAAAGCGGAAGGACATTGGTCGTTGCGATTGTGTTGATACTTCGGCTTCTGAGCCACACGGCGACAGCAAGCGATGCGAGGATTGCCACGTACTATTGGGATGGCGGCTGGGTCGAGCACGCCAGTTGGACAAGTGCTTTTGGAGATGATCTGACAATTAGCATTGACGCCTGGAACTGGACGGACGACGCCCCGCCGCCCGGTGAGGATCCAGTCGATTATCCCGCGCTCAACGTGAAGTTCGACAATGTGATCACGAATGACGGTCTCCTTGACGACTTTGATGACGGGATCATCGATTCCCTGTGGCAAGCGTATGGAAGCATTGAAACGAGCGTTGCAGAGACAGGCGGTGTTTTGGAAATCGATGTACCGGAGGGCCCGTCCCCAAGCAATCCGGGGTTGAATCAAGTCGGCGGCGTCAGGACCAAGGAACCTGCTCTTCGAGGGTATTTCGACGTCCAAGTGGATTTCGCTGTCAACCCGGATTTCCATGCGAGTCGCCCCGGTACCACTAACGCCAAGTTGATTCTCACTGATGCAAGCGGACATCAGGTCGAGATCAGTGTCCGAACCGGCGCCTATTTGTCCGTGGACCTCCTTGAGGACCACTCGTCGTATATCGTAAAGGCGGAAACCCCAACCAGTGACCTCAACGGCAAGCTGCGTATCACCAGAACGCCGGCGACCGAACCGGTCGACATCGACATCAGACCGCGCAGTTGCTTCAACACCATCAATCTGAAGAGCAGAGGTGTCGTTCCTGTAGCCATACTCAGCACGATTGATTTCGCTGCCTCCGAGGTCGATCCGGCCACCGTCGTCTTCGCGGAAGCGCCGCCGACGAGATGGGCTCTCCGCGACGTAGACTGCGACGGCGATATGGATATGATTCTGTATTTCAGGATTCAGGCGCTGAGTCTCGATGCAAGCAGCACCGAAGCCACCTTGGTCGGGGTGACTAAGAGCGGAACCGATTTCATGGGGACCGATTCCGTGCGCATCGTCGGATATGATAGGGCTTGCTCGCTGTTTGTGTCCTGGCTTCTAGACTTGCTTCTGTTTCCAGGTGCCGCGTCGGAAGGCGGTTAGGGCGCAGAGGGTCAGGGCGGTCTCGGCGATGATGATGGAGTAGAACGTGCCGGCGGCGCCGATTTGCAGCGTGATGGACAGCACATACGCCAGGGGGATCTCGAGCAGCCAGAAGCAGACCAGGTTGATCTTGGTCGGCGTGGCGGTGTCGCCCGCGCCGTTGAGGGCCTGGACCATGACCATGCCCAGCCCATAGGCGATGAAGCCGTAAGCCATGATGCGCAGGGCCGCGGCGCCATTGACGATGACCTCGGGATCATCGATGAACATCTGAATGAACGTTCGGGGCGTCACCATCAGCGCCACGCTGATCAACCCCATGATGAGCATGTTGGCCTTGCCCGTGACCCAGACGGACTTTTCCGCTCGGTCGGGCTTCTGGGCCCCGAGGTTCTGGCCGACCAGTGTAGCCGCGGCGTTGGCAATACCCCAGCAGGGCAGCAATGCAAAGACCACCACGCGGATCGCGATGGTGTAGCCGGCGACGGCCGTGCTGCCGAAGACCGCGACGATCCGCATCAATCCGATCCAGCTCGAGTGCGCGATGAGGTGTTGACTGATCCCGCCCAGCGCCAATTTGATGAGCTGGCCGATGGTGTGGACGTGAACTCGGATATCCCGTCGGGTCAGCTTGATGCGGGTCGAGCCGGAGAAGAGCAGGTAGAACTGGTATAGCACCGCCGTCCCCCGACCGATGTTGGTCGCGATCGCGGCGCCGGTGACGCCCAGTTCCGGGAAGGGCCCGAGCCCGAAGATCAGGACGGGGTCGAGGATCAGGTTCAGAATGTTCGCGATCCAGAGCACGCGCATTGAGATCGCCGCGTCTCCCGCGCTGCGGAAGACCGCGTTGATGATGAACAGCAACATGATGACGGTGTTGCCCGCCAGCATGACGGTGGTGTAGCCCGACATCGAGGCGCAGACGGTTTCGCTGGCGCCCATCCAGAAGAGCAGTTTGGACGCGAAGAGCCCGCCCGGAATCGCGATTATCAGCGACATCAGCAGGCCGGTCAAGATCGATTGAAAGGCCGCTTCAGCCGCCTCGCGGGGTTTCTTCTCGCCCATCCGCCGTGAGACCATTGCGGTGGTCGCCAGGCTGAAGCCCATCCCGACGGCGTAAATGATCGTGACCATCGACTCGGTGATCCCGACGGCTGCAACCGCGTCGGCGCCCAGGCGCGAGACGAAGTAGATGTCCACGACGGCAAAGACCGATTCCATCGCCATCTCCAGGACCATAGGAACGGCCAGCAGGAAGATGGCGCGTCGCAGGCTGCCCGAGGTGAAATCCTGCCTCGTGCCTGCGATGGCTTCTTTGAGATCTTTGAAGATCGCGTTCATCGTTCTTGCGTCGGTTTCCAATGCACCAGGGCCCGAAAACCGGAGGTCTTCAGATGAGAGGTAGACGAAGTACTCCCCCGCATTCGGCCGGCCGGGCCCAGGTGCACCCTCTATATCCGCTTTGAAGCAGGGTTGCAACGACTGTTGGCCCGTAGTATCCTTATTTCCCTAGGCATCGCGCCAAGATGATAGCACAGGCACATTCAGATCCCGTTAGGGTGGAGGCACGCATCATGAATTCGATGAACCGTCGCAACTTCCTGAAGACGACTCTGGCAGCTTCCGCGGTCGGCGCCGCGCCGTTCAACATTCTCAAGGCGGGGCCCTCGCCCAACAGCAAGCTCAACATCGCCTGCATCGGGGTGGGCATGCAGGGCTCGAGCAACGCCGAGTATCTGACCAGGAGCAACAACGTGATCGCGCTGTGCGACGTCGATGAGGCCTGGCACGCCAAGCAGATCGCCAAGCGCACCGCCCTGCACGGGATCAAGCTCTGGAAGGACTACCGCGTGATGTTCGACAAGATCGGCAAGGACATCGACGCGGTCTGCATCGCGACGCCCGAGCACAACCACTACACGATCTCGACGTACGCGATCCGGCGGGGCAAGCACGTGTATTGTCAGAAGCCGCTCTGTCACACGGTCAACGAGGTTCGCCTGCTGGTGGAAGAGGCGAAAAAGCAGCCGAAGGTGATCACGCAGATGGGCCATCAAGGGCATTCGAGCCGCAGCTCGGCCATGCTCCGCGACTGGGGGCAGGCGGGCTCCGTCGGGCCGATCAAGGAAGTCCACTGCTATTCTCGTAAGAATTACTGGATCGACAAGCCTGTGGTCAAGGGCAGCGTCGTGCCGGAGACGCTCGACTGGGACCTGTATCTGAACCGGGCCGAGATGATTCCGTTTAGCACCAGCTATATGAATCGCGAGTGGATTCGGTACAGCCACTTCAGCGGCGCGGTCGGCGACATGGCGGCCCACATCTTTGACCCGGCCTACTACGCCCTGGATCTGCGTATCCCGCTGAGCGTCCGGGCGGACGTCAACACACCGGCCTATCCCGGTTCCTTGCCCCGCTCCGGCATCATCACCTACGAATTCGGCGCCCGGGGCGCGATGCCTCCGGTTACCATGAAGTACTATCTGGGCACCGACATCGAGTTCCCGCGTCCCAAGCACCTGGAGGAAGGGCGTCGCGAGATCACCAGTGGTTCGGTCATGGTGGGCGAGAACGCCTCGATTATGGCCGGCAGCCACAGTCAGGGTGGGCGGATCATTCCCGAAACCGCCATGAAAGAGACGCCCCGGCCGCCGGAAGTGGCGTTCCGCTGCAAGGGCAGGACGCATTTCGACAACTGGACGCTCGCCTGCAAGGGCGAGGACAAGATCATGTCGCCCTTCGAGTACGCCGGGCCGCTGTCGGAGATCATCGTTCTGGGCGACATCGCGCTGTTACACCCGGGCCGGACTTTGCTCTGGGACTCGGAGAACATGCGGATCACCAACGACGAGGCGGCCGACAAGAGCCTCTTCATGAGACGCCTGGCCCCCCGCGACGACATGGATTGGTGCTAGAGGTGCGGGATGGGGAGCCCATCGGTGGTGGACAGGAACGTGGTCATCGTTGGTGCCGGAGCTGTCGGTGCTTCTCTGGCGGCGCAGCTCGTTGCGTGCCAACAGAACAACGTCTTCTTCGCCGCAGGACCCGAGCGGCGCCGGCGTCTGCAGGAGCAACAGCTTCGTGTCAATGACGCGCCGCTTGATGTCGAGGTCTTGCCCCTTGAGAAGCCTGCGTTCGACATCCATCTACTGATTCTGACGGTCAAGTCCCTGCACTTGACGCAGGCGTTGGCTGAGATCAAGCCGCTGGTGGGCGAGGAGACCACGATCCTTTCGATGCTCAACGGCATCGAGAGTGAAGAGCAGATTGCCGCGGCCTACGGCTGGGAGCGTACGCTCTATGGATATGTCGTTGGGATCGACGCCACGCGTGCCGGTTGCGAGATCCGCGCCCTGTCTCCGGGCCGCTTTGTGTTCGGACGCGCCGACAACGAGACGGTTTCGGATCGCGTGGCGCAGACTCGTGACATTCTCGAGCGAGCCGGGGTGACGTGCGAGGTCCCGGCCGATATGATTCGCCAGCTCTGGTGGAAGTTCATGGTCAATGTGGGAATCAACCCTCTCTCGGCGATTCTCCGGGCACCCTACGGCGTCTTCCAGCAGAGCGACGAGGCCCATTCCCTGATGAACCAGGCAATGGAGGAGGTGCTCCCCTTGGCGTCGGCTGAAGGCGTGCGGCTGGATCGGGACGACGTGACAGGTTGGCACGGGATTCTCAGCCGGCTCGATCCGACAGGCCAGACCTCGATGCTCCAGGACGTCGCGGCGGGTCGGCCCACCGAGGTCGATATCTTCTGCGGCGCCGTTTCGAGACTGGGACGCAAGCACGGGATCCCCACACCCCTGAACGACACCATGGGCCGCATGCTCAGCGCCATCGAATCGCAATTCGGGTAGTTTCCCATTCTAGACGCTGTGGTTCTTACTCAGCTCGGCGATACGCAGTTCCAGACGCTTGATCTCGCGCAGGATGCCGTTGCGGTGGATCAGTTGCCAGGCGAAGATTTTCGTCAACGCCAAGAATTGGATGCAGCAGACAAAGAGAGCGGCGTACATGACGTGATCGATAGTCTGCTCGGCGTTGAAGAACCGCACGACGCAAAACGCCGCGCCGGCCATGACGGCGATGCCCCACACCCAGATGAAGGTGGCTGTGAAGAGCATCTTGCGATTGTAGAAGTCGCCGAGCATCGTGCGAAAGGTGTTTTCGCGGTCGTCTTGATATCCCTCGTCGTCGAGTATTCTCTTGATCTGTTCGTCAGTCATCTCGTTTCTCCTTTCGATTCAGCGGGTGTGTGGGCCCGCGGTGTTTCGGATGAGGTGCTCCAGAGCTTCTTGAACTCTGCTCGGGCCGTGTGCAAGCGCGATTTGACGGTCCCCTTGGGCACACGCAGTATCTTGGCGATCTCCGCCAGCGGGAATTCCTCCAGGTAGTACAGCGTCAGCACTGTTCGGCTCCGCGCGGGCAGGCGGGCCAGGATCGCTTCGAGATCGGCCGAGGTCTCGTGGGTGGGCCCGTCTTCGTGGGCGCAGTCGGCCGGGACCTGCTCGGATTGCATTTCTCTGCGCTTGACGTTGCGTCCGATCCAATCGCGGGCTTTGTTCGTCACGATGCGGTAGGCCCAGGGCTGGAATCGGGCCGGGTCGCTCAGGCGACGCAGACCCCGAATGATGCCTATCCAGCTTTCTTGTGTCACCTCCCAGGCGGCCTCGGAATTGCCCGTCAGGCGGCACGCATAGCGCCAGAGCCGCTTCTGCCAGCGCGCCACGAGCATATCCATCGCCTCGGACCGGCCGCTCTGGCAATCCATGACGAGAATCTCGTCCACGAGTTGTTCACTATCCGCAGCCATGTCGCCATATTAGTCTCTGAGCCGGTCGGCGCGGTTCATTTTTTCGCCAACGGCCCGGAGCCAAGCGACGAAACTGCCCGCGGCGGCGTGGGTTTCTGATTGCACGATCGCGGCCGAGCTGCTATACTCGCCCCAACTCCGGAGAGGTGTCGGAGTGGCTTATCGAGCAGCCTTGGAAAGGCTGTGTAGGGCTTGTCCCTACCGCGGGTTCGAATCCCGCCCTCTCCGTTTTGTCTGGTGTTCTGGCGTAAATACTTTCCTGGGACGGCTTTATGGCCTTCCGGGGCGCCGGCGCCAGAGTGGTTTCCCCAGCCGTTAGTCTTCCCGGAGTCGTTCTGTCCTGTGCCGGTGCGCGTGCAATGTCGGCTTTCCCAGGAAGACGAATATGCAGTATCGTAAAGGCCGCGGTTGACGCGATAGGGCGTGATTCTGTATGCTCTAGGATTCGCTTGGTCTGCGGGGTGTTTTCGCGGACGGTTCCGATAAACCAATAACGAGAGACTTCCGAATGCTGAAGAGAACGCATAACTGTGGCGAGTTGCGGATCGAGGACGCCGGCAAGACCGTGGTGTTGGCCGGTTGGGTGCAGTCGTATCGCGATCATGGGAACCTGGTCTTCTTCGATCTGCGCGACCGGCAGGGTCTGACGCAGTTGGTTTTCGATCCGGAGATCCAGGCCGAGGCGCATCAGTTGGCCCGCACCGTCCGGTGCGAATGGGTCGTGGCGGCCTCCGGCAAGGTCCGTCCGCGCGGCGAGGGGCTGGAGAACCCCAAGCTGGCAACGGGGCAGGTCGAGGTGGTCGTCGATCAGTTCGAAGTCCTCAATATGGCCAAGACGCCCCCCTTCGAGCTGGACAACGCCGAGAAGACCAACGAAGAGACGCGTCTGGTCCATCGCTACATTGACCTGCGCCGCCCGGAGATGCGGGAGCGGCTGCAGGTGCGACACCGGGTCACCAGTCTCGTGCGTCAGCATTTCGACGGGGCGGGCTTCTGGGAGATCGAGACCCCCATGCTGGCCAAGAGCACGCCGGAAGGAGCCCGGGATTTCCTCGTGCCGAGCCGGCTGAATCGCAACTGCTTCTACGCGCTGCCCCAGTCGCCGCAGTTGTTCAAGCAGATTCTCATGGTCAGCGGCATCGAGAAGTACTTCCAGATCGTCCGCTGCTTCCGCGACGAGGACCCACGGGCGGACCGCCAGGCGGAGTTCACGCAGATCGACATCGAGATGAGCTTCGTCGACACAGACGACATCATCGATGTCAATTCGAAGCTGGTCGCCAAGCTCTGGAAGGAAGTTCTGGGCGTCGATGTGGCTTTGCCCATCAAGCGGATGCCCTATTCCGAGGCGATGAACGACTACGGGACCGATCGGCCGGACCTGCGCTTCGATATGAAGCTCCAGGATATCTCCGACATTGCCAGCCAGACCACGTTCAAAGTCTTCACCTCGTGCATCGAGAATGGCGGCGTCGTCAAGGGCTTGTGCGCCCCAGCCGGGGATGCCTACTCGCGCAGCGATATCGAGAAGACGCTCACGGCGCTGGTCGCCGAGTATGGCGCCAAGGGGCTCGCCTGGTTCAAGATCAAGATGGAGGGCGATACGCCCACCTTCATCGGCGGCATCGGCAAGTTCTTCACGCCGGAGCAACAGCAACAGTTGATGGAGCGGTTCGGCGCCAAGGACGGGGACGTGCTCATGTTCGTCGCCGACACCGAGTCTACCGCCAACAAGGCCCTGGCGCCGTTGCGTTGCCGCGTCGCGCGGGACCTGAAACTCTACGATCCGGAGAGCTTCGCCTTCGTGTGGGTGGTGGATTTCCCGCTGTTCGAATGGAACGAGGACGAGAAGCGTTTCGATTCATTGCATCACCCGTT
>JANQFY010000268.1 GCA_028277585.1 Sedimentisphaerales bacterium
CGGAGCGGCTCGCGGGGTGCTCGGGATTGTGGCATTCGTCGGGCGGGACAACCGCGAAGACGTCCAGATAGGCGCCGCGGACCTTGATGCCGTGGGCCAGCAGGCCGCTGTAGTTCTTCTTGACGTGCCCCAGCGCCAGACGCGGGCAGAGGATTGTCTGTTTGCCCCCGTACCAGATCCCGTGTTCGGGGCGGTTCCCCTTGCTGTCGCGGATCGCGTGGCGCGGGTCGTACGATTTAGCGTCGAGGTAGTAATCGCGGTACTGATCGTGGATCGCGAAGACGTAGCCCAACTGATCGCACGTTTCGGCCAGCCGTTTCATACCGTCCCAGCCGCCTGCTTCGGGGCAGGGGGGCAGGACGTCGGGATGTAGATTGTCATAGCCGCGGAAGCCCCAGCCGTCGAGATGGACGTACGCGCGGCCCACGCCGGCCGCGGCCAGCCCGCGAAGTTGCTCGGCCCGCTTGTCGAAGGTTGTCACCTGGTGGTTCTTGGCCGGATCGTCCTTGTGGTAGTAATGCGATTCGGGTTGGATGTGGGCCAGGATGTTGGTATGGACGACGGGAGAGCCGATGAGCTTCGCGACGAGGGGGCTGCGGGTGATCTTCTCCCGTAGCGAAACGAAGTGCCCCGTCTCCTTCACATATTGGCGGTAGCGTTTGGCGAGGTCCACGTAGTTGGCGTTCTCCAGGAAGCAGAACCGGACCCGGCGCGGATACTGGAGCCTGCCGAGCGAGTTGACCCAGCGCGGCTGGATTCGGGTCGGACCGCCCTCGGGATGGGCGAAGCGACAGCCCCCGTCGTTGGGCGTCTCCAGCAGGACCAGCAGTGCCGACGTGTCCTGCTGATGTCCCCACCAGGGCATATACAGGCCGCGGCCGTAACTCATCGTGTCGTAGAGCCAGACCTTCTGGGGCCAATCCTTGGGCAGGAGCATGCCCTGCATGAACGGGACGATTGTCGCGTCGAGGCAATCCTCGGCCAGCGCTCCGGGCCAGAGGCATTCGAGGACACGGGCGCCATCCTCATGAGGGACAACTTCGCAGACGAGTTCTTCCTGCTTGCCTTCCAGACAGATGTATAGATCGAGCGAGGCCGCGAGCGGTTCCCCTTCATGCCGGAAGGAGCGCAACGCGATCTTCAATCCCGTCTTGAAGCCGGTCTGGTAGGGCGAGATGGTCTTGTCGTTTGCGTCCACCAGGCGAAGTGTGGAGGTTTGCCCCTTTTCCTCCACCACGAGATCGCCGGATCCCGACGGCGCCAGCGACCAGCGTTCGCCCGCCGCCTGAACAGTCACATGAAGATCGGTCGGGTTCAACGTGACTTGATTCTGCGCTCCCGTGATCCGCCACAGCCCCTCGCTTTCTTCGACGCGCACATTCGGGGCACCCCAATCGTCCTGTGTGATCTCGGCGCCGCTCGCCAGGCGCGCCAAGAGAAGGATAACTGTGGTCGCGATGATGCTGGTGTTCCTCGTCATGACACATCTCCCAAAACAGCCGTCGTTGCGTCACCACGCTATCCGATCCACTCCGGCCGTGCAAGAGCGTCGTTTCTGCGTTATGATTGAGGCTGTGATCCGGTGAGTCGTTCCCTTGGATAGTATGAGGTTTCTATGGTTCGATCTTCTATCATCTGTTGTTTGTCTCTGTTGGTCGGTTCCGGTGTGTGCTGGAGCGGGGATGCGTCTTCCCGACCGTTGCGGGTCTACCTTTGCTGTTCTGCGGAGAACGATCTACACCAGGTTCTGAAGGACAGCGGCTACGAGTGCGTTCGGTTTGAAACTTTGGCCGGGGCATTGGATGAAGTTCCCGACAAGGCTCCCTTGCTCGTTCTGGCGGATGGTTATCCGGAGACGACGACGCGCATCACCACCGCGCAGTTCGAGCAGGCGCGGAAGAAGAAGCTTCGACTCTACCTCGAGTATCCTGCCTGGCTGCCCGGCCTGGAGGTGGCAGCGCCCCGTCGGTTCAAGATCGAGCGGGCGGTGGTGACCTCGGATTTCTTCGGGTCCAACCTCAAGCCGTTGCGCATCATGGCGATCAACGGTAAGCATGTCACGCCGGTCGACGTGGCGGAGTCGCACGTCGTCGCGGCTCGTGTGGCGGGTTTCGACAGCGCTGTCTATGGTCTGCCCGATGAAACGTCTCCCCTGCTCTTCGAGCATCCAGCCGGTGACGTTCTGGTCGCGACGACCAAGCTCAGCCACTTCGTGACCGGTCGCTACAGCCCCACGGACGCCATCCAGACCATGTGGAACGGGATCCTCAGGTGGCTCTGTGGGGATGGCCCCATGCCGGAACTGCGGTGGACGGCGACAGTGCGGCCGAGCTACGGTCGCGACGACGTCTTGCCCAGAGACATCGAGAAGCAGACCATTGAGCGGGCCGGGCGATGGTACTACCGATCGAAGGTCATGCCAACCGCCGAGCAGGACCAGGCGGTGAAACGCGCGATGACCAAAGCCGACGGCCCGATGCTTCCTCCGGCGCCAGACGAACCAGTCGGAGACGGCTCGTTTGGCATTCTCCAGGGCTACATGTCCGGCATCGCTCTGGACGGCACTCAGATGCGCAACGCCGTGCGGCGGGGTGACAACCAGTGCGAAGCGGCGATGACGCTCGCGCTGATCGGCAAGGTCGAAGGCGACCAACGCAAGCTCCAGGCGGCGCGAAATATCCTGGACTTCTACCTGTTCGATTCCGAAGCGCGACGGGGACCTCGCGCCGATCCCAACCATGGCGCGTACGGCCTGATCGCGTGGGGGATCGACCATCCCGCCTGGCTCAAAGCCAATTACGGCGACGACAACGCCCGTCAGATAATGGGTATCCTGGCGACTGCCGCGGCGACGCAGAGCGACCGCTGGAACGAGGCGGTCGGCATGTGTCTGCTGGCGAACATCCGCACGACAGGCGTGCTGGGATTTCGGCCCGATCGCATCGACGTCGGACCGCTCACCAAGAATGGCTGGGAGCCTTATTTCAGAGCAAAGACGGTCCGGCTCGTGCCGCATTTCGAGGCGTATCTCTGGGCTTGCTTCCTCTGGGCGTATCAGCACACGGGCGATGAGCTGTTCTACACGCGCACCGAGAAAGCCATTCGTATGACGATGGAGAGCTATCCCGACAACTGGACCTGGACGAACGGCATGGCCCAGGAACTGGCCCGTATGCTCTTGCCATTGGCCTGGCTGGTTCGCGTGGAGGATACGCCGGAGCACCGGCGCTGGCTTAGACGGGTCGCGACGGACCTGATCGCCCTGCAGCAGCGCTGCGGCGCGATCGCCGAGCAACTGGGCCGGCCCGGCAAGGGGATCTATCCGCCGCCGCCCTCCAACGAGGCGTACGGGGGCAATGAAGCATCCCTGATCCAGCGAAATGGCGATCCCGTGAGCGATCTGCTCTACACGACGAACTTCGCTTTCCTGGCGCTGCACGAAGCCGCGGCCGCGACGGGCGAGACGCTCTACCGTGACGCGGAGGACAAGCTCGCTGAGTTCCTCTGTCGCATCCAAGTGCGATCATCGGCCCATCCCGAGATGGACGGGACCTGGTTCCGGGCGTTCGATTTCCAGCGCTGGGAGCATTGGGGCAGCGACGCCGACGCGGGCTGGGGCGCCTGGTGTACGATGACCGGCTGGATTCACTCGTGGATCACGTCCGTGCTGGCGATGCGCCAGATGGACACCAGTCTCTGGGACCTGACCAGTGACATTCGCATGGAGCCGGCGCACCGCATGTACCGGCCCACGATGATACCCGACGAGTTCCCGAACTCTATCGATACGCTGGAGTCGTCAGTTCCGAGGTAGATTCGAGCGATACTTATCCTCGTACAGGCCGATCCTCTCGATGGGGATCGGCTTGAAACCGGGCACGTGATTCCGGGCGCCCTCTCTCAGCTCGAACGTCTCCGGGGGCGTTCCCTCAAACATGTCCTCGCGGTCGATGCAGTTGTCTGTGAAGGTGACGAAGGGCCTGGCCTCCTTGCGGACGCCGTTCCAGCGCCCGCCCACAGAGATGTTGCGCGCGACGAGGTTGCCCTTCGGCGCCGCCGGTTCGTCACCCAGGATACCCACGAGCCGGGGATAGCGCTGGCGCCAGAGTTCGGAGGTGTACGGCATGGCTTTGAGTCGGTCGGTCATCGTGGTGTCCACGTGGTAGCTGGCCCAGTTCATCGCGCGGGCGTCGATGTGCAGGGCGGGCCGGCAGTTGACGAAGATGTTGTTCTCGACGGTGCAGTCGCGACCCCCGCCGATGAAGGCGGCCCGCGTCACCTGATAGAAGAGGTTGCCATAGATCTCTGTGCCGCAGAACATGTCGTCGAGATAGACGCCGACACAGCCCTTGCCCTGGAAGCCGACGATGTGGTGGAGGTAGTTGTGCCGGACGACCGTGCCGCGCATGGTCCAGTCGCGGCCCGAATAGATCGCGCCGGCGTCGTTGGATTCGAGGCACACGTGGTGGATCTCGTTGAATTCTATCGTGTGATCGTTGCCGCTGAACATGATCGCCATGTGGGGCGCGTCGTGGATGAGGTTGTGCGCCGCGCGGTTGCCCACGCCGGTGAGCGAAACGGCGGGTGTGTACATGCGGCTCCAACGTCCATAGTGATGGATGTGGTTGTTTTCGGCGACGTGCCCGGCCGGTGTCAGCGTCGCGCGGTCCCCGCCGCGGAGGCTGATGCAACCTTTGCCGGTACCGTGAATGTCACAGCTGACCACGGCGTTGTTCTTTCCGCCGGCGACACGCACCGCCGAGTCACCCAGATTGCGCAATACACAGCCAGCGATGCGCACCTGGGTGCAGTCCGACATCACGATTGCCGTGCCGCGACAGGCTTCGAAGGTCAGCCCCTCGAAGGCGACGTTCGTGACATGACTGAAGTTCAGCAGTCCCTTCGACATTGAGACGACGGCGCGGCCTTGAGCCAACGGCTTGGGGGGCCAGAAATAGAGAATGCCGGTCTCGCGATCGAGGTACCACTCTTGGGGGCTGTCCAACTCGGCCAGGAGGTTCATGCCGTAGAACCACTGACCGACGCGGTAGCCGTAGTTGTGGTAGGGCGGCTCGACGGCGATGATGCGCTTCTCCGTATCGATCGACGCGATCTTCTGACGCTGGTCCGACCAGTCCCAGAACCAGTAGCCGTGGACCCAGGCGTCGTTCTCTTCGGCCCAGCGTTTGGGGCGGTCGCCGTCGTACATGAACTTGCCTGTCTTGCTGCCCTTGGTGCCCCGTACGTTGACGGTGTCCGGCTCGACCAAGCCGGTGATCTTGACGAACCTCTCGTTGGGCCAGCGGGCCAGCGTCATGGGGCGGTTGTCGAGATCACCGGCTTGGTCGAGCCGGACACCGTCAACGTACGGGGCACCAAGGGCAGCAAGACAGGCAAGTTCATGTACG
>JANQFY010000324.1 GCA_028277585.1 Sedimentisphaerales bacterium
CTCACTGGCTTGCCCATAGGCCTGGAGAAGACGCCGCGAAATCGTCTCAGCCGGAACGAAGCCATGGTCCTGGCCCTTGCCCTTGCGAAAGAACCAGAGATAGTGAACATTTCTCACATCCCAGCTCGCGGCGATCGTCACCAGGTCCTGCATCTGGCTGACATTGTCTGCGTTGATCGCCATCGCGAGCGAGACGGGGTAGTCGCGCTGCCGAAGCAATCGAACCGCGCGTTCGACGCGTTGGAAGGAACCGGCGCCGCGCAGGGCGTCATGGGCCGCCTGCGCCCCGTCCAGGCTGATCTGAAAATGCGTCCGCTCGCGATCGAGCGTCAGCAGGTCGTGCTCTCCGGACTGTAGCGTCACGCCGTTGGTGAGGATCACGACATGAGCTTCCGGGTCGCTGAGAATGTCATGGCAAGTATCAGTAAATCCATCCCAGATGGACGGTTCGCCCCCGGTGAAATAGAACAGTTTGCAGCCCAGGTCCTGGACTTCACGAATCGCTCGGCCCAGCTCCTCGGGGGACAACTGCCTATCCTGCCCCGGGCCCGAGGAGAACATGCAATGGGTGCAATTCAGATTGCAGCGATCGGTGATATGGAACCAGCATTCCTTCAATTGCTCGAGTGTGAAGTGTGCCGCGCGCCCGGCGTATGTCGTTGGGCGGCCCCGCGACAATCTGGCGAGAAACTGCTCGGCAACGAACCGACCTGAACGCTCCCTACCATTCAATACGATGCCAAGAGAACCACTGGCGCGAATCGCCTGGAGCAGCCGATCGGCCGACCGCGAGGGAACGAACCAGTCCGGAAGGTCAGGATGAACGTAGATGCCAACACCGTCATGCTCCAGCCGCCGATAATTCACAAGAGCCTCAGTCCCATCGTTGTCCATACCTGCAATCTCCCGCTGCCATTCATTGCGAATCGGACAATGCCTCACAGCTTCCGTGACACGCCACCCCTGCCACTAAACCTACGCCGAATACGGGGTTCGGTTCCGCCAAAAGCGAGTGCGCCCCCATTTTCTTCCCGGGCGCTTGCCCTCAGGCGACAATGCGAAACGCCAGAACCGTACGGTCGTCACTCTGCTTCATTCCGGACGAGCGGACGCGCGCCTCCTCGCTGATGATCTCGACAAGCGCCGAGGTCGACAGCTCACGTTGGCCCTGTACGAACGCCTCGAACTTCTCGGCGCCATAGATGTCCCCATCGACGTCCGGATTCTCCACGATGCCGTCCGAGACGAGCAGCAGCATATCGCCCAATTCCAAGGTGCACGTCGATGTCGCGATTTGGGGCGAATCAACGATTCCCATCACCATGTTCCGCGCGTCGCTCAGCGAGAGGATCGGTCGATCCCCACGGGCCAGGACGCGCCAGGGCTCCGGCTGATGACCGCAATTGGCATACACGAGTTCACGCCGACCGACGTCGTAGATCGCCAGGAAGGCCGCGGCAAAACTCCCCAGCGGCACGAGCCGAGACAGATTGGCGTTCATCTGACTCGCCAGTTCTTCGAGAGTCCCGCCGTTGTCCAGCCAGGCCCGGAACGTCGTCTTCATGATGGCGGTAATGAACGCCGCGCCCATCCCGTGACCGCTGACGTCACTGAAGAGAATCGCGACCCGCTCATCATCGAGTTGCGCCACGTCGAAGTAGTCCCCCCCGACCTCCACCGCCGGGGCAAAACTCGCCGCCCAGTCCAGACGGTCCTGAAAAGGCATGGTTTCGGGGGCCGGGATGAACGCCTCCTGCACCGCGCGGGCCTTCTGAATATCAGCCTGGATCATCTCCGTGTACCGGCGCAGCCGGCCGTAGGCCCGCCCCAGATTATAGGCCTTCTCCTCGTTGTCGTACTCGACGCTGCCGACAATCATGAACAAGCCGTACATCAATCCGAAGAGGCCGAGCCCTGCCAATACCAGAACCGCCGCCAGCGCCCACTCACGATGCCACAGCGCCAGAGCCAACGGCGGTCCGCTGAAGACCAGAGTGATCAACGCCCCGTATCGCGGAGCGGCGTGGAAAAGCGTACGATGATCGTGAAAGCGGCGGTGCCGTTCCTCAAACCAGTGCACGACCCGACTGAAACGAAGCGTGCAATAGGTATAGAGCACCTTGAGCGTATGGCCCTGCAGGGACGTCTGCGTGCATGCAACGCTCAGCCCTTGCGGGTCGAGGAGTCGTGCTACGACACCGGAGCGAGTGGACCGCTCCTTGACGGCGTCGCGGTTTCCGTAGAGCAATCCCAGGACGTCCTCGATCTGGTTTCGCTCCAGACGGGCGTCCAGATGAACCGTCTCAATGCCGAGGGATCTAAGGAAAGCCCAGAGAAGTGCGAATTGCCCAAGGTCGTGATCGTAGCGTCCCGCTCCGATATAGACGCTCTGCCCGCCGTCACCGCGCGCCAGTTCCACGACAACCTCGCTCTCGTTCTCATCGGCCGCCACCGGCGCAACTTCATCCTCATACCAACCGGCGAAGCCGCTCACGTCGCGCCAGAGTCTCGCGCGATGGGCCCTGAGAATGCAAAGCCTCATCCTCAGGCTCTGCAACAAACTCAAGCCGGTCGCATCAGGGCCCGCCTCGTGCTCATGTGATCGATCCTCAACCATTATGGGCTCCTTGCCATTGCTCCCGTGGCCGCGCCGCCCCGCGCTTCGCCACCCACCACAGTCAAGGCCTATACGCCCACAAACTGCGGAGGTTTCCATCTTTCTCGCGAGCTGACATAGTGCAAGAGCCTGTCCACTTGACGGCCCAGACCACAAAGGACACGACATAAGAAGCATGGGGCGGCCGTTCGCGACCCGAAGAAGAAGGCCCCAAGCGAGGCAGCAACCTCTTCTTGGGGCCAGCAGACCGGAGAGAGCGGGATTCGAATCCGTGGTGGGATTCGCAACGCCACAGCGGTCTAGCATGCCGTAAACCAAGAACTACAACCGCGCTTCTGGCGCAGTACTTACGCGAAGCGCCCCAGACGACTTGGCGCACACGGTGCACGACCACCTGATTTGGCCGAGCCGATCCAGGGTTGGCCAGACCTCGCTGAGGACACCCACAAGTCGATGCGGCTCATGGCAAAAGGAAGTCAGGCACAGGCGACTTCTCGAATCGGCGGATGGTGGTTTCTGCGACAGACAGAGGCCAGAGACGAGACGGTCCAACGTACCGGTCGAGTTCTTCAGAAGAGGCGCCAAATGTGGGCCGCTTGTGGTAGACTTTGTGCCCCTTCCTAGTCGGCCTGGTACGTCGTAGCAACGCGTCAGAAGAGACATGTGCGTGTGTCTTTCTTATCGCCAGAAACCGCCTGGTGGGCCACTGGAAAAGACGACACCGCGAGAGGAGTTTGGCCTAAGCTGTGGCAGACCGGAGGGCTTTCTTCGTGTGCAGCAGGAAGTCCCAATGTCATGTGAGTTCGACCCACTCGGGCAACTCCTTGGGGAAGAAGTGCAACTGGGCAGAGTAGACTATCGATCTATCGTACAGAACCGCTTCTGACTGACAGTGATCATGGTAGATCTGGAGTCAGGCTATCCGCCGAGGGCTCTCTTGCTAGGCTAAGGGTCTTTCCGAAAGTCACCTGTACGAAGGTCTCAGAGAACCTCAGCTTTCTGTGTCCCCCCTTCCCGGCTGACACGACTCTCTACTTGACACAAAGGGCTGATGCCCTTCGGAATGCGAGTCAACGCAGGAGTATGGAGGGAGGGTATCCATAGCACATGAAATACGCGTCATGACCTCACCGTAGGTGACGACGCGGCGTGGGGGAGTTCTAGACTACACCGGTCCCCTCCAAACACGTAAGGCCCTCTGGCGGACAACTTGAAGTCTTCGCGCTGAAGCGATGACTGTAGTTCAGGAATCTCAGGTTGCCCAGCAGAGCTGCCCAAACGTGGGCGGTGATGGTGCGCGCCGATGTGGCGACATGATGTGATTGGCATACGAAAAGGTGGAAGGATGATGAAGAAAAGAACATCGACTGGTCTTGGAATCGCTATCGGTATCCTGCTGATCGTGGGGCAATCCCATCTGCTGGCCGCGACCATGGGGACGGCCTTCACCTATCAGGGGCGCTTCATGGACGGCGGCACACCCGCCGACGCCCAGTACGATTTCGAGTTCAAGCTCTACGACGCTCTGACCGCCGGCACGCAAAAGGGAAGCGCTGTCTATCAGGGAGACGTGGATGTCGACGACGGCCATTTCACGGTGACACTGGATTTCGGCGCCAGCGTGTTTGACGGAGACGCCCGCTGGCTCGAGATCGGTGTCCGACCGGGCTCCTCAACCGGCGCCTACACGATGCTCACACCCCGTCACGAACTGACGCCAACACCCTATGCGCTACGAACGGCCGGGATCGCGGTATCCGACGGCAATGTCGGTATAGGAACAACAAGTCCCTCCTCGGAATTGCATGTACTGAATACGGTG
>JANQFY010000391.1 GCA_028277585.1 Sedimentisphaerales bacterium
CGTCGAGGCCGTCCCACTTGGCTGAGGCATCAACGATCGACTGCCCCGCGCTGGCAACGAGGTGCAGACAGCGTCTCTGATCCGGGCATTCCTTGCGGAGGTGGCAGACGTCGCAGATGTCGCCGTCTTCGATGAGCCAGATGCGACACAGCGCCCTGTGGGACATCGCCGCTACCTGCGCGACGATCATCCGCAGCAGACGGTCCAGCGATCGCTCTCCGGCGATCTCCAGCAATAGCGTCTTCATTTCCGGTGAACAGGCCGTCTCGATGTTGTCGCTCATGTGGGCATTGTCGCGACATCTCGCGAGCGTTCAAGCGAAATGTCACGAAATCGCGAAATATCGCGAATGCCCTGAATTCGCAATCCAAACCACAACTCACGCTCATACATGAAGTTACGAAATCTACACCACTCTGGCACGGCATGTGCATATAGGCCTGTCGAAGGAGCCAGGCAGGCTGGCTCGACGCAGCGACACGGAAAGGAGCAGTCCGATGCAACGAATACAACCGGTACAAGTCACCGAAGCACCGGCCAAGTCCCGTCAGTTGCTGGAGGGCGTTCAGCGGAAGATGGGGATGGTTCCCAACTTCATGAAGACGCTCGCCCAATCCCCTGCGGCGCTGACAGGCTACCTCAACCTCAACCAGGCGCTCGACGGCGCGCTGACCAGACCGCTGCGTGAACAGATCGCACTGGCGGTTGCCGGGGTTAACGGGTGCAACTACTGCGCTTCGGCCCACTCCGCCATCGGCGCGGGCGTCGGTATTGGTCCCGACGAACTGGCCGCCAATTTGCACGGTGAATCCCAGGACGGCCCGACCCGCGCTGCCCTGCAATTCGCCCGCGCCATTGTTGAAAAGCGCGGCCAGGTGAGCGACGAGGATATCGACGAGGTGCGGGCCGCGGGCTACGCCGATCCCCAGATCGCCGAGATCGTCGCTGTGGTCGCCCTGAATGTCTTCACCAACTACTTCAATCACGTCGCCGCGACCGACATCGATTTCCCCGTTGTTGACACGGCGCAGATCACTACATGACCCGGCGAGACAACTCGATTCGCCTCCCCGAAAAAAAGGAGATATGAAAATGAACGACCGCCAACCCAGCAAATCCAGCGGCGCCGACACGTCAACAGCGCAGCCGCAAGCGCATGACACCGCCAAGCCAACCCCCGCTTCCGACTCGGCGCATCCGGGCGGCAAGCCGGACGCAGCTCTGCCCAAGGCGGAAATCACACTCGATCCCGAGCGCGTCGCACTGGTCGTCACGGACCCCCAGAACGACTTTCTGAGCCCGAAGGGCGTCGCGTGGGGCGTCGTCGGTGAAAACGTGACCGAGAACAAGACCGTCGAACACATCGATCAATTGTTCGCCGCAGCGCACGGCAGCGGCATCCCGGTCTTCATCAGCCCGCACTACTACTACAAGCATGACCACACGTGGAAGTTCGAAGGCGCGCTGGAGTCGCTCATGCACCAGATCGGCATGTTTGACCGCCCCGGCGCCCTCGACCTCGCGGGGTTCGAAGGTTCCGGCGCCGACTGGCTCGAGCGCTACAAGCCGTACATCGAGCACCCAAACACTACGGTGGTCAGCCCGCACAAAATCTACGGCCCCGAGAGTAATGACTTGGTCCTGCAGTTGCGCAAGCAGGGCATCGACCAGGTCGTCCTGGCCGGGATGTCGGCGAACCTGTGCACGGAAGCTCATATGCGCGAGCTGATCGAGCAAGGCTTTGAGGTCATCGTCGTCGCCGACGCCACCGCGGCCGCCAAGTTGCCGCATTATGACGGGTTCGAGGCGGCCTTCATCAACTTCCGCTTCATCGCGAATGGAGTCTGGACCACCGACACGGCTGTCCGGCGTCTGCAGGCACTGGCCAAAGCGCAGTGAGCTGTGGACCCCGATCGCGTTCAGGAATAACGCTGCTTACACTGATTCTGAATTAACATCACAACGTACCAACCTTAGCTTAGGAGATTCAAAATGACGCGTTTTAACAGAAGCATCATCATCGCAGTCGCAATCGTAGGTCTGGTGACCGGCTCCGTCCTGGTCCCGGGCGCAGGAGCGAAACAGAAATCCATCCGGACCTTCTCACGGGCCTACCTGCACAGTTACAACCTGCCCAGCAGCGGCCTCGCTCTGGAAGGGTATTGCCCAGTGACCTACTTCGTCGCCAACGAAGCGCGGCGCGGCAAGCCGGAACACACGTCGACGCACAACGGCGTGGACTACCATTTCGCATCGGCCGGCGCCAAGCGCACCTTCGACCGCAACCCGGAGAAGTACGTCCCCGCGTATGGCGGCTGGTGTGCCTTCGGTATGGCGGTGCAGAACAAGTTCCCCATCGATCCCTTGAACTTCAAGATCGTCAACGGACGACTCATGGTCTTCCTGCGCAACCAGAAGGTCGACGCCCTGGCCAAGTGGAACGAGGGCGACGAGCAGGCTCAGGTTATCAAGGCCGACGCCCACTGGAAGACGGTCAGTCAATAGACGCTGCACCGAGCCCGGTTGGTCGCCAGGGTGCTGCAAGGCCGAGCCTCTTACGGCACGAGCCTTGCGGCACCCTGCCCGTCCAGACCGGAGGCTGTGGTCCCTTTTTTGGGTCGCCCCCAACACCAAACCCCCATTTAGAACGCGCAAAGGGGGTTTCGCCCTGCCCTTCCTAGCCAAAGCCTGCACCAACAAGCCAAAGGCTATCAACCCCAAGCCTTTTACACCCTAGCTGTCCCTGGCGGTTCTGCCCCATACTGCCCGCCTGTTCAGCCCAGTCCGGGTTCGTAGGGTGTGCAATGCACACGGTCGCTTCGTCTGGCAAGGAGCCGGTGTGCGGTGCACACCCTACGGAACTGTTTGGCCCAGCCGAGGTCGGATGAGTTGGAAACGGTCGCGTGCAGCCCGTTTTCGAAACCGCCGGCGGCTGCTCAAGTGGTTTCAGGAGGGGATACTGAAACGACTATTGGTTGAAAGGCTCAATACATGAAGCATCTCTTCGGCGCCCTGCTGATTCTGCTCGTCGTTCACAACGGCGCGCTGGCCGCTCTTAGCCAAGACGATATCCGCACCACGCGGCGGCGTCTTCTGCGGAACCGCGATCTCAAGATGAGGAACAGTGTCCTGGACCTGGCGACCAAGAGAGTCAGATCCAGGCAACGGCGCAGCACCGTACGCTTCGAGCAGACCTGTGCCGGTCTGCCCGTCTTCGCCTCCAGCGTTGTGGTTCAACTCGACCGGAAGAAGGAAATCGAATACCTCTCCAGCGACGTCGTCCACGATGGGCAACTCTCGTACATCTTCAACGCCATCGACGCTCCACTCATCACCGATCTGGACGCGATCGAAACGATACGCCAGACCGACCCGACCGCCGACTGCTGGAGCAGCCCCGAACTGATGGTCTACAGCCCGCCCATCGTGGGCCAGGTAGGGCCGCCCGTCCTGGTGTGGCGCATCGAGACGGCGGCGGAGATGATCCTGGTCGACGCCGCCAACGAGCAGATCGTGCTGCGCTACCCCCTCCAGACGGGCCTGATCGACCGGAAGATCTACGACCTCTATTGCCACCGGAACTGGGACTACACGAACCTGGTCCGCAAGGAAGGCGACGCCGAATACAAGGCCGTCTCCGACGTCGACCTGGCGTACCGGTACGTGGGCGATGCGTACGACTTCTTCTCCCGCTATCACAATCGCGACGGCCTGGACAACGAGGGCCTCCCGATCATCTGCCTGACGAACTACTCCCCGGACGCCTCGGGCCAGGCCGACTGCAGCTACTTCGGCGCCTTCTGGAGCCAGTCGGGGCGCTATCTGGCGTTCGGGCCGGGCTGCGTCTTCGACGACGTCGTCGCCCACGAGTACACGCATGGCATTACGCAGCACATGTCGGCACTGATCTACCTCAACGAGTCGGGCGCCATCAACGAATCGTTCTCCGACGTCTGGGGCGAGTTCATCGATCTGACCAACGAATCGGGCAACGACTCCGAAGAGGTCAGATGGCTGATCGGCGAAGACATGTTCGTCGGCGGGGTCCGGAGCATGAAGGACCCGACGCGCGATCAGTGTCCCGACAAGATGACGAGCGAGCATTGGTACCCCGTCTCGGCCAATCCGATCGAAGAGAAGGATTACGGGGGCGTCCACACCAACTGCGGCGTCGGGAACAAACTGTGCTACCTGATGACCGATGGGGATACCTTCAACGGGTACGCCGTGGAGGGCATGGGCATTGAGAGGGTTGCGGACCTGTACTACGAAGTTCAGGATGGATTGCTGGTGCAAGCGCCTGACTATGGGGATCTCTACTTCGCGCTGAAGCAGGCGGCGGTGAATCTGGGTTGGACCGCCGGCGAGCAAGAGAACCTCGAGAACGCCTGTCGGGCCGTCGAGATCGCGTCCGACTATCGTTTGTATTCGTCCGCAGACGTTCCGGTGCACATCAGCGATTTCGAGACCGCCTCGTCAGAGCTGCTCGTCGAGGATGAGGGAGTCGTCAGCGACGTAAACGTCAAGATCGAGCTGGGCCATCTGTCGGTCTCGGACCTCGTCATTACGCTGACCTCGCCGAGCGGGACTTCGGTGCGGCTGATCGACGACACGGCCGGGTACGCGTCCGGCTATGGGTATGGCTTCTACGGGACCGCCTTCGACGACGAGGCGCCCTTCGGACTGGAAGAAGCCTACGAGCCCTTCACCGGATCGTTCCGCCCCCTGGAACCGCTCAGCACCTTCAACGGCGAACCCGCTCAAGGCGCCTGGACACTCACGATCCAGGACCAAACAGCCCTCGCCTGGGGCCAACTCTTCGGCTGGACCCTGGAAATCAAGTAGCGCGCAAATCAAAGGCCTGCGGTCCCTTCTTCGCGGCGAAAAAGGGGACCGCAGACCCTCGGCTCATTCGACCGGCGCCACCGTCGTGCTGATCTCCATGGTGGCGTCATAGGTCGATGGTCCGGCCTGGGGTCCACTGGAGACTCGCAAGACCTTGCCGGCCATGCTGCTCGTCTGCTCCCTGCGCAGGAGCCAGCCGGTCTCGCGATCCAAGATGATTTGCCCCTGCACAGTACCGGCGTATTTGTTGCTGACGGTCGTGTCACCAGACTGGTACACAAAGGGCTCGTCCTCGGCGCGGCGCTGGGCTTGAGCATCGATCGTACAGGTATCCTGCCCGATATCTCTCAGCGTATAGGCGCCGGGGATCCCCTCGTACGCCTTGAGTTCGATGGCAAGCGGCCCGTTCCAGATCGCACCGCTTTGAACGGGTTCGGCCGGCAGTAATGCAACCAGATCGCCCACCAGATTGTGGATCTGCGCGCCACTGAGACTTGCCGATTCCTGCAGTCGCTTCTTCAACACCCGGGTCCGCTCCTGGCGCGAGCCGTGACGCTCATCCGTCCGCTTGATCGCCTCGGCGGCACGTTCCTTGAGTTGCTTGCGGATCATGTCGTCCTCAGCTTCCATGACATCGACCGCCGCGGCCAGGAACAGTTCGTCCAGGCCCGTGTCAACAAGTTCACCCCGGCTGGAGACATGGATCGTGAAACGCTTTCCGAGGAAAGGCACGAACTCGCCCGCCATCGGATGAGCGGCGCTCTCGGGATCGGTCGAATCGTATTCACGCTCTCCTATGCCGACGATCTCCGTCCTGACTCGGATCTGCGCCAGCGTGATCCTGATCGGGATAGTCCCATCGGCCTGCGCCTCTCTCGCTTCCAGATCGACAGCAAAGGACTGCGTATAGATGAACTCCTGCTCCTTTTCAGCTTCCTGTACGGACCCGTTTACAACGGTGGTCACGCGCCGGGATTGCTTATCGCCTGGGCTCGGGGCGAATTTCAGCATCACGGCGCCATCCGCCAGGGGGGCCGGTGGCGCGGCGGGAGACTCGGTGGTCGATTCCTCGGCGCGGGGTTCCTCAGCCGGCGCCGGTTCGGGACGCACGTCGGTCTGAGCGGTTCGGCGCGAGGGGCGCGGTGGGGCCGGCGGCTCCGAGCGGCCGGAGCGCAGGAAGATGACCAGGCCGATGATCACGACGACCACAACGACGGCGCCGCCGCCAATAGCGATCAGAAGGCGTCGATCCAGACCGGCGGCCGCACGCGGCTCGGGCGCGGGCTCCTCGTAGGGTTCCTCTTCATCAAGCGGCTCGGCGAACGCGTCGGGCGCCGGCGGCATCTCCGGCTCAGCGGGAACGTCGGGCACTTCGGGTTCGGGGGGCAACTCCGGCTCGGCGGGCGGCGCTGGAGGTTCGGGAGCTGCCTCCGGCGCAGGGGGCGCTTCGGCCAACTCGGGGACCACGATCGGGACCTGACACTTGGGGCACTTGCCCTTCTTACCGGCATGGCGGTCGGGAACCTTGATCTTCGCGCCGCAGCCGTCGCAGTGGAACTCGATGATCGTCGAGCGCTCGGGGACAACGACCGCCGTGCCGCACTTGGGACACTTGCCCTTCTTGCCCGCGTATTTCTCGTCGACGCGGATCGTCTTGCTGCACTTCGAACAAGCGAACTTGATCATGCTCTCGGCCCTCCGTCACACTGCGCCCTATGGAACGTTCCTCTGCCAGTCGCCGCACGTCGCAGTCTCCATGATACGAAAACCGGCCGTCCCAATGCAATGGCTCAGCGCCGGCATCGCGGCACTTTTTCCGGGATCTTCGTCGCAAGAGGCGGGCGGCAGGACACTATCAGACGACAAGCGGCTCTCGCATTGAGAGCCGCCCGGTCAGGCGAACGAAACGCTTGGATGAAAGGATACAGAAATGAATACCGTGCTCTTACTCGCCTTCGCCGTGCTCATCGCTGTTCTGAATCAAACCCGACGGATCGAGCTTCCGACCCGGACCCAGAAGTGTATCCTCACGGGAACGACGATGGTCGCGACGGCCCTGGGCG
>JANQFY010000421.1 GCA_028277585.1 Sedimentisphaerales bacterium
GGCCGGCTCTCCGGAATGCTGGCGCCCCGACGGTTTGTTATGATTCTGCTGGGCCTATTTGCGGGGATCGCCCTCGTTCTGGCAACAATCGGCATCTACGGCTTGCTGCACTACAGCGCCAGTCAACAGACGCGCGGTATCGCGATTCGCATGGCCCTCGGTGCAGGTAGGGCGGACGTCCGGCGGATGGTGCTGCTTCGAGGGTTGCGACTGGTGCTGCTCGGTGTCGCCCTTGGCTTGGCGGGCGCCGTGGCTCTGACACGCCTTCTTTCGAGTTTCCTCTACCGCGTCAGCGCGACTGACCCGTCGACCCTGGTCTTGGCCTCGTTCGTTCTGGCCGCCATCGCCATGGCGGCCAGCTATATCCCCGCCCGTCGGGCGGCGCGCACCCATCCCATGAAAGCGCTGCGCTGCGAATAGAATCGGCCGATGAGAGTGATTGGGGGTCTCGAAGTGCTAGGGCCTCTGTCGTTCGTCCTTCTTGCCGATACGGTGGCCGGCCTGCCAGCCGTGCTCGTAGGCGCTGGTCCGGCAAGTCGGATGCGCGCTCCAGTTCTCTCGTCTGTAAGGCTTGTCGGGAAAAGCGCTTAGATAGCCATCGACGAAGCCCTGGGTGTAGCCGGGCTCGCTGCCGGCCGGGGCGAGTGACCCATCTTTCGGGCGAACGGCGCCGGGACGCGCCGTACAACCGGCGGCGAGAAGAGCCAGAACAGCCAGAATAATGACAAATCGCTCCATATTCCTAATCCTCCTTACACAAAGATCTTAGCAGGGCGCGGCGCGTGATGTAAAGGGCGATTTCGAGATATTTCCACCGTTTTGCCTGCAATAACCGCGATTTGTGTCACGTCTTCTCTGGTGGTATGGGGCTAAAGTGCGTCAGCCCAGGGGGGCAGCCGAGCGTAGAGGAGGGACCGAGAGAGGTTTTCGCGTAGGAGATCGCAACGTGTACATGGGACAAGACGATCCGGGGCCGGTGGATCGCCGATCATCTTCGCTGGCTCCGTTCACTTTCGGCAACGGATATTCCCTTATCGCTTTCGACCTCGGTAACGGTGGCGTCAAACTGGAGTTACAGCATCAGGGCGAGCCCAGTGCGGCCATTCTTCTGCCTTCTGAGGAGGTCCGCAACCTGGGCAAATGGCTGCTCCGCACGCTTGGTCAGGACGAGCGCGGATTGCCCCTGGAGATCAGCGGGATCCTGGAGCGGCTCAGCAAGGCCAAGGTCAAGACCTCGATCCTCGAGCGGGGCGACAAGAAACGCATCAAAGAGGCGCTGGAGACCCTACGCAGCTAAGACCTTCCCTTTACCTTCTGCTTCTAGGGGATACTAGGAAACGGTCAGCTTGGCGAAGCGGCGCTTGCCCACCTGGACGATCATGCCGGCCTCGGGCGTCACGGCCGTGTTGGGATCGGTCGCCTTCTGCCCGTTGATGCTGACCCCGCCCTGGGCGATCAGCCGCTTGGCCTCGCCTCCCGATTCGACGAGTTTGCAGGCCGTCAGGAGTTGCTTGACGGACAGCGACTCGGCCGGCAGGGCGATTTCGGGCATGTCGTCGGGCAACTGCCCCTTCGCGAAGACCTTCTCAAACTCCGCGGCCGCCACTTCGGCCAGTTCGGGTCCATAGAACTGCGCGACGATGGTCTTGCCGAGCCGGACCTTGGCCTCTTTCGGGTGGGTCTGGGCTGGATCGACCAGGGTCGCGATCTCCTCGGTCGGCAGGTCGGTCAGCAGCGTGTAGTAGTTCTCCATCATCTCGTCGGAGATGCTCATGACCTTGCCGAACATGTCGCTGGGCGGATCGGTGACGCCGACGTAGTTGTTCTTCGACTTGCTCATCTTCTCGACGCCGTCTAGGCCGACGAGGATGGGCATGGTGATCACGATCTGGGGCGGTTGGTCGTTCAAACGCTGCAGGTCGCGCCCGACGAGGTTGTTGAACGTCTGGTCCGTGCCGCCCAGCTCGACGTCGCTCTCGATCATGACCGAGTCGTAGCCCTGCATCAGCGGATACAGGAACTCGTGGATGCCGATCGGGTCGCCCGCCTTGTAGCGCAGCTCGAACGTGTCACGCTCCAGCATCTGGGCGACCGTCATGCTGGAGGTCAGCTTGATCAGGTCGATCAGGGTCAGCTTGGAGAGCCATTCGCTGTTGTAGCGGACCTCGAGCTTATCCTCGGAGGTGTCGAGGATGTGTCCGGCCTGGTCGAAGTAGGTCTGGGCGTTCTTCTCGATCTGCTCGCCCGAGAGCATGGGCCGCGTCGTGTTCTGGCCCGTCGGGTCGCCGACCCGGGCGGTGTAGTCGCCAATGATCAGGACCGCCTTGTGGCCCATGTCCTGGAACTGACGCATCTTGCGCAGCACCACGGTATGGCCCAAGTGGATGTCGGGACTGGTCGGGTCCAGACCCAGCTTGATCCGCATCTGTCGGCCGGCATGGGCGGCCCGCGCCAATCGCTCGCCCAGCTCGGCTTCGGTATAGACTTCAACGGTGCCGCGTTTGAGAGCCTCCACGGCCTGTACGATCTCATCCGACATAAACTGCCTCGAAATAGCTCGTTAGCATTCTTCAACGAAGCAGCAATCTTAGTCAGACCCCCACCCAATTGCAACCAGGAAATCAAACCCGCCGACGTGCGGAGTCCCAGGAAGGACTCGGTGGTGTGATTGACCGCAGGTAAGCCTATTGGCCCGGCTCGGCATTGGGCCAGGGATAGGTGTCGGCTTTGACGGCCTCGTAGTTCGCGTTCAGCTCGTCCTGCATCAGGATCAGACTCGCGATGCGCTGGGCCATCTCGGTGACGTATTCCGCTTCGGCGATCTTCATGCCGCGCCCGAGCAGGGCCTTCTCGCGATAGCTGAGCCACTTCTTGATGACCTGGTAGCCCCCGATTCGGTATTCCCACACCGACCTTGGGATATTCGCCCAGTAGGCGTGCGCGTTCAGATAGACGTCCAATGTCTCCTCGCCCAAGCCTTGACGCAAGTCGTCGTCTTCCTGGACACGCGCTTCGATCTTGCCCGCACCCGGCATGCAGACACCCCCTTTGCCCGCATGTCCCCAACCCACTGTCATGTCGAGATGCCCCGCGTTGGGATCGAGTCCGCCGCCACCGACCCTCGAGATCACCGCGACCTCCTTCAGGGAGGGAGCGACGTTAACCGGTGTCTCCGTGTCAAGCAGGGCGGCAATGCGTCGGCCCAGTTCCGCCGACGCCAGCAAGACATCCTTGGCCTTGGGCAGCGGTATACGAGGCCAGTCCTGACGAAGGGGGTACGCGTTTCGATTGCGGTAAGCGGATGAGAAAAGCACGGTCGAGCAGTGGAAAAACAGATCCTCAACCGTTGATTGCACACTCAAAACAAAGTCTTCCGCACGTTCGGATATGTTGGGCTGTGCTTCGTTGGTGAGGGAAGAGAACAGGTTCCGAGCGTGCCCTTGGGATGCTAGGAATACGGGGAAGAGGCTCGTGCTCCGCTCATCGAGGTGGAGACACCCCAAGTGACGGACCATCGCCGGAGGGTCGAACCCTCTACGATGATGTTGAGCTGCAGCAAGCCAGAGGTTGCCGTCGAACACGTGCGGGAAATACTCATTGCGGCTTCTATCCAGCAGTCTCGTATCAGGTTCCCAGTATACCCAACGCACGTCGAATGGGCGGTACGCAAAAGGCACAATGGCTCCCTTGTCCCGACCTCGCTTAAGCAGATAGTCTCGCGTCTCTCTCGCGCGAAAGGTCGGGGTGTTTTCCATAGCCGATGTCCATTGACTCGCAATCTGCTCATGGGGCATCTGCGGATTGAAGTAAGCCGAGATTCTGCCTTCCAGGACGTCGCGGTCAATGTCCACCAGAAAACCATCGCGACTCGTCTTCACGCCTTGGAACGAAACGGGGAATAGGCGCGGCAGAGAGGGCCAGGTCAGATATTCTGGGTCAACCTGGATGGGAGAGAGAGGATATCCAAGAGATGCCTCTGTGGTGAGCTTCTCGTATTGCGGTTCCTCTTCGCCGCTCGCGTTGCGAAGGATTTCGGCGTGTTTGCCTTTGCCCCAGAGGTCTCGGAAATCCACAGAGCCGCAGTGGATTGCATCTTCTTCTGCTCTGGGGCGGCTGAGCACCAGCGTTGTGATGGCCGTGCCCACCTGAATGCCTTCACGGTTCTGCTCAGTGGAGAAGATGCTGGGATCGGGCTCGCCCCAGGGGGTGAGCTTGCCGGTCTTGTACTTGTCACCATTGAGGCAATCGATCCAGATACGGTCGAACGCGTCCAGGTAGCGTTCGCGCATCCCGGTATAGGACAGGCCTTCGAGCCAGGAATAGTTCGAGATGTAGCAGATCACGCCCTTGCCGGTCTTCTCGACAATGCGCCGCTCGGCCATGCGGAAGAAGCGGACATACAAATCGTTCAAGCCCTGCCCCTCGGGCTTTGGCGCACGTTTCGTGGTACGGTAGGCGGCAACAAGATCGCGCTCTTCGTCGACGGCCGTCCCGGCGAATCCGTTGTAAGGCGGATTGCCCAGGATCACGAGGATGCGCGCCTCTTGCTTGACCTTGTTTGCCTTGTCACGCTCGTTCTTGAGTTCGGGGAAGGGCAGGAGTGTTTTCGGATCGGCCAATGGTTCCCAACCCGTCAGGGCATTGGTCAGGAAGACACCCGCTCGCTTGTCACCTTCGGGGTCCAGCGGCGCATCGAGGTGGCGCAGCATCAAGCCGATCTGCAGGTGGGAGATCACGAAGGGCGCGGGGAGAATCTCGAAGCCGAAGACCCGTTCGATGGCAGCCTTCTTAAGTTTCTGGGCGGTCAGGGCGCTGCGTCCCTTTTCCTGAAGTGTCTTGTGAATGCGCTTGAGTGTTTCGACGAGGTAGGCGCCCGTGCCGCAGCAGGGATCGAGAATCACGACTTGCTCATCCGCCAGGCCGTCGGGAATGTCCAGTTCCTCACGTAAGACGCGGTCCACCCGCTCGACCTGGTACTGCACGATTTCGGGCGGCGTATACCACACGCCGAGGTCCTTGCGGAGTTCGGGATCGTAGGCCTTGAGGAAGGGCTCGTAGAAGTACTGAACCGCGTGTTCGTCCTCGAACTTACTGAAGAAGGCGGCGCGATCGACCCGATTCAGTACTGCGCCCGCGCGGTCGAGGACCTCATCGATGCCGAGCGGCTTCAGTCGCTTGGGGGTCGCGATCTGTTCGAACAGGCTGGCGATCATCGGAACGTGCAAGGTCCAGGCGGTGTCGTGCCACTGGAACTTCGCCTCGGGCTGGCCCCAATGCTGGCGGCTCCAGAGGACCCACGAGGAGAAGACCCCGTAGAACAGCGTCTGCACCAGTGTCGCGCGGAAGAAGTGCTCGCCCTTGTCCCCTTCAAACTTCATGCCCAGTGCGTCCTCGAGCGCCTTCTTGAGACCTTCCAGGGCGGGCAGGTCCGCCTTTTCCTCGACGCGAAAACGCGCATCGCGGGCGTAGGAAGCTAGGAACCAGGCTAGATCCTCAGGGGCGGTCAGGGGAGCCGAATGGAGCATGACGCGTTGCAGGAACTCGACGAGCCGTTCGCCATGTTCCTGGGCGGCCTTGCGGGGATGGGCAAGCATTCCTTCAAAAGCGTTCTGGCTCGGCGCCAGGCGGAACGATTCGACGCGCCAAGGCTTGCCCGCATCATCACGGCCGATCAGGGCGAAGTCACGGTAGTTCGTGACGAGGACGAGGCCGTACCGCTTCCAGTACTTGGAAATCTGCGCTTTCGTGGTCCGAGCGAACGTGTCGTCGTCCCAGGGTTTGCATTCGATGACACCCCGTTCGGGCAACTGCCCCTCCACGGGGCGGGCGTCCTTGGCTCGCTGGAACTGATCGCGGGTGAAGAGCCCGAAGTCAGGTTCTCCGGCCCCGGTATTCTTGAGCTGGCCTACGCAACGGACGCGTGGCTTGAGCTTCCTGCCGATTTCGTTGAGGAAACGGTCCAGGGGCCCGTAGTACGATTCTTCGCCTACACCACCGCCGGTCCGGTAGATCTCACTCAGGTCGCTCAGGTACGTTTCTACGATCGTGGCCGTTGATGAAGTGCCCACTGAATCCTCTCGCCTGCGACAACAGAATCACCTATTCCTATCTGCATATATCGGCAAGATCGGGCGTTAGGTAGAGCAAAAAGTCCGTTGCTCAGACAAAGAGCAGCGTTGCCTGGCGTAGGTCGTGCGTCCCCGCACGACCTCTTGATCGTCTCGTCACATAGCCGAGCGGGGGCGCTCGGCCTACTTTTCGCAAAGAACGTGCAATGGTTTGTATGCAGAAGCCAGTGACAGGGCAGATTATTTCTATTGCTTTGGCGGCCGGGATTTGCGGCGGTTGGGGGCGGGGCGTTGGGCGTCTTCTTCGCAAAGAACGTGCAGTTCGGCCCCCTTATAGAGAGGCAGGTTGTAGGCTGGAGACCGGAGGCGGCAGGGAATGAGAAAGGCAAACAGCAAAATGCAGAATTGAGGAGGTCATCGCCGCTCGTGGCGATTCCGCAGTTCTGACGTTTGATCTTTGATACTTGATTTACAGGTTGGGGTTCCTCGGGTCTACGGCCTTTGGCCTACAGCCTGAGGTCTTTTCGCAAAACGAACCCAATTATCCGCGTTTCTGGCTTGCAAACGGGAATCGGGTGGAAAAACAAAGCCAAACGAACCCAATTGACCCTGCTGGCGGACCGGTGGCGGCTAGCTCCTGAGGATCTCGGCGGCGTCGGCGACGGTGGCGTTGTTGTGGACCATCGCGCTGAGGGCCTGGATCATCTTGTCGGGATGCTCGTGCTGGAAGGCGTTGCGCCCGATCGACAGGCCCGCGGCGCCGGCTTCGAGTGCCCCGGCGGCCATGCGGAAGATGTCCTCGTCGCTGTCCATCTTCGCGCCGCCGGCAATGACGACGGGGACGGGACAGCCCTGGACGACCTCGGCAAAGCTCTCGGCGCTGCCGGTGTAGACGACCTTGACGATGTCGGCGCCGAGTTCGGCCCCGACGCGGGCGGCCAGCTTGGCGTTCTCGAGGGCGTACTCGTCGTCGATCTTCGGGCCCCGCGTGTAGACCATGGCGACCAGCGGCATCTGCCATTCGAGGCACCGCTCGCTGACCAGCCCGAAGTGACGAAACATCTCGTTGTCGGTCTCGGCGCCGATGTTGACGTGGATCGAGACGGCGTCGGCCCCGAGTTTGACGGCTTCCTCGACCGTGCAGACCAGTTCCTTGGCGTTCGGGTCGGGACTGATGGCGGTGCCGGCCGAGAGGTGAATGATCAGCCCGACGTCGCGACCCGTCCCGCGGTGGCCCGCCCGGACCATGCCCTTGTGCATGAGGATCGCGTTGGCGCCGCCGGTGACGACCTTACTGACGGTGGTCCGCATGTCGGCCAGGCCCGCGATGGGGCCGACAGTGACGCCGTGGTCCATCGGGACGATCACGGTCCGGTGCGAGTTGCGGTCGATGATGCGTTCGAGTCGTATGGCCTTGCCGATCATGGCTGATTCTCCAAAGTACAGGGTTGTCGCGCTCCACTGTACTTGGGCGTCGGCGCAAGGCAAGAAAAAAACGCCCCGTTGAAGGGGCGTTTTGGTGTGTTTCGCAGGGCCGGTGGGCTATTCCAGGCCTTCGAGCAGTTGCTCGTAGAACTCGGCGTACTTGTCCTTGTCGTCGGTCTGCCGGTACGCGATGGCCGCCCGCGGGTGCTCGTTGAGCATGCCGGTGACCATGTAGGGCAGGATGTAGCCCCACTCGATCTCCTTGCGGAGGGGCAGCATCTGATCCTGGATGAACTTGAGGATCGGGCTGAGGTTGAACTTCGGATTCTTGAGGAAGCCGACCAGCAGTTCGAGGCAGCAGTTGCCCGGGCCGCGACCGATGCCGAACAGCGAACCGTCGACGTAGTTGGCGTTGTGGATGATGCCCTCGATCGTGTTCGAGAACGCCAGCTGCTGATTGTTGTGGGCGTGAATGCCGATCTCTTTGCCCGGCAGATGGTTCTTGTAGAGCTTGACGAGGTACTCGATCTGTTCGCAATAGAGGGCGCCGAAGCTGTCGACGACACAGACGACATCGACATTGGTCTGAGCGAGCTGGTCGAGCGCTTCGACCAGGGCGAATTCGTTTTCTTTCGAGATCGCCATGATGTTGACGCTGACCTCGTAGCCAAGGTTCTTGACGCGATTGGCCAGATCGATCGCCTTGTCGATGTCCTTGACGTAGGTCGCCACGCGGATCAGGTCGACCGGGCTCTCGTGGGCCGGCGCGAAGGTCTGCTCTTTGACGCGGTGCGCGTCGACCATGATGCTGATCTTCAGGTTCGACTCGATGCCGTCGATGATCTCACGGATCTTCTCGTCGTCGCAATACTTCCAGGCGCCGTAGTCCTTGGTCGGAAAGAGCTCCTTGCTATTGCGATACCCGAACTCCATATAGTCGATGCCGCTCTTGGACAACGCCTTATAAGCCTCGCGGACGAACTCGTCCGTGAAGTAGTGGTTGTTGATCAGGCCGCCGTCTCGGATGGTGCAGTCCAGTACTTTGATTTGTTCTCGGTACATGCGTTCCCCTTGACTTACCTTATCTCAATTGCTTCAACACCTTCTCCACGATCTTGCGGTCAACGTCCACCGCGTATCGACCGTCCTGCTGATGAATCCGCCCAAGCTGGTCAATTAACACGAACTTGGGCCAACTATCAACCGCCTTCTTGTCGTGTTTGAGGATATCAATCAGTTTGTTTTCGTCCATCTGGTCCGGCACATTGACTGGAACGCCCAGTTTTTCCAGAATCCCGCGGATGCGATCCAGTCGCCCGGGTTCGGACAGGCCCATCTCGGCCTCGATCAGCCCTGCCGCGACGATCCCGACGGCGATGGCCTCGCCGTGGAGCATCTCGTAATCGCTGGCCGATTCGACGGCGTGTCCGATCGTGTGGCCGTAGTTGAGCATCCGCCGCTGATTCTGCTCGCGGGGGTCGGCCTCGACGACGTCGCCTTTGATCCGGCAATTGTGCTGGGCCATGGTCTGGAGGATGTCCGGCTCACGGGTCAGGATGGCGTCGAGTTGGCTCTCGATGAGTTCGAAGTACTCCGCATCGGCGATCAGACCGTGCTTGATGGCTTCGACCAGACCCGCCCGGTATTGACGCTCGTCGAGCGTCTGGAGGGTCGAGACATCGATGTAGACAGCGGCGGGGTGCCAGAAAGCCCCGAAGGCGTTCTTGCTGACGCTCGAATCGACGCCGGTTTTGCCGCCAACGGCCGAATCCGCCTGGGCCAGGGTCGTCGTCGGGATCTGGACGACGGGGACGCCGCGTTTGAAGATCGCCGCGGCAAAGCCCGCCATGTCGCCGACCGTGCCGCCGCCCAGGGCGACGACGACGGTGTCACGTCCCAGGTAGGCTTTCTCCATCGCTTCGATGATGGCGACGGTGGTGTTGATGTTCTTGGAGACCTCACCGGCCGGGCGAATCACAAAGCTCGGTATGTTTCTGCCGCCCAGGAGTGTCTCCAGATGGCCGGCCGCCGCGACATGCTCATCGGTAATGACGAAAGCCCGATGGGTTCCAAACGAGGCTTTGATCCGCGGCCAGAGCGACGACAGCAAATCAGCCCCAATCGTTATCGTGTATTCCCGCGGCGCGTCGCCCGGGACCTTAACCTGCATTTCGTGCATACGGTAACTCTATCTCTCTTGCAACTGGGTCATCAGTGGAGGCACTACGAACGGTGTCTGCCAAGTAGCAAACCAATATCATAGCAGATTCGGCGGGCAAAGACAAGATGCACCGTGGGCTGAGCGGCCAAAATCCTGCGGATATCTCCCGGAATGGGGCTTGTTCCTTGCTTTCCGAGTGACGGATGGGTATATCTCGTAGCTATTATGACGTATCTAACGGTTCCCATATCAGCGCGTAGCGTATCGGAGGCCGGACGACAAGCCGCCAGGGCGATCGCGGGCGGGGCTCAAATGCTTGAGTTTCGCACGGACTATCTGGAGGATCTCTCGGTCGAAGTGGTCCGATCGCTACTCTCTTACCGGGCGGATCTGCCGGCAATCGTGACCTGTCGGGACAAGCGCGAGGGCGGGGCGATCGATTATCCCGAGACTCTGCGGATCGACGTGTTGTTGGCTGCCCTGGACACCGGGGCCGAGTTCGTCGATCTGGAGTATGCGAACTTCCTGAATCCCGGGGTGCGGTCGCGGATTGAAGCGGGCCTGGCGCGGAATCCCGAGGGCCGGTTGATCCTCTCGGCTCACGATTTCCGCGGTCCGTTCGAGAGTGTCGAGCGCCTGTACGATGAGATCCTGGCGGCCTGCCCGCAGGCCGTTCCGAAATTGGTCTACACGGCCAAGCACATCAACGATTGCTTCGCCGCCTTCGATCTGATGCACGGAGCCGAGAAGCCAGTGATAGCGCTCTGCATGGGTCAGCCGGGGCTGATCAGTCGCGTGCTGGCGCCGAAGGTCGGGAGCCTGGTCACCTTCGCCAGTCTCGATGAGGCCAGCGGCACGGCTCCGGGGCAGGTGAGTCTGGAGCAGTTCAGGGGGCTCTACCGCTACGATTCCATCGATGCCGAGACCGAACTCTTCGGCGTTATCGCCGATCCGGTAGCCCATTCGGCCAGCCCGGCGATTCACAACGCGTGCTTCGCCGAGCAGCGTATGAACAAACTCTATCTGCCGCTGCTGGTCGAGGGCGGACGGGGCCGGCTATACGATTTTCTGGACAATGTGCTGGCCCGCCCCTGGCTGGACTTCCGTGGTTTCAGCGTCACCATTCCTCACAAGCACAGCGCGCTTGAATACGTTCGCCGCAAGAGCGCATGCATCGAGCCTCTGGCGCAGCTGATCGGGGCGGCCAATACACTCATCATGCCGACCGGCAGGAGCATCGCAGCGTACAATACCGATTACGCCGGCGCCCTGGACGCGATACGAGCGGGGCTGGGCGCCAAGGACGATGCGCTCGACGGCCTGACCGTTGCGGTCGTCGGGGCCGGAGGCGTCGCGCGGGCGATCGTCGCCGGGCTCTGTGACGCGGGCGCGGAGGTGACGATCTACAACCGTACGGTCGAGCGAGCTGAGCAATTGGCCGACGATTTCGACTGCGCCTTCTCTGGATTGGACGGGCTCGACCAACTCGACGCCCAATTGGTGGTCAATTGCACCAGCATCGGAATGCACCCGAACGTGGACCGTTCGCCCGTGCCGGAAGACGCGCTCAAGCCGGGCATGACGGTCTTTGACACGGTCTACAACCCGGTCGAAACCCTCCTGCTGGAGCAAGCCCAGGCCGCCGGCGCGAGAACCGTCGACGGCGTGACCATGTTCGTCAACCAGGCCATGGCCCAGTTCAAGCTCTTCACCAACCAGGAGGGCAACCCCCACCTCATGCGAGAGGTCGTTGTCCGAAGCCTCTGATTCGCTACATATCGGAGGGAAGAGGGAATGGCGAAGGTACTAGTGATGGACAAGTGTTGCTTTCAAGGGATAGGGAAATCTCGCCTTGTCGAGTTTGTGGGGAAATATCGAGTTGTATTGCCACATATCCTTGCCATCGAGTGTGTGACAAGTGACGATTGCACCGGCAAGAGACCGGCGAAGAACGCGATCAAATTGTTGCATAGGGTGGAGGCTCTTGTGAAGGCTGGCGCATACCTCGGACGTTCATCTTTGTCGATGTACAAAGAGGAGACGAAGAGCCGGTGTGCAGCAGTTCAGATCGTTGACAAAGAAGCGACGCATGCTAGCCGAGCGGCGACACTCGCCTTGACCGAGGATTCTGTACGGCGTGAGGACGAGAAGTGTAGAAGGGAGTTCGATCCTTTGATCAGTTATGTGAACCGACTCGGGCAGGTGTTCGTTGAGGCAATCAGGGAGAAGGATCTGAGCAAGGCCTTCCAGGAAGAGATACGGGAAGAGGATAAGGTTGAACGTTTTGGGAAGTACTTGAAGCAAGCCGATGAGGAGAGGGATGATATACTCCAGAACTGGATGCAAAGTTTGGCATCAGACGTGACAGAGGAGTGGTACATCTGGCAGTTCATACGTCTTTGGTTTGGATGGGCAGTTGACTGGGCTGCGAGGAGGGCGGATGCAGATGATGCCGCCTTGCAGGCAGACATATCTAATGATTACTACGATATGGAATATGTAGCTTCTCTTTCAAGAGCCGATGGTTTGTTGACCTTAGACACGAAGCTGGTCGAACCGTTGGCTCGGGCAGCGTTTCCGGAGAAGGATGTGTATTCGTCTCTGGAGGAGGTGCCGGATTCGTATCGCTGTGACTGGGCGGGGCCGTGAGAGATCGGGGTTGGCCATGTTGCGTTGGGCAGGCGATTGCGAGTATACTGGGGGCGAGGTCGCAGTCGGGCTTGCGACCAGCATTGGTCTGGATGTATGGCGAGTAAGGTCCCATGAATCTGAAGATCACGGTTCCCCAAGGAGAGATTGAGGCGTTTTGTCGCCGGCACCATATTCGACGCCTGTCGTTGTTTGGCTCTGTGCTCAGGGAGGACTTCGGCCCTGACAGCGATGTGGATGTCCTGGTTGATTTCGAAGGGGGTGTCGATCTGGGGTTGCTGGAGATCGTGTCGATCGAGAGCGAGCTTTCGACGATCCTGGGCCGCAAAGTTGACCTAGTTGATCGCGAAGAGGTTGAGCGGAGTGACAACTACCTGCGAAAACGCCGCATCCTGAATACTGCGGAGACGGTCTATGTGGCGGGATGACGCCTACCTCCTAGACATGTTGTTGGCGGCCAGAAAGGTGCTGGAATTCGCGCAGGAAGTGGATTGGGAGCGATTCAGTCGCGACGAACTGGTGCAGAACGCGGTCATGCGTCAGATCCAGATTATCGGAGAGGCCGCGCGACGTGTGTCTGACGAATACCGGAATGAGCACACTCAGGTGCCTTGGGCGGAGATCATCGGCATGCGGAATCGGTTGGTGCATGAGTATTTTCGGATTTTGCCGCGCCGGGTTTGGGATGTTGTCGAGAAGGACATACCCGCACTGATTCAGGTGCTTGGACCTCTTGTGCCGGATGAGAGCGAGACAGGGGGCTTGTCTGGCGATGACCTCGAGTGATGAATGGTGGCGATGAGCCAGATCGAGGCGTTTGGACGGCGGATTGGTGAGGAGTTTGGGGCTGAAAGAGTGATTCTCTTCGGTTCGTATGCGCGAGGAGGGGCCTCGGCCGATTCCGACGTCGA
>JANQFY010000471.1 GCA_028277585.1 Sedimentisphaerales bacterium
CGGGCGAGTCGATAACAAGGACTTTGCCGCCCTGGGCGACATAATCGGCCACCGCCTCCCGGAACTCGGCGGAGACCTCTGCGGTGGGGTACAGGAACACGAGCACGTCGCCCTTGAAGGCGCTGCTGCCCTGGGCCCTCTGAGTGAAATAGCCCAGTCGCAAGATCCAGCGTTCGAAGATGCCGAATCCGTTGGTCTCGCCCGCGATGAACCCACTTCGGGACAGAGGCGTGTCGCAGAGGGTGCGATCGATGACGACCTGCGTGAAGGATCGATCCGGCCGCGGGATGGGCATGGCGGCGCGGTGAAGGCCCCGAGCGGTCGCGCCGGCGCCGGTGATCCCCAGCACCGCGGTGCCGAGCAGCACGAACCATCGGCCGGCCCACCGCCGGGTTGCGGTTGCGGAGACTATGACAAGCAGAGCGCCCAGCGCCGCCAGCAGGGGACGAGGGTCCCACGCCGAGTTGCGGTGGTTGAGCCACTGGAGCATGCCGAGCATCAGCTCGGCTTTGCCCGGTTCGAAGGTCGAGAAGTTTGAGAAAATGGTCGAGTCCCCAAACGCGGCGACACGTCCTGCGCCGTGCCGCGTGGTCCAGAGTTCGATGAAGGCCCCGTAACGCGCCTCGGCTCGATCCGTCACCTGAGGATAGTAGTTGCTGGCGTGATAATCCGACGGGAGACTTCGCAGGCCATGGGCCTGGATCGCGGCACGCCCATCGCGGCCTTCCGGAGTGATAGAACATGAGACGGCGAAGTTCAACGGGGGGACATACTGAACGATCGGGTGGGGAACCAGAGGACGTCGATAGAGTTGCTCGAAGACGGTGTCGATATCGAACAGGCAGTCGTAGCGGAACCGAAACCCAAACCGCTCGGCGATGTCGTTGAGGTAGGTCCCGGTGTTGAATACGTTGGTATGCTCGCCGATCAGCAGCAAGCCGCCCCCATCGGCGACGAACTGCTCGATATGGTCGATTTCCTCGCTGCTGTACCGGGCGGTTGGGACCTTGACAACGAAGACATCGCAGTCCGAGAGCGTGTTCGCGTCGATGACGGCGTGCAGGCGATCCATCTCGTAGAATCGCGAGCAGTAGTCGTAGATGCAGGCATAGTTGTAGCCCGATTCCTGGCCGTACCAGTTGGGGTCGTACGGCCGGTCGGTGCGCTCCCACGTCGAGCGGTGCTCGTCGATCCAGACGCGCCCCGGCTTCTCGGGGCCGGTCGGGTCCCAGAGCAGTCCCAGGGCCAGCAGAAACGAGCCGGCCAGCGCCAGGCCGGTCGTGACGATGCGACGTTGTCGAGAGGGCACTGGTGTCCGAGGAGGGTCGCTTTCGGGCGTGTTCGGTCTTTGGATGAACCGCATTGCCAGGAGCACGGGGCCGGCCAGGAGCAGCAGATGGACCCAGGGATCCCAAATCGCGTTCATCAGGACCAGCGGCGTTTCGTACTTGGTCCAGAGCGCGCGGTGGAGCAGAATCGCGATCTGCAGGCCGGCGCGGGCCGGGAGCCAGAGAGTGATGCAGACCAGTAGTGTCAGGAGCGATGCGATCAGACGCCGCGTCTTCTGACCGGTCGCCGGTGCCTGCAGAGCCAGCACGACGAAGCCGCCGAGCAGGAAGACGAACGTAACCGGGTCGACCAACAGTTCCCAGGTGGCGCCGAGCGGGTGAACGCGGCGCATCGAGTGTAGAACGAGCGACGAGCCATCAAGCGTCGCGTCGATTCCCAGATGTTGGACAATCTGATGCAGCAGTTGAGCCAGTCGTTCGGGCAATTCATGGGATCGCGAGGTGATGGTCTCATAGATGAGCCTTCCCGCCGCCTGAACGATCAGGATCGAACCGGCTGAAAGGGCGGCACCGCTGAGCGTGCTGGGCCAGTGTCGTGGGATAGGCGCCGCTCGGAGCAACAGACCGGCCGCGATCAGGATCAGGGCGGCGCGATAGGGCCAGGGGGCCAATACCAGCGCGGGGAGCATCGCCGCGGCGGCGATCAGCGATTCCGCTCCCGTTGGGGCCTGGATGCGCGTGCCGAGAAGGCAACTCGTTCCCGCCAAGAGGAGGATGATCCAGACCGGCCAGTTGGGATCGTGGTAGTAGCCCAGCCCGAACAGCCAGGACGCGCTCAGTAACGCCAGCCCGATCCATACCCGTCTCATGGCGTCACCTCCTCAACGGGCGCGCTCGTCACGACGGCGGCGTCGTTCGGATCCGGTTCGGTGCGTAGAGCCGGAGGAATCCACATGGGCTCGTCGCGCAGCGTGCTGATCAGCCAGCGCCAGAAATCCGCATTCTCGCGCAGGCCCTCAAAGGGCTGACCATTCTCGTATTCGAGATTCTTGTTCATGGCAAAGCCTGTATCGCCTACCACGATGACCTGACCGGCCCCGACACGGCGGGCGATCATGACGGGCTGGTTCTCTAGTCCATTGGCGATGACACGGGCGTTCGGGTCGCTGCAACGGATGGGCCAGGCGGCGTGGAAGCGTACATAGACCCGCCCATCCTCCGATTCCAGGTAGGGCGATTTGAAGTGTCCCAGCGGGGCTGGTTCCTGTGATGCGTCCTTGCCGAATCCGAATCCGAAGTGTTCTACGAGGGGTAGACTCGCGCGAGCCTCGTCGTATCCGGTGGTCACGATGAGGTTGCCCCCATCGGTGACGAATTGATCGATCGCTTCGATTTCATCCGGCGTGTACGCACGAGCCGGGGCGATGGAGATGAGCAGTCCGGCCCGTTCGAGATGTTCCGGTGTCAGGTCGGGCAGCGCCAGGGTCACGTATCCGTTGCGCATCAGGGTCAGCGCCAGACCTCCGATCCCGTCGGGTCGCCATGATTCGCCGCTGTAGGCGGGCAAGTGCGAAGCGTCGACATACGCCAGGCTGTTCGGTGATGCGGCGCGCCCGTCCGGAACGATGCCCCCAGCCGTAGCGGCGGTCTTGTGGCAGATCATCAGTGAGCCCGTCAGAGCCAGGATGACCAGGGTTGTCCTCCAGCAGGAGGGACGCCGGCACAGCAGGGCGGCGACGAACAGGACGATTAGTGCCGCCAAGCACTGGCGCCACCAGGGATGCGCGTCCTTCGGGCCGGCCAGATAGGCAAACAGCCGCGCTGTGAAAACATGAGAGGTGACATTGATGGCGTTTTGGAGGCTGGACGTGTCCCCGAAGGCGATGGTTTTGCCTTTGCCGATCGGCTGCTCGGCCGCCAGCACAACGTCTCCCAGTCGCTCGCCCGTGTCGTAGCGACCGTTTCCCATCAGGGCGCGCGTACTGGCCTCGTCGCCCGGATCGGTCCAGCCCCAGCGGCCCACGATCAGAGGGCGAGCGGGCCAACTGGTTTGGACCGATGCGCCAATCACCACACCGAACTGGTTGCGATCGTCGCCGATCCCAGTGGTCGCGGGATGGTTCAGCTTTTCGTAGGAGTGCAGCCAACCCCCGATGGCGAACGTCGCAGAGTCGAAGCGGATGCGCATGGCGGTCGGCGCGAGTACGTCGTTGAATCGATTCGCGCCGTTGGGATCGCCCGTCGTGTGCTCGCCCATCACGAGGACCGAGCCGCCGCGCCGGGCGAAATCGTGGATTCGTTCCAACTGCCCCTCGGCCCAGGGCTCATTGGGATAAAGCAGTACGAGTGCGTCGGCGTCCCTCAGATCGTCCTCGGACAGGTCGGCCGAGATCAGACTCTCGGCCCCCAGGCTCTCGAGGAAGGGCTCGAGCATGCCGTACATGCCGCTTGAGAGCCGTCCATAGGAGCCGTGGGTTGGTCTGAGCCAATTCAGAAAGCCCTTCTCGTAGAAGACGACTTTCTTGCCCTTGAGACTGAGGGGATGCTGATGGAACAGTGTCGTTATGGGCAGAAAAACGCTCATCGCCAGGATCGCCGCGACCGGTGCGGCCCTGAGCCATATCGCAGGAGTCGGTCGATCGTTCGATCGAATGATGACAGGTGGCTTCCAGTCGGTCCAGCGCAACATGCCGCCCGCGACCAGGAGGTGAATCGCGCCCGCCAGAAGCGGCGCATTCCAGGGAAGCGCCTTGTGGAGCAGCCCCGCCAGGGAGAAGCCATGCTGAGCCTCCGGGGCCGGGATGGATTCCAGCAGGGCTGGTATCCAGGACTGAACCAGCAGGTAAATCATATGCCCGATTAGGATCGCCCCAAATCCCAGGACAGCGCGACCGATTCGTGGTGCGGCGGTCTGACGCAGACACAAGGTCCAGAGCAGGCTCATCACGATGAGGAAATCCACGCCGCCGAACGTGGCGCCGACATGAGGCGCCGGGGATGTCACGAGAGCGGGCAGGACGCCAAGCGCTCGTCCAAGGCCGTCGGCGAGCAGCCAGACCCAGGGGATGGAGGTCCGGGCCAGGACGTACAGGGCGAACACGGTAATGGCGGCAGAGCCTGCGGCCAGGACATGCCTGTCGGCTCGCCGGGACACGAACGCCAGGAAGGCCAGGACCAGGGCGATCGCCAGGATGCTCGGAACTGCGGTGGGAAGCGTCACCATCCAGCCGGCGAGGACGGCGATCAGCGGGGTCAGCAAAACGCGAAGCCAGAGCCGATGGCTGCCAACCTCGGGAGCTAGCAGCGCTGCGCCCAGGGCGATCACGGTCAGGACACGCCGCAGGGGATGGGCCAGCGCGCCGGTCGATCCGGCTGCGATCCATGCGCCCGCCAGGCATGTCAGCAGAGCGAGGACCGGTCCGAAGCCCAGCGTGAGCGATTCGGCCTGCTTGGGTGTTGCCTTCTCGGATGATTCCTGTTCTACAGCGTCCACGCGTGGATTATCCTTGAGTTGTCGCCGCTGAGCAATAGGAAAACGGGCGCGAACCTCCTGCTGCAGCGGCGCCCACTGGCGCCTGATGTCCCCGGCGCCTCTCCGCTCGTCAGGTCCGATTGCTTTTCGCCAAGCGTACCATTACCGTGTGGATGAAGCCAGGGCCAGGTAGTCAGCCACCGTGAGGCATTCGGCTTCTACGGTGGGACAGGCCGCGGTCGAACCTGTCGTCGCCTCGCTCAGGAGGATTTGGCACGAGGACGACGGGCAGCGTGTCACTGCCGTTGGGCACTGTGTCAGAACCACCGGGCAACTCGTCTTGACGGCCGGGCACCTGGTCTCACTGACGGGACAGCGCGTCTCGACCACGGGACAACGCGTCTCCACCGCCGGGCAGCGCGTCATCACGATGGGGCATTGTGTCGTGGTGGTCGGGCACTTCGTCTCGACGACCGGGCAAGAGGTCTCCTGCGCCTGGCAGGTGGTCTGCGTCGGCGGACACTGGGTCTCGACCGCCGGGCATTGGGTCTCCGCCACCGGGCACCGCGTTGCGACGGGCGGACAGCGGGTCTCGTAGGTCGGGCATTCGGTCAGCATGGCCGGGCACTTGGTCTCAGCGGCCGGGCACCTCGTCTCGACGGGCGGGCAACTCGTCTGAACGGCCTGACAACTCGTCGGGGTCAGAGGACATTGCGTCAGAACCGGCGGACACTGAGTGACTGCCGACGGGCATTTGGTCTCGGCGACGGGGCACTGCGTCTCGGCGACCGGACATTGCGTCATCGTCGTTGGGCATTGCGTAGAGACGGTGGGACACTGCGTAGAGCTAACCGGGCAGGCGGTCGCCTGGGTGGGACATCTCGTCTCGAAAGGCGGGCACCGGGTCACGGCGGCCGGACAGGCCGTTTCAACGGTCGGACACATAGTCTCAGTCGTCGGGCATTCGGTCAGGGTCGCCGGGCATTGGGTCTCCACGACAGGGCATTGCGTGATGGCTGTCGGATGCGAAGTCACATGGCCCGAGCCGCCCGGGCTATAGCGCAGGCAGAAGGCCAGGTCGATCGAGTTGATCTCGTGGTCGTAGCACGGGTGGCCTTCAGGATAGCGCAGCTCTTGCCAGGGCCTGGGCACCTTGTTGCCCAGGTCCCACACGGCGTCGTCCATGAAGTGCTCCGGCCAGTGACGTGTCTTCCAGCCGAACTGCCCGTCGGTGGTTTCGGCTTCCACCGCCAGCCAATAGATACGCGGATTCTGGAGCGAACCCTGCTGTAGGAAGGCGTCTTCAGATGGGACATAGAGATCGATCTGCCAGACCTGGGTGTCGCCGACGGGGATGAGTTCGCCCGCGGCCGGGTCCCACCACCACTCGCCCCCGATCTCGAGTGTGTGGTAGAGGCTCTCTTCATACTGACCGACAGCAAACTCGCGTTCCCAGAGGATTTCCGGCCGCGGCTTGGAGAATCGGTTCTTCTTGTCCGCTCCTTCCAAGCCCACCGGATCGTCGTCGTGGATGCGGACGCGGATCTTCTCGATCAGGCCCTTCCGATCGTTCTTCCAGGAGCCCCATAGGCGGATATGCGTCAGGCGATCGGTGCTGCGGCATTCGAAATCATCCGCCAGTGTCCGCGGCTTCTCCGGAGGTGCGTCGAGTCGAATGTCGATACCACGCGGCGTGCAGTCGGGCCACTGACACCATTTCAGATCGGTAGGCTTCAGACGGATCTCAACTTCGTGGTCCTCAACCTCGCCGTCAGGAGCCGGGCCGTGGGGTTCGAGGTCTCCCCGTCGACTGATGCGGAACCGGGCGAAGCTCTGCCCCGGAGTAGCGGTGTAGGGAACGTTGAAAGAGATGATATGAACCCCATCGGGCAGGAAGCCGTTGAAGACCTGCTCGCCCGGGTCCCAACTCTGACTGGCGTCGAAATCGATCCAACTCTGGACGACTCCGCCGCCTCCCTGGACGCTGAGGGTGACCGAGGCCAGTTCGCCCTGGACCAGCGGCGGGATCGAGACGCCGTCTTCGTCATCGTTGTCAGTAAGATCGTCACCCGTGGCGGTGAGGTTCGGCTGACCGTCCACTTCGGCGTCCGGTGCGCTATCGCCCGCTCCCAGCCAGGGGCCGGCGATGATGTGACGCGCCCCGTTATTGGCGGCGACCGTCGGATAGCCGAGCATCCCGAGGCTGACGGGAGCATCGCCCCAATCGTACCGTGTGGGGACCGGTTCGGTTCGAGGATGTAGATAGTAGTCTTCGGTCTCGCCGTACTGGTACCCGTTCTGGGGTCCGGCGCCGGCCGGTGAACCGATCCCAACGGCGGCAGCCCAGCTCTGTTCGGAAACGGTGATGCGGACCCACATGGGATCTATGCTGTCACTCGTTTCGGGATGCCAGCAAGTGAACGGCCGGGTTGTGAACGTGTACGTTCCTGGACCTGGGATGAAGGGCAGTTCGTCCCGCACGGCCCACTCGGGCACGATCGTTCCGTCGAGGCACGTGATGGTGTCGTCCCAGTCGCCGTCGCGATTCCAGTCGCACCAGACGTTGACGTAGACCTGCTTGACCAGTGGGCTCGTCATGGTGACCGTATAGTCCAGCGTCGTTGCCTGGCACTGGGGCATCACGACGGGCAGTGTCAGTCCATCATCGGCTGCGTCCTGATTGGCGGCGTCAATGCGCGGGTCGAGGTTGTTGACGGTATCGTCGTCCGGCCCAAGATCGGCTTCGCTTTCCAAGCTGACCCATGTCCCCAGGTAGAAGGCGTCGCGGGGGCGCTGATGCATGGGGCCATGCGGGGGCGAACCGGCCTGGTAGACGGTGGGGAAGCGGCTACCGATTCCGTTGGGATAGGCGAGCATCTTGACGCCCGGAATGCTGTTCGAACTGTCGGGTGCGTCGCCGAGTTCGTGTTGGGCGGTCGTGTCGTCCCCACTCGTGATCACGAAGGCCAGCCCCAGCGGTTCGTCGGTGTATCGGTGACCGAGCGGGTAGTCCATGGGCAGCCAACTAAAGGAGCCGTGCGGCAGGTAGACCGCGCGGTCGTTCCATCGCCACGGACGTGAGGTCATCTTCCAACCGATCTCATAATTGACACTTGGATTCGGGACCCTGACGCCCAGCCAATAGACATTACGCTCCTGCTGGATGAACGGATCGTTCTCGACGCAGAAGTTGTAGAGATACGACTTGCGGTGGTTGTCGACGAGGAAGAGCTCGGTGACCGGGTCGTACCAGTTTTCGGGGCCGTCATGAACTTCATCGACGGTGTACTGACCAGGGGCGAACGTTTGTCGCCAGAGCAATTGCCCCGGCTGGCTCCACTGCAGGCCGCTGGCCGGGATGTCCGCGTAGATGCTGAGTTCCAGCGTCATCTGCCCTGGACCTGTCTTGGGGGGCAGATCGTTGACGAATGAGGCCCAGAGATGGATGTTGCGAACGGGGCCGGTGGCGGTGCAGAGGAAATCGTCCGCCAGGGCCGCCCCGGACAGGCTCGCGCCGCCTCCGAGGCCGGTCAGATCGGGCAATTGGGGCCAGTGCATCTTGTGAAGTTGACCTCTTTGCCAGTTGCAGTCCTGCGCTGTTGCGGCCGAAGGTAGCCAGGCGATGCCAAGCACCAGAGCCAGTGTGGAGACAAACGCGGCGAGTGAACGAGATTGCGTCGACCCTCTCATGGTCATACCCTCCTGTCCGAAGCCCTGGACTGAATCTGAACTCGTGCATCAGACGGTCCGAAGTCAGGTTCCCCGCTTGGGCGGGGTTGACTGTCGGATGCCGTTCGGCAAAGGAACGTGGTGCGTAGAGACCACCTTTCCCATATTTCGTCACATGATGGGATGAGGTTAGCCTGTGTATCCTAAGTTGCCGACTCTTAGTTAATTATAGCAAAGTGGGGGGTAGGGGCAATGCAAAACTGCTTTGTTGTCTCCCTGGCTGCGTGTTTTCCGGACCCTTGTTTTGGGCGTCCAGGTACGGGATGAAGGATGTTCGCCGCGTATCCGGCGTTTGAGGGGGATCAATGGGGATGTAAGTGCCGGTATATCAATGCATTAAGAGCACTCAAGTTCCTGGCCGAATCCGCCGATGATTCTAGGGGTTGCCGGTCGCTCCCCGCCCGGTGCCCGTAGCATGGTTAGCGGGGATCAGAGTAATGGCAAGCTGAGTACGTGAGCGGTCGCAGTTGGGGTAGAACAGACGGTTGGGAAAATGAGAGTGCTGGGACTCGAACCCAGGACCTACGGCTTAAAAGGCCGTTGCTCTACCGACTGAGCTACACTCCCGTGCGATTCTCAAGAGCGGCACTATAGCAGTTTTTTGTATGCTGTCAAATACTTTCACTGCCGGGCTTTGCGATTGGCTGGGGAGGTTGGCCCCGGTGCCGGAGGGGCGTGAACCGGCTGGACGTTCTTAGGGTTCTGGAATCGGCTCGACCGTTTGAGGGCATTGTGGAGTTGGCTATGGATTTACGAGGCATTGTGCTGGCAGGCGGAACCGGGTCGCGACTTCGGCCGCTGACCAAGGTGACCAACAAGCATCTGCTCCCGGTCGGGTGCAAACCCATGATCTACTATCCGATCGAGAAGCTCACCGGTGTCGGGATCGAAGAGATCCTGATCGTCACCGGGGTCGAGCATATGGGCGATGTCGTAGGGCTGCTTGGTTCGGGTCGCGAGTTTGGCTGCCGGTTCACCTACAAGGTCCAGGACGAGGCCGGCGGAATCGCCCAGGCCTTGGGTCTGGCTGAGAACTTCGCCAACGGTCAGCCGCTGGCGGTCATTCTGGGCGACAACATCTTCGAGGACAGCCTCTGCGAGCACGCCCGTCACTTCATGGACCAGGGCATGGGCTCGCGGCTGTTGCTCAAGGAAGTTTCCGACCCCGAGCGGTTCGGAGTGGCCGAGATCCAGGGCGACCGGGTCGTGGGTATTGAAGAGAAGCCCAAGGACCCCAAGTCCAACTTCGCCATCATCGGTGTCTATTTCTACGATGCGACCGTCTTCGACATCATTCGCCAACTCAGACCCTCGGGTCGCGGCGAATTGGAGATCACCGATGTGAACAACGCGTATGTCGAGCGCGGGCAGATGACGTCGGAAGTCTTGCAGGGCTGGTGGACGGACGCGGGAACGTTCGGGTCGCTGAGCAAAGCCAACGAACTGGTCCGGAAGGAGCCGCCGAAATGACCGCGTCGGTCGCGTACCGCGAACGCATCGGGATTCACATGGGCGGCGTTGCCATCGGGTTGGGCCGGGCGAGGAAATGTCCGACGTTCCGGCCGCTGCACGGCGCAGCCCTCTATGATAAGGCGGGTGGGGATGAGTAAAGACAGCGTTGCTATTTTCGGGGGCAGGGGTATGCTCGGCGTCGACGTCGCGACAGCATGTGCGGCGGCCGGGCATGTCGTGCAGGCATACGATCTGCCCGAGTTTGACATCACCGATCCCGACCAGGTCCGTGAAGCGGTGACCGCTTGCGATGTGATCGTCAATTGCGCGGCCTATACGGATGTGGACGGCGCTGAGAGCAATGTGTCCGAGGCCCACAGGGTCAACGCTACGGCGGTAGGGTGCCTGGGCGAGTTGGCCCGCGAGTATGGTAAGCGCGTTGTTCACATCAGCACGGATTTCGTGTTCGATGGGAAGCTCGACAGGCCGTACACCGAAGCGGACGAGCCGGCTCCGATCAATGAGTATGGCAAGAGCAAGCTGGCTGGTGAGCGGCTCCTGGCCGAGAGCGGCTGCGCCCATTGCGTTCTGCGTCTGGAGTGGACGTACGGTGTCCATGGCGCGAGTTTCGTGACCAAGCTCATCGAGCTGGCCCAAGTCGGCAATACGCTCCGGGTGGTGGACGACCAGATCGGATCGCCGACGGCGACCACCGTCGTGGCCGCAGCGATCTGCGAGTTGATCGAGCAAAAGACCGAAGGCGTTTACCATCTTGCCAATTCCGGCTACGTCAGTCGATTCGGCATCGCTGAATTCGTCGTCGATCGGCTCGGACTGGACGTGGACGTCGAGCCGTGCCCCAGTTCCAGCTACGAGACCCCGGCCCGCCGGCCTTTGAATAGCCGCCTCGATTGTGGTAAGATCCAGGCATTGTTGACTACTCCCCTGGAGCCCTGGCAGGGGCCCCTTGAACGTTTTCTGAGGCAGATCGATGAGAAACATTCTGGTTACAGGCGGTGCGGGATTCATCGGCAGCAACTTCGTTAGGATGGTCCTGGCCGAGCAGCCGGACTGTCTGGTCGTCAATCTCGACAAGCTGACCTACGCGGGCAACCTCGAAAACCTCGCCGAATACCTCGAGCACGAGCGTCACAAGTTCGTCCATGGTGACATCGGTGACGCGGCCCTCGTCGAGCGGCTGATTGACGAGTATGCGATCGACGCGATTGTCAACTTCGCGGCCGAGAGTCATGTGGACCGCTCGATCACGGGCCCGAAGATCTTTATCGACACCAACGTCAGCGGCACCCTGACCCTGCTCGAAGCGGCCCGCGACAAGAACATCAGCCGTTTCGTCCAGGTCTCGACCGACGAGGTCTACGGCTCGCTCGGTTCCGAGGGCATGTTCACCGAGCAGACGCCCTTGAGTCCGAACTCTCCCTATTCGGCCAGCAAAGCCTCGGCCGACCACCTGGTCTGCGCGTTCGGGCACACCTTCGGATTGCCCTACAACATCACGCGCTGCTCGAACAACTATGGTCAGTACCAGTTCCCCGAGAAGCTCATCCCGCTGATGATCAACAACGCCGTCAACGACAAGGACCTGCCCGTCTATGGCGACGGGATGTACGTCCGCGACTGGCTCTACGTCTACGACCATTGCACCGCCATCTGGCGCGTGCTGGAGAAGGCGCCCTCGGGCGAGATCTACAACGTGGGCGGCTGCAACGAGAAGCCTAACCTCGAAGTGATCCGGCTCATCCTGGACCACCTGGGCAAGCCCGACTCGCTGATCAAATACGTCAAGGACCGGCCGGGCCACGATCGACGCTACGCCATCGACGCCAGCAAGATGATCGACGAACTCGACTGGCGACCCTCCGTGACCTTTGAAGAGGGCATCGTCAAGACCATGGACTGGTACCTCAGCAACACCACCTGGCTCGCCAACGTCGTCTCCGGCGACTACCAGAAGTACTACGAAACCATGTACTCCGGCCGCTGATCGCCCACCGAGCGGCCGCAAGCACGAAATCAGAATATCGAAGTCCGAAACAAGCCCCCAAACCCGAAACGCCAAGTGTCCCCTCTCGATCGGCGACAATGCTTCGGTCATTTCGACAATCGGGATTTCGAGTTCGTCTAGGATTTCGAGATTAGAGCTTAGAGTTTCTCGGGCCAAGACGGCCCGAGAAGATTGGCTTTGTTTAGCACGAATGAGGACACGGCCGTTCGCACCCTGACACCCTGACACCCTTTGCACCCTGAGCCTCCAGCCCGAAACTGGCTTTGTTTCTCCGCCCAATCGCTGTTTACAGCCCAAGAATAAGGCAAATTGGCTTTGTTTCGCACAGAAGATCCGCCGCATCGCTCCACCTCCATCCTTCCTCCCGACTCTGGTCTACACTCTGTAGCCTTGCATAGATCAAGCATTCGGTGTGTCTCGCTCATCAAGACTTCACCCTTCACTGCCGAGCCCAGCAAAGGCGGGGGGCTCACGTCCTGCTAGATCATAATAGTCTAATATACATCACATGTGCCCGCGCCACGATGTCAAGAAGAAAGCCCGTAACGAGCCTGGAGAATTCCTTGGCACTCCGTCTGATGTCTGCCTATAATGAACAGAGGTTCGGTGTGACCTTAGGATGGTGGCAAGGGCGCGAGAATTCGGAAGCAGATGTGTTGACTCTGGGCTAAGCTACACTCTCATGGCATCGCTACAGAGTTCGCGAACAATGACAGCGGGATTCTACATGTAGGGAGATGTATATGCCACGACGCTGCAGCGATAGCAATGGACCCTGGCCTCTCAGGCCTGACTGTATAACCTCAGACAAGTGGGTACTTCCTGATGGCTCAGAGGATGATCGGGAGGGCGTCTTCGGCCTGATTCCTAATATGTACATGCAAGGGATTCAGGCGGTTGTTTCTGATAACGTAGGTTCGCCATCCACGATAATTGAGATTGTTCCTAGAACTGACTGCGGCGATCACTTTGAATGTCGGAGAACAGATTCATCCTTGCTGCAGCACACAATGTGTCTCGCTTGCGACTCCTTTCGCAAGTTCACCCTTTCGGCCGATCATAAGGAGAGCGCAGTACTTTGCAGACAGTGTGACGATCACCACGCATTACTTGTGCATCACCTTGCGTCTCATGGTTGGGACGATGGCGAAAAAGAGCAATATCTCCTTAGACACCCGCTAACTCAGGCAGATGAGCACGATATTCCCACCGACAACATTGTGATACGGAGCATGGAGAATGGTGGACGTCACTACATTGAATACAACTGCCCCTATCTGGGCTTTCGCGAGACGCTGTTCCCCATTCTTCTTGAGGGACGTTTGGTTGGCACCCTTTTTGAGGGCCAAATCATTCTAGATGACGGCGAGCACGTGACTCAGATAAAGGAACGCACCGAAACACTCCTTGACAGATTCCCTCATTGTTTCGACGCATACTGCACCCAGACGGGTTGCACTAGGGAGCACCTACTGGAACAGCTGGTGGGCCATGTAACCAATCTGGTTGCAGGAGAGGCTGCAAACGGGCCGGAGTCCCCAGATCAATCCCCGAGACAACATTCTCACTGGTCCAAAGTGCGATCGGTAGAGGGGTACCAGAATCTCATCAGAGATGCCGATAGGAGTCTCGTAGTGCTGGAGAACATTCTCCAGACGGAATTGGGGAGCCAACGTCGAGTACGCGTTCGAGAGGTGGTGTCAGAGGCGACCAGCCACATCGATCAACTCGGAACGATGGGCAACAATGAGGCAGAAAACGTCGGAGCTGCCCGTGACGCATTGAGGAATGTGATGAGCTGCCTGCGAGAGAGATTCTCCTTGCGCTATGCTGTGATGTTTGCCTCGCTGGCTCCTTTGGAATCCGCTAGCCTCACACCGCTTGCGGTTTCCTGCCCTGAAGGGGGCGATCTGAAGAATTCGCTGGAGAAACTGCAGATTGACATGGCGGATATGCCCGATCACATGACGTATAAGGTCGTTCTCTCGGATTTCCCCGAATCTCCTCTTCTTAAGAGACTCCAGTGTCCAGAGACGAGCAATCTGGGGCATTTTGCTCTGATCTCCATACCACTGCATTTCCGCGGTGCTTCCCCTCCCTACTTTCTCTTTGGGTTGCCGGACGCGTTTCCTCTTCTGTCCCCTGAGAACACGCCTAGACATGCGGGTGAGCAACTCACAGATAACGACTTTTATGGAAGCCTTCAGCCGCTCTTTACCCTTATCGGGAGCTTCATCGCCTCTGCCATCGCTTCGGCAACCGCGACGATAGAGAGCCACGAACTCCAATATCTGTCTCATGAGCTGTCTCAGCAGTGCGACGGCCTGGACAACATTCGTTTGCGGTATATGACAAAATGGGACCGACTCAAGAACATCACACAGAAGAAGGCCGAAGACCTCAACCGCAATGTAGAAGCCTATCTCAAGCAGTTGCGAAATATCATGGAATTCGCCAAGAAACTTGCCCGCGATGAATCCCTCGTGGCCAAGCCGACTTCTTTCTGGCCATTCGGTGAGATCATTGGAAAGTGGTTGGATGTCTTCTACATGCAAAGGCAGGAGAAGAAGATGACCTTGGACTATCCGAAGGTTCAAGGGTCGGACGATCCTCTAAGGCCGAAAATCAGTGCAGATGAGCGTCTCTTTGAAATGCTGCTCTACAACCTCTTGAATAACGCTGAAAAGTACGGCTATCGCGGGACTCGCATCTATCTGGATCTTGCACTGGAAACCAAGGACGATCAGCCTCCCCAGCCGGAGGCTCCATATGTCTTGACCATTACGGACTATGGAGCAGCACCGGATGGGAACATACAGATGTTTGAGGCCTTTACCAAGACAGATAAGGCCGAAGGTGGTCTCGGAGTTGGGCTCTATCTTGCGCGGTTGATAATGACGGCCCACCATGGAAGTATCGACTTTGAGCCTCGAAGGGGCGAGAAGATATCTGACTACAATGTCCCTCTGCTAGGGCCAGCCGTCCGCATGGGAGAGAGTGTCTTCAAAGACAAAGTATACCGTTCAGAGTTGGAGGTCGAGTACATGCGATTGAAAAGCAACGGTATGTATGATCACGTGGTCTCGCATAAGAATGTGCTAGATTCCGAAGGGAAGCCGATACTTGACGAATGTACCAAGAAGTTCAAGAGGACCGAAATGCATGATCCGTTCAAGAACACAATCAGAGCCGAAATCGGCAAGCCAACATACAGGGCGACTATTGTGGCACGGTTTCCAAGAAAGGAGGACTGATAATCATGGCAATGAACGTGATGTTGCTTGAAGATCGCGGTTCGATCTCAATCACCCTCAAGTCCTTGCTTGAGAGCAAGGGATATCTTGTCCATAAGGCATTCAATCCGGCGGATGCCGACGGGCTTGTCACCGGAGAGGAGGGCATCGATAT
>JANQFY010000487.1 GCA_028277585.1 Sedimentisphaerales bacterium
TTGAGAGCGGCCAGGCCCTGGTCGTCGAGGTCGGTGGGGGCAGCACGGTTCTGAACCTCCTCGATAAGGGTGAGATCACCGTCTCGCAGAGTCTGCCGACCGGTTCGGTTCGGATGCAGGAGGTGCTCCTGACGACGGGCGAACGCGCCGATCAGGCGGCGCGATTGATCGAACATCAAGCGGCCAGTGCCTTTGCTGCCTTCAAGAGCCTCTTGCCGCTCAAGAGCGTGCAGACCTTTGTCGCCGTGGGTGGTGACGCACGCTGGGCGGCTTCGCAAGTGGGCAAGGTCATGCGAACGAATCAACTGATGTCCGTCTCGCGCAACGCCTTGGCCAAGCTGCTCGACCAATGCCGCTTTCAGACTGCCGACGAGCTGGCTCGGACCCATCAGTTACCTTTCACTGATGCCGAGACGATCACACCGGCCCTGCTGGTCTATCAGGTCCTGCTCCATGCCACACGAGCCCGGAAAATGGTGGTTACCGATGTTTCGCTCCGCGACGGGCTCTTCATCGATCTCGTGCGTCACGCGACGGGCAAACCGGACGTCTCCGCCCGCAAGGAGATGCTCCAGGCCGCCCAGACCACGGCGCAGAAGTACCGCGTTGATATGGGACATGCCGAGCAGACGCGCCTGTTGTCGACCCAACTCTTCGATCAACTCGTCAACGAGCATCGGTTGGGGACGCGACATCGCTTGCTCCTGGAAGTGGCGGCTATCCTTCACGAGGTCGGTACGTTTGTCTCCAGTCGGGCCCATCACAAGCACAGCTTCTATCTGATTGCGAATTCTGAAATCCTTGGGTTGACCCAGGACGAACTGATCATGGTCGCCAACATCGCCCGCTACCATCGACGCAGCCGACCAAAGCCCTCCCATCCCGACTACATTGCACTGCCGCGCGAGCGGCGCATGATCGTCAACAAGCTGGCGGCTCTGCTGCGGCTTGCCGATGCCCTGGATATCAGTCGAACCCAACAGATTCAGGATATCCAGTCCCGGATCGACAACAATGGCCTGATCATCTCGGTCAAGGGGGGAGGGGATCTGACGCTGGAGCAGCGTTCGGTGGCCGAAAAAGCGGACATGTTCCAGGATATCTACGGCTTGCGGGTTCGACTTGAAGAGGAAGGGCGGCCCAGCCTCGTTTCGATGACGGATGAATCGACCATGTGAGACCGGCCCGGCCGAGAGCATCGCGCGCGGCTGAGATAGACACATTGGGTGAAGACAGAAGATCGCTATGGCAAAGAAGAAACTAGATTCTTACGAGCATTTCATCAATCGCGAACTGAGTTGGCTGGAGTTCAACGACCGGGTCTTGCAGGAGGGCCGGTCAGCGAAGATTCCTCTGGCCGAGCGGTTGAAATTCCTGGCGATTGTCAGTTCCAATCTCGACGAATTCTTCATGATTCGTGTGGCCGGGCTCAAGCAACAGAAGGCCGCCGGTGTACGCAAACGCGACGCCAGTGGGCTGACGCCTTCTCAGCAACTCCTGCTCCTCGGCGGCAAGGTCCAGAAAATGGTCGCCGAACAGACGGCTGCGATCGCCGAGGTGTTTGAACGCCTCAAGGAGCATGATTTCCAGGTGGTTGGGCGGCATGCGTGGACGCCTCGGCAGCGGCAGTTCCTGGCAAGCTTCTTCGCTTCGGATCTGCTGCCCGTTCTGACACCCCTGGCGGTGGAGGATCTCGACCCTTGTCCGCTACTGCCTGGCTTGCGGCTCTTCGTCGCAATGCAGGTCAGCACGTCCCGAACGGACAGGTCGGCCCAGAAACTCGTCGTCGTTCCTGTGCCGGCGGCGTTTCCGCGTTTTGTGAACGTCCCCTCCGAGCAGGGCGTCCAGATGGCGCCGCTGGAAGAAATCATACTGGATAACGCCAGATCGCTCTTTGGCGGCAACGTGGTCAGTCGGGAGGCGGTTTTCCGCATCACGCGCGACGCGGATGTGGCGATTCAGGAGGACGAAGCGGGGGACCTTCTGCACACCGTTCAGGACGCCGTCCAGGCCCGCAAGCGGCGTGGGGTCGTGCGTCTGGAGATCAGCGCCGGACCGGATACGCGGATCAAGCGATGGCTCACCGAGACGCTGGAATTGCGCCGCGAGGATTGGTATGAGATCGATGGTCTGCTTGACGCCAAGGCGCTCATGCAGATTGCTGAGACGCCCCCGGTGCAGAGCCTGAAGTATCCAGATTGGCGACCTCAGGAGCCACGGGATCTCATCGGAACCGAAGATCTCTGGTCGGCTCTGCAAGACCACGATGTGATGCTCTCGCATCCGTACGAGAAGTTCGACCCGGTCGTGCAACTGGTCGAACGGGCCGCTGACGATCCCGCTGTCCTGGCGGTCAAGCAGACGCTCTACCGCACGAGTGGGGGCTCGCCGATCGTGCGGGCGCTGGCCCGAGCGGCTGAAAACGGTAAGGAAGTGACAGTCTTGGTGGAGTTGAAGGCTCGGTTCGACGAGGCCAACAATGTCAACTGGGCGCTGCAATTGGAGGACGCCGGATGTCACGTGATTTACGGTATCGCCGGATACAAGACCCACGCCAAGGCGCTGCTGGTGATTCGCCGCGAGGCGGCTCGGATACGACGCTATGTGCATCTGGCGACCGGCAACTACAACGACAAGACGGCCCGGTTGTATTCCGACATGGGGCTGATGACCTGCGACGACGAACTGGCTTCGGATGTTGCGGCCTTCTTCAACCTGCTGACTGGGCTCTCCGAGGCGGTGGAATGGCAACAGTTGGTCATCGCCCCGACGGAATTGCGCAAGAAGTTCCTGGCCCTGATCGAACGGGAGATTCAGGTTTCGACGCCGGATCGCCCCGGACTGATTATGGCCAAGGTCAATTCGCTGGAAGACCAGGGGATCTGCAAGGCGCTCTACAAGGCCAGTCAGGCCGGCGTCGAGATCAAACTCAACGTTCGTGGCATCTGCTGCCTCAAGCCCGGCGTCAAAGGATTGTCGCGGCGCATCCACGTCCGCTCCATTGTGGATCGCTATCTCGAACACGCCCGCATTTTCTACTTCGCGAACGGTGGGCATGAAGAGGTTTACTTCAGCAGCGCCGACTGGATGCGGCGCAATCTCGATCGGCGGCTTGAATTGCTCTTTCCGATTCGGGATCGCAAGATTCTCCGGCGTCTGGTCCGCACGATCAAGACGTACTTCAAGGACAACATCAAGGCCTGGGAACTGCTCAGTGACGGTACGTACCGTCGTGTTGAACGCAAGGGCCGGGCGGTCCGCGCCCAGGAAGTCCTTCACGAAGACGCGGTTTCGGTGGTGCGTGCGGCCGAGCATGCAGACCATCAGTTTCGGCCCCTGAAGAAGCCGAAGTAGGCTTCGGCGCGGCCATTCATCAGTAGATCGGTTGAACCCGGACCGGCCCGCGGCGTACATCTTCTCTGGCGCAGTGTGCCAGGGTGCCTGTGCCGGTTGATTGCTCATCTGGAGAAGGTTGGTCATGGCGTCGAAGAAGTTGTGTTCGTTGGTCAAGAGCGGTGCCCTGAAGGACGATCTGAAAGCGTACCGGGAGTTGCTTCGCGACCCCAAGCACCTGTGCAAGAAGTGCGGCCGCTCAGCCGGCAAGTCCAAGTGTCTGTGCAAGCCCGCCAAACTCTAATCGGGTTATCGGTCTTCATTCACTCGTCCCTTCGTTTCCGCCTCGTCAATGCCGGCGCCGGTTAAGTTCCCGCTTGATCCTGACGACCTTTTCCCATGGAGCGTAAGCCACTTGGAGATGTGACGCATGGATCATAGCGATGAACGTCGACAGGAGACGCGGCTGGATTATCGGTGGCCCGTCTGGTTCAGCGAGGATTTCGCTGAGACGATGACCCACGGATTGATGGTCGACATCTCCAGCGGGGGAATTGCCTTCGATTGTGATCCGGACGGTGTACGCCATCCGGAAGGGCGCCATCTGACCGTTCGCTTCAGTATCCCCCGGTTCGAAGGGGACGATCCAACCGCCACCGTGAGCATAACTCGGACCGGTCACGTCTGTCGGGCTCAGCAGATCGAGAGTGGCGCCTGGCGTGTGGCGGTTGAGTTCGAGACGCCCCTGCCTTTGCGGCCCACCGAGGTCTCTACGCTCAGTTCCCTGTGCGACGGAGACCAGGCATCCTAGCAACTCCGGCCTCTTACAGGCACGGTGGGAATCTCAGCGATTTCCCGATTCAACACGCCGAGGGAGCAGTGGGCGCCAACTGGCCTCCAGTTTCTGGATCATCACATCGATCTCTTTGACGTAGGTCCAGTCGAGATGACCTGCCTTTCGTCCCTCCGCGCCTGTCAGCAGGAGGTTTGCGAGGGCTATGATGATTGGCTCGTGGGGTGCGTGTTGCGCCAGTGCCTGGAGCAGTAGTTCGGCTCGCTGCGAGACGAATTCGAGGTAGCTGGCTTCGACGCTGCCAAGGCGCCATTGGGCTGAAGGGATCGCCCCGTCTGAAGGGGCGTGGACAGGAGTCCCTGTTTCATACGACCATGTCTCGAACAGGGCCTTCTCATGGTTGCCTTCGAGGACGTCGACGTCTAGTGACCAGGAGAAGGGCTGCGACGACTGGCCGTCCTCTCGCTCGAATACGCATGCGATGGTTCCGCCCTCGTCCGGGAGCTTGATGGCAAGCGTGCCTGGCTTGCCGGCCAGTCGGTACCCTGCCAGACCCCCGGGTCTGCCCCAGCAATGGCGTCGGTTGGGGGCATAAGGACCTGTCGCGGTGGTGTGCCAGATGATGTACCGGCGTATCTGCTTCAAGGCGCACACCAACGACTGGGCTTGAGCCAGGGCGTGTTCTCGCCTGCCGAGCCCGGCCAGTAGGGATGCGATGGTTCCAGAGATGTCCTCCAGCACCCACTCCGTGTGGACCAGAAGTCGGCCCGCGAGAGTGGTTCGGAATAGCTTGGCGACCGCTTTGCGTACGGGTTTGTCCAGCTTGGAGACGAGCACGCCGTGGGCGCCCACACATCTGAGCAGGCTCTCTCGCAGTTCCGCCAGGTCTGTTCCGGCCAGATGGCCCGTTGCCTCGATGACCTGGAACCAGAATCGATACCATTCGGATTCGTTCTTGAATTGCTGGCCGCTGGTGGGGGCCGCGGTCTGCCGTTCGCAGTCGAAGCTCTGGAGGCAACCGAAGTCCAGGCGGTCCAGCAGGTCGAACAGAGAGGCTTCCTTGGAGGTTGCGCTCAGGCGGCAGTCCTGGCGTGCGGTCTCGAAGTCATAGAGCAGGCGGGCGCACTGAGAGAACAGGAAGTACGGCTTCTCGGGGAAGGCGGATGCATACCGACCCAGTTTCTCGTACTGCTTCATCGCACCGAGCAGAGCGTCCGTCTGGGTGAGAATGCGGGCCATATGCAGACCTTGGGCCTGGTTGATTCCTGAGACGGTGTTGTTCACTTTCTGCCCTGGCAAACGGTCCCCTTGGCGGCAAAAATCGATTATTCTCTTCGTGCCTCTGAGTTCCGCCTCGATCGAGTGTTTATCGGCCCTGCGAGGGGGCCGATTCGCCTGGCCGTCTGAGATGACTTTTCCTGGACCAGGAGCCAATTCCAAGGCGGATATCCTGCAAACATCACCGGGGGTCCCGGCCCTGTCGGACCCCGGCCACTATTCTATATCGGCTCTGGGGCCGACTGAATTCACCTGATGGGCCCGTAAAACTGGCTCTTGAGCGTCCAGGGCAAGGCGACGAGGCCTGCCGTCGTATCAGATGCAGACTCGTCCGCCGCGAAGGTTCGTCGAAAATTAGCGCGGCTTTAACATCCGGCTAGCAATCAGAGCGTACCATTCTGTGGAGAAGATTCGATCGCCCGCCGTTCATGGGTCTGCCGAACCGGGCGAGATGGTACAGGAAGGGCAGGGAAAACGCCCTTGAAGGAGTTGGTGCGTTGGATACACGGTTCAATGTTTTCGAAGTGCTGCAGATTGCCGAAGAGGTCGAGCATAAGGCGGCGCGATTCTATCTGAAGACGGCCGAGCGGTTCGCCGACCGTCGACAGCGGAACATCTATTATCATTTGGCTTCACGATGTGCGAGACACGAATTGGCGTGGTCCCGCGTGCGGCGTGAGCATTCGGAGAAGACCGGCGAATTCGGCACTTTCGATCCGGATAACTTCGTCCTGTCCAACCCTCAGGTGATGGCTGGTCTGACATGTTTCGGAACGAGCCTGAGTTCCCCGAACCGACTGATGGGGACGGAGACGAGCGAACAGATCGTCCGAGACGCCATTCGGAGGTCGGAAGGCGTGGTCATCTTCTTCGGTGGTTTGAAGGAGTTCGCGGAGGATCCGGGCGCCGCGATGATGATCGATACGATGATCGATGACGAGGCTCGGCACATTCGCCAACTCATGCGTTTGCTGCAGCGGATGCAGGCGACGCGGAAGCCGGGGCGGTCTACCTCTCTCAACGAGTCTGTCAAGCTCCCAGCGTCAGTGTCACGAGCCTGATATCCCGATCGAGGTCCTTGCCCAGCGCGGCGATCCGACCCGTCTTGTCTGCTGCAACGCTGTGCCCGCCATAGGTCAATCCCGTCCAGGGGCCGCGTGAGATCTGTCCGATCAGGTTCGTTCCAATCGCCGGGGCGCTGGTGGTCTTGGCGGTGTTGACGACGACGGCCTCCAGTGCCTTGCCATGGCCGGGCCAGGCGTCTTCGCCGGCCGCATATCCGTAGGGGACGATCACTAATCCGGGCTGCAACTCCGCCATCTGCGCCAGGATTTCGGCCTCGTGTGTGTCCGCGCAGATCAGCAGGCCGATCCGCCCGAGCCGGGTTTCGACCACCTGGACCTTCTCGCCCGGTGTATACGGCGGAGTCATCAGTTCCTTCAAGATATTGATCTTGCGGTGTTTCAGCAGGATTCGACCCTGATCGTCGATTAACAGCGCCGTGTCGTATAGGCAGTTCGCTTCCTTCTCGGCCAGCCCGACGGTCAGAAAGATCTCATGGTCCCGCGCCAGCTTGCAGAGGGACTCAGAGTCCTTTCCCGGGATGGGCCGTGCCCGCCGGTGAGCATCGGGGTTCACCCAACCCAGCAGAGCCATTTCGGGTAAGCAGACCATATCGGCGCCACTGCCTTTGGCTTCGGCTACCGCGTGCTCGATCCGGGTCAGGTTGCCCTTTCGATCCCCATCCAGACAGACAATCTGGCCCATCGCAATTCGTAAGGTGCGTGTCGACATTCCACTCTTCTCCCACTGTGTTGCTTCTCCGCTGACGGCCGAAGCGCCGGGCCGACGTTGCGGCCGCATTATAGCCCTTCGGATGGGTTGTGTCCCCATCGCTTCGGGGCAAAGCAGAATTATTGTAAATTCAGTAATTTCAGTATTCACTGAAACAAATTCCGGCTGTATAATGGGCGTGTTTGTGGAGAATCACGATGAGCAAGGATATACACGCAGCGAGAGTCGAATTCGCCGAGGCGATGGGTACTTTCTTTGAGAAGACCGGTTTTCCGAGGATGGCCGGCCGGATCTGGGGCTGGCTGTTGATCTGCGATCCTCCGGAGCAGACGGCCGCCCAGATCGCCGAATCGCTGCAGGCGAGCCGGGGGTCGGTCAGCACGATGACCCGTCTGCTCCAAATCTGGGGCGTTGAACGCGTTGGCGTTCCCGGCAGTCGCACTGGGGTCTATCGAATTCGATCGGATGGGTTCGTCTGTCTGATGCAGACCGAGATGCAGATGTTCGCCGAGATACGAAATCTTGGTGAGCGTGGACTAAATATCCTCAAGAATGAACCGGAAGCGGTTCGCGAGAGACTCAAAGAGGGATGTGACTTGTTTGCGTTCGTGGAGAAGGAGTATCCGTTGCTGATTGAGAAGTGGAAGAAACAGAGGAAAACTCGCCCGCGGCGTGAAGAAACCTGAGACCCACGCGTCTGCTTGGGAAGAGGTGGTCTGTCCCGATGCTGCATCGAAAGACTGAACGAAAGAGAGTGCAATGATGATACGTATGAACGAATGCCCCGCCCTGAGAGTCGTTCTGGCGGCAGCTCTGTTCGTCGTTCTTGTCGCTACGCTGGTCCGGGGACAGGAAGGGGCGACCGAGCCGAATGAGCCAGTCGACGTCAACAGCGCTCCAGCCGTTCCATCGTTCGTCAAGGACGGGCAGGTCGATGTGGACGCGGTTGTGAAGTACTTCGAGGAACTGTATCGTTCGGAGAGCAGTATCGCCGTGGCGAAGCTCATCGTCACCAAGCCGCGTCGCGAGCGAACACTTCAGATGAAGATGTGGACGCGGGGTGAGGAACGCGCCTTGGTGGTGGTGCAGTCTCCCGCTCGGGAGAAGGGGACGTCGACGCTGAAGGTCGACAAGAACCTCTGGAACTACCTGCCCCGGATCAAGCGAACGATTCGGATTCCTCCGTCGATGATGCTGGCGTCGTGGATGGGCAGTGACTTCACGAACGACGATCTGGTGAAGGAGTCATCGTACTCCAAGGACTACGTGTACGAGTTGGTCGGGCCGTCCGAGGAGCCCAAGGGTTGGCTGGTGCGCTTCAACGCCAAGCCGGACATCGTGGGATTGTGGAACCGGTTCGAGTTGGTCGTCAGCGAAGACGCCACCATTCCGTTGCAGGCCAAGTACTACGATCGCAAGGACCGTCTCGCCCGGACGATGCACTGGTCTGAGGTTCGGGTCTTTGACGGCAAGCGTATTCCCGCCCGCATGACCCTGATCCCGGAAGACAAGGAAGGGCACAAGACCGAGATGATCTATCTCGATATCGACTTCGACGTCAAGGTGCCTAAAGCGACGTTCAGTCTCTCGAATCTGGAACAGAAGCGCTAGCGGATGTGATACCTGCCATGGAATTGAGCACCCTCAAAATCGGATGGCGCAATCTGGGCCGCAACAAGCGACGCACGGCGCTGGCGCTCTTGGCCATCGGCGTTGGACAGTTTGCGCTGCTGGCCAGCAATGGGCTCATGCGGGGTTACGCCGACAACATTCGTCTGGCAATCACCGGGCCGATGATCGGTCACGCCCAGGTGCACGCCCCGCAATGGAAGCAGGAGCGGGCGCTGGATCTGTATATCGACAACCTCCCCGAGGTTATGAAGCAGGTTCGCGCCGATGAAGCGGTGGGCAATGCCGCCGCCCGGGTCTATGCCGCCGCGCTGGTGGCGCCGGAGCAGGACGCGTTCATCGCTATGGTCGTCGGCTTGGAGGTGGATGTCGAATCCGAATCGTACGGCATGCTCTCGGGTCTCGACGAGCCGCTCAAAGAGGGACATGTCCTGTTGGGGCACCGTCTGGCGAAGAAGATCGACGCGAAACCGGGCATGGAGATCGCGGTCGTAGGCCAGGCCGCTGACGGTTCGCTCGCCAACGATTTGTTCATCGTTCAGGACATCATCAGTTCGCCCGCGGATCTGGTCAACCAGTCCGGCGTTGTCATGTCCCTGGCCGACGCGCAAGCCCTGCTGGTCATGCCCGATCAGGCCCATGAGATTGTCATCCGCGCCAAGCAGGCGGGGCAGGCCGAACAGATCGTCGAGCGACTCAGGGCCGAGCCGATCTTGGCCGGGACTGAAATCAGCCCCTGGCAGGAGATTGTCCCCGAACTCGTCGTCATCCTGAAGACCTCGGACTATGTCGGGTACTTCGTGATCGTTATCGTGTTCGTCGCCGCCGTCGCGGGCATCGCCAACACTCTTATGATGGCGACGTTCGAGCGCATGCATGAGTTCGGCATGCTCCTGGCGCTGGGCAGTCGTCCCCGGCGGTTGATCCGCATGATTGTCATCGAAGCCGTCCTGACCGGCATTCTCGGGGTGATCATCGGGACCGCTCTGGGCTATCTGTTCGTCTTCGCGACCGCTGATTCCGGAATCGATATGGCCTCCTGGGGCGGCAGTGGTGGGGAGGTCAAGGACATGGCTTACAAAGGGCTCAACCTTCCTCTGCACGTCTTCCCCCGGCTGGAGGCCTTCGACACGATGTTGGGGCTGATCGCCGTGCTCTTCACCTCGCTGGTGGCGTCCATCTGGCCCGCCTGGATCGCCGCTCGACTCGAACCGATGGAGGCGATGCGCGCATGAGGCTTTCGATTTCGACCCGTTATGCAATATGGAGTCTCCGTCGGCACCTGCGCCGCACCATTCTGGCCGTGCTCGGCATCGGTCTCGGCTCGGCGATCTGTCTGTTTATCATCGCTTTCGTGAAAGGCGAAGGCATGATGATGCTCAAGGCCGCCGCCGAGAGCGGGGCGGGACACCTGCGCGTCGTGCCGGCCCGATGGCCCGAGGTGCGGGAGAACGACCTGCGCCTGGTCGATTGGCGGGATGTTGCCCAGACGGTTCGGGCGGTCAAGGGAATCACGCTGGTGACGCCGCACGCCCGTACGGAAGGGCTATTGGCCTTCGGAACCCGCGTAGCCGGGGTGGAGATCCTGGGCGTCGATCCGAACACTGAGCAGGACACGAATCGACTGGTCCGTGAGATTCCCGAGGGGCGCTACCTTGCCGCCGGCGAACTGGGGACAACCGTCATCGGTCGGACGCTGGCCGAGCGTCTGGACGTGGAGCTGGACGATTCCCTCATGGTCACTGTTGCGGATCGGCATGGTGAGATGAGCAGCGCAATGCTCCGCATCGTCGGCATCGCCGAGACGGGCAGCGAGGACTTGGATGCGATCATCTGTCACGTCAACCTCGAAGATGTCGAAAGCCTGACCGGTCGAGACGGGGCGGCGGACCTGACAGCGATGGTCGAGAACCCCAAGCATCTCAAACGCATGGTGGCGCAGCTTGGCGATCAACTCTCCGACGACTACGCCGTCGTGACGTGGGAGGAGATCATGCCCGAGTTGGCCTCGGGCGTCAAGGTGGATGAAACCTGGACGCGTTTGATCGTCTCGATTGTGATGATCGTGGTGTTCCTTGGCATCATGAGCGCCCAACTTGCCGCCGTGCTCGAGCGGCGGCGCGAGTTCGCCGTGCTCTCGGCTCTGGGCATGAAGAGTGGGCGGATGATCCGCATCATGGTGGCTGAAGGGATCATTCTGGGCCTCTTCGGCTCCGTTCTCGGGCTCATCTTCGGCATGCCTGCAACGTACTACGTGGCGACGCACGGCATTGATTTCAGCAGCATGTATGGCGACGCGGATCTCTCGGTGTCGAACATTCTCTTCGACCCGGTTTTCAAAGGCGATTTCGGGTGGTGGCTGATTCCGCTGGCGTTTGAACTGGCGCTGTTGGCGACGGTTCTCAGTTCGCTGTACCCGGCCTGGTTCGCGATTCGGACCGACCCGGCCGCCGCGTTGCGAGTGGATAACTGACCCGGCTCTCGGTAAGGGCCAAGGAGTGGGATATGACGAACGCAGCCCTGATTACGGCTCAAGATGTTATGAAGGTGTACGACACCGGAAGGGTCGAGGTGCGCGCGCTGAGGGGCGTGACGCTCGACGTCCACAAGGGGGATCTTCTGGCGATCGTCGGGCCCAGTGGCAGTGGCAAGACGACCTTCCTCAATCTGATCGGCGCGCTCGACGTCGCCACGGCCGGGCGGCTGAACGTTCTGGATCGCGACGTCTCGGCTTTGAGCAAACGGCAACGCGCCGATCTGCGGTTGCACTCGCTGGGTTTCGTCTTCCAGGCGTACAACCTCGTTCCCGTGCTCACGGCTCGAGAGAACGTGGAGTTCGTGCTGGAGTTGCAGGGCGTCGGCGCCCAGCGGAACAAGCAGGCGATGGAGATCCTCGAGCAACTCGGGTTGGAGGAGTTTGCCGATCGCCGCCCGAATGAACTGTCGGGCGGTCAGCAGCAGCGGGTCGCCGTCGCGCGGGCGGTCGCCTCGAAGCCGCAGTTGGTTCTCGCCGACGAGCCGACGGCCAATCTCGACGGCGAGAACGCTGAGATCCTTCTGACGATGATGCGCCGTCTGAACAAGGATCACGGCATCACATTTGTTTTCTCTACGCACGATCCGCGCGTCGTGGCGCACGCCCGTCGGGTGGTGACGCTTGTCGATGGGCGGGTCGCCAAAGACGAAACCAAGACGCCGGTCCCGCTGTCGGATGGATCGGGAGAATCAAAGGAGAACGCGCCGTGTGGCACGTCTGCACCCGAAAAGCCCAAGGGACGCTCCTCCTGGCCCTGTGGCTTGTGGTTCTTACCCGTGTAGAAGCGGTCGAGCTTTGGTCCAATGAAGAGGGCGGCGGTGGGACCCTCTCTATCGCGGGCAAGGCGACCTCGCTGGCTTCGAGCCCCCCGAGCGATCCGGTTCTCTTTCCCGACGGTTTCAGCCGGACCGAACTGGCCCGTCTGCGTCTGGGACTGAGCGTCCAGCACAGCGATTGGATGGATTCGGAACTGGCCTACGAGGAGCGGGCCCGGTGGCTTTCGGACGCGGGCGGGATGGGCGTGGGCGGCGCCTTCTTGTCCTCCGAAGGACGGGCGCCCTTTCGGATCACGCAACTGGACTGGGAGATCACGGCTGACGATCGCTCGGCCTATCGGCACGAGATCGACCGGGGGCTGGTCGCGCTGCATCCCGAGTGGGGGGATGTCACGATCGGCCGGCAGGCGATCGGCCTGGGGCGCGGTACGCTCTTCAGCGCGGTCGATGTGTTCAGTCCCTTCTCTCCGCTCGAGGTCGATCGTGAATGGCGGCGGGGCGTCGACGCTGTCCGGGCCGAGTATCGCCTCTCGACCACCACGTCGGCCGAGTGCATCGCGGCGTTCGGAGAATCGTGGGAGCAGTCCGCCTTGCTCGGCCGGTTGCGCGGATACCTGGGCGACATCGACGGCTCGCTGATCTTTGGCCAGCGCGCCGAGGACTTCATGGTGGGAACCGCCTTCTCCGCCATTGCCTGGGAGGCTGAGGTCCACGGCGAGTTCGCCGTCTTCGATACACCCGAGACCCAGCCGGACGGCACGCTCTGGGGGGGCGACCATCTGGCCAGCAAGATCGTACTGGGAAGCTCCTACACGTTCGATATTGGTGGGGGGCTCACCCTGCTGGGCGAGTACCACTATTCGGATTTCGGCGTCGAGGATGCCGAGGATGCCGTCGCGCGCTTTCAGGACCCGGATTTCGTGCAACGCTACCTGCGGGGCGACACGCAGATCCTGGGTCGCCAGGCGATCGCGGCCCAGTTGAGCTATCCCTTCAACGAGGCGGTCAACGGCGCCTTCCTCGTCCTGACCAATCCCACCGACGGTTCCGGCGTCCTGAGCCCCTCGCTGCGGATCGATCTGGACCGCCACATCACGATCCTGACCAACGTCTTCGTCCCTTGGGGAGATGAACCGGAAATGGGCCAGCTCCAGAGCGAACACGGCGCGACCGCTCCCAGCCTCTTCGTCCAGGCCGCCGTCTACTACTGAGAACGACTCGCTTGTCTCATGTTTCCATGGAGTCGAATGTAGGGCGAGCGTCCCCGCTCGCCTCCGAGATGCATGGGAAGAGAAAGCCCCTTCGGTCATCGTTCCTTCCGGGAAGAGGCGAGCGGGGACGCTCACCCTACAGGCACCGCATCGATTGTCACTGTCTACTGGCTGTGCCGTTCGTGATCGCAGCTTTGGAGAAACTGTTGAGCGGACGGCCCGGATTCGGTAGACTGATCTGAGGTCACTTTCATGTGAGGTAGTCGGGAACTGGGAGGGTCGTGAGAGAGTGCGAGGGACTTTCATGAGGGCCAGGCGTCGAACCGTTGTCACCGTCATCGTTCTGTTGCTTGTTGTCGCTCTGATCGCCGGCGTGTTGTACCACCGCTATCGCCATCCCAGGCTCTATCGCGCCACCGTCTTGCCGCTCTGGCTGGGCAGGGATCTGGATCCCCACGCCATCAACGATCGGGGTCAAGTGGTGGGCCTGATCTCAGGGTCGGGGGGTGGCTCTCGTCTGTTTCTGTGGGATCGGGGAAAGGGGGTTCGGGATCTCGGAGCGGTCCGGGACAAGACGTGTGACATCAACAACGACGGCTGGATCGTCGGGACGATGACCGGTCCCAACGGCGTCGAACAGGCGTTTCGCCGCGATCCCAACGGCGCAGTCGAGTTACTGGGTGGTCTTAGCGGTGGTGCGAGCGAGGCTGCGGCGATCAACGATTTGGGCCAAGTGGTGGGACGCTCCCAGGGTCTCAAAGATCAGGGGCTTGTACGGATTTGGCAAGTCTTCCTTTGGGATCGAACCGGTGGTATGCGGCGCCTGCAACGTGTTGGTGATCGGGCGACGGGGGGAACGGACATAAGCGACACTGGCAAGGTCCTGGGGTATATGAAGTTCTGGGAGCCAAGCGGCTCTTCGGTGATACGGCGGCCGTACTACTGGAGTCCGGACGATCCCTTCAACGACGCGGGAACGCCCACGCCGGGCCGCGACTACTTTGGCATGAGCGATCAGGGCTGGGTCGTGGGCAGGCACGTCTTCGCCAGGAGTGGGCCCTATATCGTCGCCTGGCAGGATTTCGCGGGACTGGAGAAGCTGTTCCCCTACAGCCTGGGTGAGAGGGTTCTCGAGCAGCCTGTGATGATGATCAACGACGCCAATCAGGTCGTCTACTGCGAAGAGCATCACAGTCGCTGGGAGGACTACAGCGCCAAGCTTTTCGCGCCGCAGCAGCGCTGGTGTCTGTGGGATCGCACGAGGGGCAAGGTCCCGCTCGATTCGTACCTGCCCCGCGGAACGCAACGGTTCGAGCTGCGCGACCTGAACAACCACGGCCACATCCTCGGCGTCGCGCACCTGAAAGACAAACGCACCCACCTGGCTGTCCTGCTGGAGCCGATCGCGGAGAAATGGGAGAAGTGATGGTTGACGAGACAAAGCGAATTCCACTATTCAGGCAACGCAAGTGGCGGATCGTCCTTGTCCTCGTGATGGTCGTGCTTGCCATCTGGGGCGGTTTGCGTTGGGACCGCCGGAGACGGGCGCTGTATCGTGCGACGATCCTGCCCTCGCTGGGCGGCCAGGTCACGGTGGCGCACGCAGCCAACGAGCGGGGCCAGGTGGTTGGCATGAGTCAGACGGCCGAAGGAGAACGCCGGCTCGTCATCTGGGAGCGTGGGAATGGGATACAGGATTTGGGGCCTGTTTGCCAAGGTCGGATCGACATCAACAACGACGGGTGGATCGCCGGGACGATGCTCAACGCCGGCGGCAAAGAGCAGGCTTTCATCCGCGATCCGAACGGGGTTCGGACGATGCTCGGCACGCTGGGAGGCCCGACCAGTTCCGCTCGGCGGATCAATGACAAGAATCAGGTAGTCGGAGTGTCAGAGAAAGCCAATGGCGTGGAGCGTGCCTTCGTCTGGGACAGGATTGATGGTATGGTTGATCTAGGGACGCTTGGTGGCGCCAGCAGTTGGGCCAAGACGATCAACAATGCCGGTCTGGTCTTCGGGTATGCCGACAGCACTGTCGCCCAGTTGCAGCCGTTCGTTTGGGATCCTAACCAAGGCATGGTCGCGCCTCCGATGGACTACACAACTGATCTCAACGACGAGTCATATGCCATCGGAGAGTATCATTTTCGGGGCGATGGCGCATATGTTGTCGCTTGGCGAAACGGCCAGGGGATGACCAGGCTGTTTCCACTGGAACATGGTCTACACAATGCTCCCATGATCAATGATGCGGAGCAGGTGGTGTACGACCAGCCCTACAGGCGTGGTTGGGCGCAGTTGAAGGCCAAGCTCAAACGTGAGTGGTTTCAATCTCAATGGTTCCTCTGGGACGCCCGGAAGGGGCACATCTCCATTGAACAGTACATGCCGAATCGCCTTGGAGAGGAGTTCCTTCCCCTGGGCCTGAACAACAAGGGCTGCATTGCCGGGATGCTCACATCGAAGGACCAGACGCGCGTCAGGGCGGTGTTGCTGGAGCCGATTGCGGAGAAATGGGAGAAATGATGGCTCAGACGAAGCGGGAAGATGATGCGGCGCCGGTCCGGAGATGGCGCCTCTGGATAGTGGTCGGCGGAGTGGCGGTGCTGGCGCTGGTGGCGGCGGTGTGGTGCTGGTCGACGCCGGGGGTGCGCTGTCGCGTGACATTCCTGACGACTCCGGACGGCGTGAGGATCGCTCCATACGGGATCAATGAGGCGGGGCAGGTCATCGGATCGGGCGAGGTGGCTGGCGGAGAGCGACGCATCTTCCTCTGGGACCCTGAGCACGGGGCCCAGGATCTGGGCTCGTTCGACGCTCCCAAGCGCGTCGTGCCGTTGGTTGTCAACGATGTGGGCCAGATCGCTGGGGCGGTCTGGGACGCGAATAGCGTTTGCCAGGCCTTTCTGCGAGACCCGGACGGCGCCGAGCATTTGCTCGGTAGGCTCGGGGGAGGGGAAAGCCAGGTGTACGCACTGAACAATCGGGGGCAGGTCGCAGGTTGCTCCAAGGCGTCGGGGGGCAACAGCCGTGCGGCGCTGTGGACCGTCTCGGCCGGGGGCACGGACCTGGGACCACTGGGAGGCGATCAGAGCATGGCTTGCAGTATCAACGATCTCGGTCAGATCGCCGGTTTTGCTCAGGCGTTCG
>JANQFY010000012.1 GCA_028277585.1 Sedimentisphaerales bacterium
ATCTTGTTGGCCATCTCCCGGACATCCCAGAAATCCACCTTCAAGGCGTTGCGGAACGTCTCGGCGATGCCGCTTTGCCGGCTGATCAGGACGGGAACGTTGTGCTGTAGCGCCTCGAGCGGGGCGATGCCAAACGGCTCGGAAACGGACGGCATGACGTACAGATCGGCCATACGATAGGCCTTGTGAACGTCCTTGCCGCGCAGGAATCGCGTAAAGAGGACGTGATCGCCAATGCCCAGATCGGCCGCCAATTCGATCATGCGGTAGAGCATGTCGCCATCGCCGGCCATGACGAACTTGACGTTGGGCATCTTCTCGAGCACCTTCTTGGCGGCGTGCAGGAAGTACTCGGGTCCTTTTTGCATGGTGATCCGGCCGAGAAACAGGACGACCTTGTCATCCAGCCCGGGCCAGGTATGCCGCTCGAACGACTCGTCGCCATTGCGGGCTTCGACGCCGTTGTAGACGACCTCGACCTTCTCAGAGGGGACCCCATAGCGGCTCAGAATGATGTTCCTGGTGTAGTTGCTCACCGCGATGATCTTGGTGGCCGCATGCATGGCGTGCCGCTCGATGTCGTAGACGTATTGGTTGACGTGCTCTCCACTGCGGTCGAACTCAGTGGAATGGACCTGAATCACGAGGGGTCGACCACTGTAGGCCGCCAGCGCCACCCCGGCCGGAAATGTCATCCAGTCATGCGCGTGAATCAGGTCAAACGTCTCGGTTTGCGCCAGCGCCACGACCTTGTCGGCGTAGTTCTGCACTTCGCGGTAGATATCCGGCCCATAGTTGCCCGCGTCGCCGCCCTCGTCACCACTGCCCCGATGACTGGGGCACAGCGCGCCGCGCCGCGAGGCGGCCGCGACCGCCGCCAGAGGAACCGAAGGGCTCGCATAAGGGCTCAGCCGGGCCGGAACGGGACGAATGCGAACATGATGAAAGGCCGGAGCACGCCGAAGGGCATGCGGCGTCTCGCCTGAGACCTCCGGGCCGTCAGAGATGCGAATGGGCTTGGCGCGGGGCAAAACGAAGGTAACGGGCATGCCGAGTTGGTCCATCGCCTTGGTCAGACCAAAGCAGGCGGTTCCCAAGCCCCCGCTGATGAACGGCGGGAACTCCCATCCGAGCATGAGTGTCCTTACCTTCATTCTCCGTATCCTCCCTGAGTAGAGCCGGGCTGGCCGCCAAAAACTCCTTTTACAGCTCGCGCTCGATCAACTACCAGGTTCCTTCGCGACCGAAATGCCGCCCCATCCGTCGCCGATGCTGATTAGCCGTAACCATATCAGTTTGCCCACTGCGGTCAAGAGGAATGTCCGACTATTTGTCACGTCATTCGGATAATTCTTCGCTTCGAGTAACGCCCGTCCCTTTTCGACCTGCCTATCGTGTCCATCACTGTACTCTGAGGTGGACCTTTCGGGTGTTTGTGGCTATACGCTCTCGTTCGCTTATTGTTCCCTCATCGTCACAGTCGAAGTCTCTCGACCGCAGAACTAGGGCAAATCTAACAGGCGCATTGATAACAACCGGGGGGCGCGACGGCGGATCGACGCAGGGCCTTGCCGCGGCGCGCCACCAGGTTGCGCTTGTGGCGCGAGCCGATCGGTCGGTATAATGGAGCATAGGAAGGCGGGCACGAGAGCGGCGTGGTCGCCCGTCCAAGCGAAGGAGTTAGCTTTGAGAGGACAGCGCGATGTTCGAGACACTCGACAAGATGATGTTGGCCGGTCTGGGAGCCCTCTCCATGACGCGGGAGCGCGCCGAGAAGCTCTTTGACGAGTATGTCAGTCGGGGCCAGGCGGAGAAGGAGAGCCGCAGCGGATTCGTCAAAGAAGTGATGGACAGCGCCGACCGGACGCGATCCGAACTGGAGAAGATGATCTCCGACCAGGTTCAGGAGACGGTCACCACGCTCCATCTGGCCAGTCAGGACGACATCGACCGTATCGAGAAGAAGCTCGATCAACTCTTGGCGAAAGAGTGATCCCCACCCGCTATGTGGCGACCTCGCGTTAAGAACAGGCTGGATCGGCTGCGGCGCTATCAGCACATCATCGCAGTCCTGATGAAGTACGGTCTGGAGGAAGCGGCCGATGGCTTACGCAGCCGCGTATCCGCCCGTTTCGGACGAAAGGCCACCCCTCTGTACGTCAAGAAGGCCGCCGAGGGGCACAGTCGGCCCGCCCGGGTCCGCTTCGCCCTGGAGGAGCTGGGCCCGACCTTCATCAAATTCGGCCAGTTGCTCAGCACCCGCCCCGATCTGATCGCGCCGGAGTACATCGAGCAATTCGAGCGTCTCCAGGACCAAGTCAAGCCGGACACCTTCGAGAGAATCCGCACCGAGGTGGAGCGGCAACTGGACGGCAAACTGGAGGAGGTCTTCAAGGAATTCGATCCGACTCCCTTGGCGGCCGGCAGCATCGCCCAGGTCCATCGCGCCCAGACGCGCGAGGGCGACGACGTGGCGGTGAAGGTTCGCCGGCCGGGCATCGTTGAGGTGATCCAGGCCGAGTGCGAAGTGCTCGAGGAATTGACCTCGATTCTCAAATTCGCCCTGTTCGAGCACGAGACCATCGATCCCCGGGAGATGGTCCGCGAGTTCGTCGAGGCGATCGTCAAGGAAACCGACCTGGCCAACGAGCGGCGGAGTCTCCTGCGCTTCGGCCGCAGTTTCGCCAACGACCCAACGATCCACGTGGCCGGCGTGTACGAGGACTACTGCAGCGAAGGTGTCCTGACGATGCAGTACATTGACGGGGCCAAGCCGGACGATCCTCAGAGTCTGACCGAGCAAGGCTTCGATCCGGCACTGGTGGCGGCCCGAGGCGCCGCGTTCGTGATGAGGCAGGTCTTCGAACTGGGCTTCTTCCATGCCGACCCTCACCCGGGCAACTTCTTTCTCCTGCCCGGCAACGTGCTGGCGCCGATCGATTTCGGGCAGGTCGCCTGGCTCTCTTCGAAGGACCGGCGTCTGTTCAACGAGGTGATGCTCGCCATCGTGGACAACGAAGCGGGGCGGATCGTCCGCGCCCTGAGCCGGGACGACATGCTGCACGAGCGAACGAACGTCAATCAGCTCACCGCCCAGATGGAGCAGTTTCTCGATACGCATCGCGACCTGCCCCTGCGGAATATTCCGTTCGGGCCGGTCGTCTCGCAGACCTTCGATCTGTTCCGGTCCAACTATGTCCGCCCGCCGGCCCAGTTCACGCTGATGCTCAAGAGTCTGGTGACGATCGAGGCCTTCGCCCGTTCGCTCGACCCCGACTTCAACATCATCGAATCGCTCAAGCCCTACGCGCGAAAGGCGGCCCTGCGCGATTTCGAACCCAAGCACGTCCTGCGTCAGACCCGCCGCGCCCTGGAGGAAGCGGGGGACCTCGCCTCGCGCCTGCCCGACGACATCAACGTCATTCTAACGAAGTTCCGACAGGGCAGGTTCCAGGTCCGGGTGCATCACGAACACCTGGAGAACCTGACCAAGACCGTCGATAAGGGCTCGAACCGAATCAGCTTCGCCCTGATCATCTCGGCGCTGCTGGTCGCCTCCAGCATGCTGGTCCCTCAGCAGGGCACCGTGCTGGGGCTCTTCCGCCTGCAGTCGATGGGCATCGTCGGCTACATCATCGCCGCGATCATCGGCGTCTGGCTGATCATCTCTATCATCCGCAGTGGACGCCTCTGAAACGCTTCGCTGCTGGGCCGGTGCGATTCCTTCGAACCGTACGCCCTCAGTCAGCGTTTGGCCCTCGATCGTCATGTCGCTTGCGCCGGATCAGCCAGCCGGAGGATCCGAGACCGAGCACACCCAGGATGACCGCGCCGGGAACGGGCACCGGCTGGGCGCACACCCACGCTCCGGGAGACGGCCAGGGTGCATCCGTGTCATTCATGTAACCTTCGACAACGTCCCATTCCATGTCCGGAGCGCCTTCAACGCCGGCATACACCCACCACTCCACCGTCTGGGTGACGTGAAAGCCCGGGAAGTAGAGTTCCTCAATGACGCCCTCCCAATACTGGTCTGATGATGTCGTCTTCGTTGGGACAAACTGCTGGAACCTACTCAGGTCCAGGTAGGGATCGGTCGCAACCGTGGCGGCATCGACCAGGGCCTCGAACTCCCCGGCGCTGGCCAGATGCCAATCCCTGTACCCGACAATGGGCGACAGCAGTGCGATGTCGGCCAATTGTCCGGCATAGGCATCGCCGCCGGGGTAGTCCTTGGCGAAAGTCGTGAGGTCTTGCCACCATATCGTCCCTCTGACTGTATCCTGAACCACCGTTGTGAACGCGCCGTCCGTGTTCTCCATGGTCAGCGTTTGCAGGTCGGCATTTGCCGCGGCGGCCAGCAAGCACACGCCGCCTAGAATGCACCAGAGTTGTTTCATTCTCCATCCTCCGATTGTCTCACTCATACGTTTTCATTGGGATGTTCACGTTGAGGGTTCTCTGACAGAAAGATTCCCCGATTGATTCACCGCCTACGCCGGATCAGCCAGCCGGAGGACCCGAGACCGAGCACACCCAGGATCGCCGCGCCCGGAAGCGGGATGACGATGTGATGCCCCATGAGATTGTCGGCGCCGCTCTGGTAGGTGAAATGCACGGTGATGTCGTGTGTGCTCCAGGGCAGGAAGGGCGTATCGATGGTCACGGCGTTGTGGTAGCCGCCCAAGAGGCCGACATCGGCGTCGCTGTAACCTGAGGCGTAAGAGATGCTCCCCGTGCCTTCCAGGGCGCCCCCGGAGACATAGCGCCAGGGGCTCGAACCTTGGTTCTCGGCGTAATAGGCTGTCGTAACAAAGGCGGTTTCGTCGAGTGCGTACAGTCTGAAGGTGGAATCTGAAAGGTCCAGATCCATGACATAGTCGTAGCCGAACGCGTTCGCGACATCCCAGTTGCCGTTGGTCGAGCCGTGGATATCGCCATAGACGGCGTCGCCATCGATATCGATGAAGATATCCCCGGCATACCACGTGTTTGATGTTCCGCCTTCACCGTACTGGAAGTTGAAGCCCCCGACCATGGTCAACTGCGTCCCGTCCAGGAAGAACGCTTCCAGATCCCATTGCTGCCCGGCCGTCATCCCGGGTTCGACTTCCTGGTCTTCGTAGTCCCCGTGCCAGTACGTCGCCTCATGGTTCAGGTCGCTGATCGTGATGTTGGTCCCGAGATCCGCCCGGACAGGAGTTGCGGCGCCCGTAGCCAAGGCGCCCGCAAGCATCAGGAGTGCTATCACGTCTCTTCTCATTTGCCGCACCTCCTTCACTGAATTGGGATTGTCTTGCAATGGGGTTCAGGCGCGCACTGATGGGGCGACCTGGTCATCACTTCGTTGCCTCCGCCGGATCAGCCATCCCGAGGAACCGAGTCCGAGCAGGCCCAGGATCGCGGCGCCGGGTAACGGCACAACGTTGGTCGCCTCGAACCACAGGGCGCTGCCTTGTTGGTAGACGCGGTAGTCGAAGCCCAACCTCAGCAGACCGAAATCGAACGACGATAGAGACGCAAGCAAGCCCTCATCCGCCTCCAAGAACATCCAGGCGAGGCTGTCCCCTTGGTTGGGGATGTCGGTGATGGGATCGTAGCCATCCAAGAGCGAGAAACTGATCGTTGAGCCGGGCAGCAGAGACGCGCTGCCCGTGATACTCAGGAGGTCCGACTCGTCCGGATCGAACCCGCCAATCTCAATCGCCAACGTTCCGCCGTCGCTGAGCAGGAAGTTGCCCTGCACCGTCATCGTCCCGGCCGAGTTGCCCGGCGCGATGGTGCCCGTTCCACTGTTCAACGTCCCGACGAACGTTCCCGTCCCCTGGTACGTGCCGAGGTTCGTGAACGCCCCCGTATTGCTCAGTGTGCCGTTGTTGGTCAGGACCCCGACGTTGTTGATCGTCCCCGTGTTGATGACCACCCCCATGTCCTGGACGGTCAGTCGCCCGTTGTTTGTCAGGACTCTGGAGGTCATGTCCAGGACGCCGGTGTCAGTGACGTTCAGCGAACCGGTATCGCGAATCGTGCTGTCGGCGGCGAACTGCATCGTGCCGCCCGCGACATTGATGGGCCCGCCGAGCAGGCCTTCGAGAGAGCCATACCCGTTGATCTGCCCACCGCTGTAGCCGGATATGGCGCGAAGACGGCCCCCATTGAGGTTGACCGTGTTGTCGTGCAGATCGACGTCCTGGTGCAACCTGAACTCGGCGTCCTCGGCGACATTGATGGTGCCCGAGCCGAAGAGATCCGCGGCATAATGGTACAAATCGCCCGTTCCACCGTTGCTGGTCCGATTCAGATTGATCGTCCCGTCATTCGTTACGGCGCCAGAGATTGAACTCCTACTTGAGGTGGAACTCGAAGCGTACGTGTTGATGTTGACCGTCCCGCCGGCCTGGATGGTCGTGACGCCGGCGTCTCGAGTCGAGAGCCTTGCATCCCTCATCTCAACGCGCCCGCCGGCCTGAACGGTCAGTTCTCCCTCGTTGATCAGCCCTCTGTATACCATCTCCAGGACGCCGGTGCCGGTAACGTTCAGCGAGCCGGTGTCGCGGATCGTGCTGTCGGCGGCGAATTGCATCGTGCCGCCCGCGACGTCGATGGGCCCGCCGAGCAGGCCTTCGAGAGAGCCATACCCGTTGATCTGCCCACCGCTGTAGCCGGATGTGGCGCGAAGACGGCCCCCATGGAGGTTGACCGTGTTGTCGTGCAGATCGGTGTCCTGGCGCAGTTCAAGAACGGCGTCCTCGGCCACGTTGACGGTTCCTGAGCCGAGGAGGTCCACGGCGTTGTACATGAGGTTTCCCGTTCCGCCGCCGCTGGTCCGATTCAGGTTGATCGTCCCGTCATTCGTCACGGCACCATGGATTGTGCTCGTGCTTGAGAAAGAACTGGAACGGTACGCGTTGATGTCGAGCGTCCCGCCGGCCTGGATGGTCGTGACGCCGGCGTCTGCGGTCGAGAGCGACGCATCCCTCATCTCAACGCGCCCGCCGCTGCGGATGGTTGTAACG
>JANQFY010000058.1 GCA_028277585.1 Sedimentisphaerales bacterium
CGGGCTTGCACCGGCAAGATGCCGGTGCCACACACTCACCGGCAAGATGCCGGTGCCACACTCTCACCGGCAGAATGCCGGTGCCACACACTCACCGGCAGAATGCCGGTGCCACAGGTTGACTGGCAAGATGCGGGTGGCACACATTCGCCGGCAGGATGTCGGTGCCACACGTTCACCGGCAATATGACGGTGGTCTACATTCAACAGTAGACTGGCAGCGCCACGTTGCAGGGTGGAATCGGGTTCAGGGATTGCCGAAGGTGACCTGGAACGGGGCGAAGTCCGCCAGGTCAGCATCACCGTCGCCGTCCTGGTCGGTGGCTTCGCACCCGTCGGCGACCGGCTGACCGGACCCGCTAAGGCAAACGGCGAAGATGGCGAAATCGTCGAGGTCGGTGTCGCCGTCCAGGTCGAGGTCCCCAAAACTGGCCTGGAATTCGTGCACGCCCATGTCCACGATCGGCGGCGTGCCGTGGCCGGTGTCCACGGTATTCGGGTCATCGACGAAGCGTGCGTTTCCGTCGATATCAACCGGGATCGGCTCTTCCGTGTCCCCGTCGCCATCGAGGTCGAACGCGTCAGCTGGCGCGACCTCGTTGTTCCCGGCGTCGATGCAAGGCGACCCGGGGCCGAGGTGGTAGTCCGTAACAAACTGCGGGGTGGCGCTGATGTTGCCGGTGCCGTCCCATCCGCCCTCAATGTTGCTGTAAGTGAAGTTCAGGGTGGCGCTGTCGGGGTTCAGCACGGGGAAGAGACCATTCCAGAGGATGCTATTGGTCATGGTCACGGTGCTCGCAGCGCTGTGGACTCTGACCGCGCTGCCGTCTCCGTGTTGGTCAGTCGTATTGCCGAGGATGGTGCAGTTTGTGAGTGTCATCGTGATATTGCTGCAGTAGATCGCACCAGCTCTATCATCAGCCCAGTTGTTCGTGATCAGGCAGTTCGTCAGCCTCACGTGCCCCGGGTTCACGCAATGAATGCCACCGCCGGCTTCAGAGCCGTACAGCCCGCTTCTACCTACCTCGTTGTCGGAGATGTCGCAGTTTATCAGCGTTGGATTGCCCTCCCGAAAGAAGGCTCCTCCCCCTGCACTAGCATAGTCGGCGTCGTTGTGTGTGATGGCGCAGTTGATGAAGGTCGAATCGCCTCCGCTGCAGTGGATGCCGCCGCCCGCACTGCTGACATCGGTGGTGTAGTTATACGTGATGGAAGAGTCGATGAATGTCGGGTCGCTGTTATGCGAGCAAAACACACCGCCGCCGCCGCCGCCGTACACCGACGGATACGCCTTGTTCCCGGAGATCAGACAGTTGGTGAAGGTCGGATCGCTGTTGTGCCTGCAGGCCACACCGCCACCGCTGCTGCCGTTGCCGTGCGTCTCGCTCTGCGTGAACCGACAGTCGGCCATGGTCGGGCTGCTGCTGTTCTCACAGTACACGGCGCCTCCGAAGTGTCCGCCGGGAGAGCCGCCGGTCACATAGCCGTTGGTCACCGTGATACCGCTAACGATTGCATCGGCCGATTCGCCGCTGTGGAAGTAGAATCCCCGGCCGCTGTCCTGGCAGTCGATGATGCAGAGTGCCGGATCGCCCGACACGCTACGAACAGTGATCGCTTTGCCGGCGAAATCGAGGTTCTTGTTGCCAGGGCCGGTGTGTGTCCCGTCGGCGATCTGCACGACGTCACTGTCCACTGCTGCATCAATTGCCTCCTGAATCGTTGCATAGTTCCCCGGGACATCGATCACCTCAGCTAAGCTCGGCGGGGCGTTACCCAAACCGCTTAACATCAGAATCGAGCCGGCCAACGTGAATTCCCGCACGCTTGTCATTTCTAGAGCCCTCCAGCACTTATTGGTTTCCTGTATCGGACCGTTTCAGGCGCCTGTGGCCGCTGAGGCGGCAGCGGCGGCCCGGTGCGATTGACAAAGGTCCTCACCTTTGCAGTAGGACCGTATGCAGGCGGCGCGTCGGTAGGGTCTACTCGCCCGGCCCCGTGATCACATCTACTAGTGCCTCAAAATCGGTCAGATCGGCATCCCCGTCGTTGTCGGAGTCGTAGTAGCCGCACTCGGCAGTCAACGGGCTACCTCCCTCGCCCGTGAAGCAGGCTTGAAAACTCGCGAAGTCGGCAATATCCACATCGTCGTCGTCGCCGTCGCCATATAATCCGACGTCCACGACCTCAAGCGTGATGTCGGTTGGGTTGTAGTGTACGGCCCACGTCAGAGTTAAGTCACCGGAGACCCCCTGTAGAACTTTATCCGAGAAGGTCTCGCTAATGCCGCCTGCGCCGTTGACAAGCACGTATGCCTGGCCGGGCGACGGGATGATCCGCGGATCGACGGTTACCTGTTGGCTGGAGCTCTCGCCGATCGTCAGGCTGCCGGCGATGTCGAGCAGGCCGGTGCCATCGGCGCCTATATCAAACGCCAACGTGCCCTGACTCGTCGTTTCGTCATCCACTACGGCGCTTCCACCTACTTCCACCAGGCCGTCGTTGCGGATTGTGAGCGTGCCACCGCCATCGTCGCCGACCCAAAGATTGCCGCCGCAGTTCCAGACGCATCCGGCCCAATCGATCATTACCTGACCAATCGATGCAGCGCCTCCACCGATGAGGGCGTAATCGCTTGTGACCTGTCCTTGGTCGGTGACGGACAATGAGCCCGTACCGTCGCCGCCCACGGTGAGCCAAATCGAGGTCGTCCAAGTGGAGTCTTGCCCTGGTACACTGACCGCGCCATGCGAATTGTCCCCCACGCCGATGGCTGACCACCAGCTGTTCGAGAATTGTCCGGCGCCGGAGTCGGTCAGACTGCCCTCGCCGCTTCCGCCGAATCAGAGATCGCCCGCCAGCGTCCGGTCAGACGCCGCACCGCTCACCGAGGCCGTGCCAGCCGCAGTCGCTGCGTCTCCGATCTTGGAACTGCCGCCGGACACATGCCCGCCATTAGCTACGGTCAGCACTCCCACGCCTCCGGCGCAGACGTCCACTGGTCCCGCTTGCCTCCAAGTGGATCCTGATCCCAACACCGTCACGTCTCCCGTTGAGCCCTCGCTCCAGGCAACGAAAGAGTAGTCATTGACGACCTCATCCTGGTCGGTGATCGAGACCGAGTCCGCACCATCAGCGGCCCACCCAGTTGCCCAGGCGGCGTCGCGCCGAGCAAGGCGGCATGTCACTCACGAGTATGACCTGAGTACTGGTTGCTTAACCTGGGTCCGGATAGTACGAGAATCCTCCAACTGCGACCCCTGTGTCGATCTCCGTTCCAATGCTGCCACGATACACGAGGAAGTACTCACCGATTAGAAGCGGAATTGAGTCCGCGACAAAGCAGGCTTCATGAGGCAGTGTGCCCGGGTAGCTTGTGAAACTCACCCCGTTGATCCTCGTGCGTGTTGTCTCGTCTTCCGCTTGGTGGTACAGCGCCCATGATGCTGAACTGCCGTTGAACGTTTCACCTTCGCCTGCATCATTGCAGATCGTCAAACGAAACTGAATCTCACCGGGCGGATCGACCCACACGAACTCTTCATGTACCTCAAGTCGTCCGCGGAAGAAGTAGTTCACGAACGCGGTGCAGTACGCGATGGTCTTCGGCAGAATATTGGCTGCATAGTCCTGATAAACACCATCGTTGATGATCGAGAGTTCGACGAACTGGGGCATCGCGAGCCCCATCCCCGGGTAGTACGGCGCTACGCGGAGAATGGGATTGTATCGCGCGCGGGCCAGCCTGATGTTTCGTACGACCCCGGGTCCGGATGGCGTAGTCCTTCGGACATCTTTCCAATGAAAAGACTCAGTGTCGATCGCCCCACTCTGAACGTATCTGACGGGGTGCAGTGGATGGTCCCCGTAGTGGGCGAACAGTTCCTGAAGGTTCGTGTCGTGGACGTTGGGGCGGGGAATGTCGGCGTCGAAGCGATCCGTGAGCGACCATACCGTATCCTGCGAGAGGAAGTTGAAATTGACGTACTCGGCGAGGCCTGGGGCGAGTTTCGGATAGGTGTCATCGAATCTCCTGAACTCCGGCTGGCCGGTCCATTGTCCGGTGTCCCACCACTGCTCAAAGGCGTTGAAGTCCGGCTCCTCATGGGAATTGGAGTAGCCGGAGGTAAAATCGCCGCCTATCTCCGGTAGTTTCGCCACGAAGTCCTCAGGGTCTCCGTAGTTTACGCCCGCCCAATGCTCCCATTGTGATTCTTCGAATTCAAACCACTCGATATGGGCATCGCCGCGCGTGTGGGCAACCGAACCCATATCCTGGATCAGGTGAAGGATGTGCCCTAGAGCGAGGAACATGTCACGCGAGAATTCTGCCCGTTGCTCCGCTGAGGCATCTGTCACAGCGAACCAGTAGCTCAGCCTGGCGCCGACGAAATTGTAGTCATTGAAGCCGGCATCCTGTGCCCACTGGGGCGCAGGGAAGCACGCTGGTGGAGGGCAAATTCCAAGATCATTAACTGGGTTGTAAAAGTGATTAAACACCCTGGTAAAGGGCTCGTCCTCATCGATTGTGCCTTGAACGATTAATGCAAGGGCGGTTCCGAAATCACCGATGGTACTTAGAGATCCGTAATATGGTCCCATGTTACATGCACTGTTCCTGACGGCGAGTACTGTGAGGCTGGGATGGGTGCTAGTCTGTTGAAAACGAGGGGGATCTCCTCTATCTCCGTCTTCGCCATTCGCGCTTCGCGCTGGGCTACAGGGCGGAAGATCGTCCAAGGGCACCGGCGCGTTCGCAAGCAAAGAACAGTACTGATCATCATACTGAACATCGTACGGCGTGGGGCCATTGATCAAGATGCGTGCGGAGTTGCGCAGAGGAACGTAGCGCACGCCGGAGTCCGGATCCTCAAGCCCTACGATATCACCTAAGACTTCAACGGACAGCGCCGCCACGTCGGCGTCCTCGTAGAGAACGTGTGATGCACCTTCAGCTACATGGTAGTGCCCGAGCGTAAACGGGAGCGGTACATATTGTGTAACCGTATCTCCATCGACGATGAAAGCCAATTCGTAGTCGCGGGTAAGGGCGGGGACGCGATTCGAAGCCCAGGTCGTTGGGGCAAACCAATCGCCGCCGCCGGTGCCGTTGCTGAGATGGACTACGCTGTAGTCGCGGTACTCTCGCTGGTACTGAGCGAAGTCCAGCAGATCGCCGTCTCCGTCGCCGTCAAAATCGGCACAGTCGCATCCGGATGACATTGCGGCTTCAGGCCCTGAGAAGCAATTGGCAAAGGTTGGCAGGTCCTTTGGATCACATTCATCTGGCCATCCGTTACTATCGCAATCACTGGAGACGCCGGTGACTATGTCGCAATCGTCAGGTACGCTGTTGCGGTTACAATCGGCCTCGCACTCGTCGGCCCATCCGTTTGCGTTGCAGTCCAGGCTTGTACCGTCCGTGATGTCGAGGTCGTCCGGCCGACCGTTGTGATTACAGTCCCGGTCACACTCATCCGGCCTGCCGTTCTCATTAACGTCCTGGCTCGTACCAGCGGCGATGTCGCAGGCGTCATCCAAACCGTTGCCGTTGCAGTCGTCTTCACACTCGTCGGGAATGCCGTTGCTATTGCAGTCCGCGCTATGGGCGGTATCAAGATCGCACTCGTCTGGAACGTCGTTCAGGTTACAGTCGAGGCTCGTTCCGTCCGCAAGGTCAGTCCAGTCCGGGATGCCGTTGCTATTGCAGTCATCGAAGTCGATGGCGAGGAGGTCGAGGCGGATCTCGGTTGCGTCGTAAATGACGTCCCAGGTGTAGCTCGAGCCGCCCACTACTGTCGGTAGCGCATGATCGGTGCATGTCCCAGCGATACCCCCTATGGAGGTTGCTAACACAAACTGCTGGCCGACGGCGAGCGTGACTTCCGGATCGATCGTGACTCTCAGAGTGGATGATTCACCGATCGTCAGGCTGCCGGCGATGTCGAGCAAACCGGGACCATTGACGCCGATCACGAACGCCAGCGTGCCATGACTGGTTGGGCCGGCGTCGACAACGGCGTTGGCAGCAACTGAGACGACTCCGCCGTCGCGGATCGTGAGTGTCCCGTCGCCCGCATCCCCTATCCAGAGACTCTCTCTGCAAGCCCAGGTAGATCCAACGCCGTCTACCGCGACCTCACCAACCCCATTCTCCCAGTGCCCGATGCGGGCGTTGTTGTTGGATACGGTGCCGCCGTCCTGAATCGTCAACAGGCCCTCGGAATCGTCGCCTACATCGAGCCAGTGGGTCGTGTCCCAGAGCGACCCGGCCCCGTCGACCGTGATGATGCCAGTCGCGTCGTCCTGGTTGCCGACGACACTGCTTCCGCCGGTAGAGACCGTCCCGCCGTTCTGGACGGCGAGCGTGCCGTGTCCACGCACACCGATGTAGAGTTGCGAGTCGATATTCCATTCAGAACCTTCGCCATCAACCGTAGCCGTGCCCGAACCCGTTGCGTTGAGTTCTGTGCCAATATACCCCCAGGAGCAGGACACCACACCGCCGTTTTGCACAACGAGCGATCCAGTCCCGACACTGCCTACGTGCATGCGAGCGCTGCATTGCCATTGGGAGCCGGCCCCGTCTACCGTTGCCTCTCCAACGGAATCGGGGTGGTTGGCGATGTGAGCGTAGCTGTTTGAGACTGTTCCGCCGTCTTGAATCGTGAGTGCGCCGTCGCCGCGCCATCCGACGTCGAGATTGCTCGCTGTGGTCCACGTCGAGTCGGGTCCCTCGATGACTACGGTGCCGATCGATCCGGCTTCATTGGCGATTCGTCCCGTGCCACCGACGGAAACCGCTCCCCCATCGGAGACCATGACCGTGCCCTGCCCGAACATCCCGACATACAGGTGTGCGTCGTTGCTCCACAGAGAGCCCGCGCCGTCAACGGTCACAGCGCCGGTCGCGCC
>JANQFY010000142.1 GCA_028277585.1 Sedimentisphaerales bacterium
ACCGCCAGGATTAAGCCCATCGCCTTGAGTTTCATACGCGTTCTCCCTTCACATACCAGAGTTCGACCGTGCCCTCCTCCGTCCTGCGACGGAAGCCGCCAGGACCGCGTAGATGCTAGTCCGTCCCCGGGACACTGTCAAGTCCTGTTCCGTTCGGGTGAATCGGCGGCTGATCCGGGGCGCCCCGCCATGCGTATCACAGGGGTCGAGACGCCCAGGTTCCTGGCGTCAGCGCCTCTCAGGGCGGTTTTCGCTTGACCTTGAAGGGCGGATTGGGTATTGGTAAACGGCTATTCTGCATTCGTGCGCGGTCGATTAACGCTGCCGCGATGTCAGAGTACTCCCGTTGGAGGGGCCAGGCGGCCCCCGGGAGCGGCGAATGCAGCCAACATGGGCGTTAGCGGAAATTGCAGGGGATCTTGTGGAAGAGAAGCGCGTACGAATCGGTCTGGTCGGTTTCGGAACCGTTGGCACAGGCGTGGCCAAGCTCATCTGTGAGAAGGCCAACGCCATCACGGCGAAGATGGGGGTGGTCCTGGAATTGGGATGTGTGGTCGATCTCGACACCACGACGCCGCGCCCGGTGACGCTTCCTGACGGCGTTCTGACCAGCGATCTCAATCAGCTCCTCAACGACGAGAGCATCACGATCGGCGTGGAACTGGTCGGCGGCACTACGATCGCCAAGGATATCCAACTGCAGATGCTCCGAGCCGGCAAGCACGTGGTAACCGCGAACAAGGCTTTGCTGGCCGAGCACGGGGCCGAACTGTATCACGTCGCCCACGAAAACGGTCGGTGTCTGGCGTTCGAGGCCAGTTGCGCCGGAGGCATCCCTATCGTGACCGCCCTTCGCACGGGATTGGCCGCCAACGAGGTCACGGCGATGTACGGCATCGTCAACGGCACCTGCAACTATATCCTCTCGAGCATGAGTTCGAAGCAGGAGGAGTTCGCCGTGGCGCTGGCCCAGGCGCAGGAGCGCGGGTTCGCCGAGGCCGACCCGACGCTGGACATCAACGGCGGCGACAGCGCCCACAAACTGGCGATCCTGGGGTCCATGGCGTTTGGCTACGAGATTGAGCTGGATGATATTTTCGTTCAGGGCCTCGAGGGGGTCGCACAGGACGATATTCGCTATGGGCAGGAGATGGGTTATTGCCTCAAGCTCCTGGCGATCGGCGAGAAGAACGCCGAGGGCCGCGTGTCGCTGCGCGTGCATCCGTCCTTTATTGCGGCCGATTGCTCGCTGGCTCGCGTCGATGGCTCCTTCAATGCGATCAGCGTCTTTGGCGATGCGGTGGGCGAAACGCTGTACTACGGGCGTGGGGCTGGGATGATGCCCACCGCCAGCGCCGTGGTCGCCGATATCATCGATGTCGCGCTGGGTAATTCGGCCACGACGTTCCAGCATCTGCAACTCAAGCCTCGCGACGAGGTCGCCTCGCTGGTCGAGCCGATCGATGATTGCGTGAGCCGGTTCTATATCCGGGTCATGGCCAAGGACGAGCCCGGTGTCGTCGCCGGTTACGGGCAGATCCTGGGCAAGAACGAGATCAGCATCTCCGGTGCGCTGCAGCATGAGGGACACGGGCCGGACAACACGGTGCCGGTGGTGATCACGACACATGAGACTCCAACGCGGAGCATGATGGCGGCCCTGAAGGAACTGGGTGATTCCGAGCTCTTCAGTGGCGAGCCGGTCTGCATTCGGATCGTTGATATTCCAGAAGACAAGGACCTTTGAGGGAATTTGGGTCCGTACCGCTCGATCGGATTGGGCGGCAGCGGTTGCAAGCGGAGCGATACGCCCTGCTCGGCCATGGACTCGAAGAGGTAGGTATTCATGACGAAATATGTTGTCATCGTCCCGGACGGAGCGGCCGACGAACCCATCGAGCAGTTCGATGGACAGACGGCGCTCGAAGCGGCCGAGACGCCCAATATGGATCGGATCAGTCGGGAGGGTCGCCAGGGGCTGGTCCGAACCGTCCCAGAAGGGATGGAGCCGGGCAGCGACGTGGCGCAGATGAGTCTGCTGGGCTACGATCCGCTGAAGGACTATCGCGGCCGCGCTCCCATCGAAGCGGCGGCGCTGGGGATCGCTCTGGGGCCCGACGACTGGGTCTTTCGCTGCAATCTAGTGACGATCGCTGACGGCAGGATGGCCGACCACAGCGCCGGGCATATCTCCTCCGAGGAGGCCGGCAGCCTGATCGAGGCCCTGCGGAGCGAAATCAAGAATGACGCCCTCTCGCTGCACACGGGCGTGAGCTATCGCCATCTCCTGGTGGCAAGCGGCTCGGATTTTGACGTCCGGACGTATCCCCCGCACGACAACATCGGCACTGCGGTGGAGAAGCTTCTGCCCCGCGGCAAGGGCGCCGATTGCCTGATCGATCTGATGAACCTGTCGCAGCAGGTCTTCGCGGATCATGATGTGAACCGGGTGCGGCGCGACCTTGACGAGAACCAGGTCAGTTCCGTCTGGCTCTGGGGGCAGGGCAAGCGTGCGTGCCTGGAGAGTTTTCACAAACGCTTCGGCCTGAAAGGGGCCGCGATCACTGCGGTTGACCTTGTGCGCGGACTAGCCAGACTGGTCAGTTTTGACCTGATCGACGTGCCCGGCGCGACCGGGTATATCGATACGAACTACGCGGGCAAAGGGGCCGCCGCCGTGGCGGCGCTGGACAAATACGATCTGGTCTTCGTTCACGTCGAAGCCCCGGATGAGGCCGGACATATCAGAAATGCCGATCTGAAGAAAGAGGCGATCGAGCAGATCGACCGGCACGTTGTTGGGCCCGTCCTCGAGGCGCTCGAGACGCGGGAGCAATGGCGACTGCTCGTTGTGCCCGACCATCCAACGCCTGTCAAGGACGGGGCCCACTCGGCCGATCCGGTGCCCTTTGCCATGATCGGGACGGGGGTGACCGGCATCTTGCATACGACCTTCGGCGAAACGAACGCCGCCCAGTCGGGGTTTCGGATCGAGAAGGGACACGAACTGATGGAGTATTTTCTCAAGAGCGCGGTGCGGTGAGGCGACGTGACCTCTCAGCAGCCGAGCATTTTTCGATAGCCGAAGAGCATCAATCAGACCCAAGGGGACAGGATGAAAGTTGCGAAATTTGGTGGTTCCTCGCTGGCGAATGCCCAACAGATATTGAAGATGGTCGATATTGTCAAAGCCGACCCGGATCGCCGCATTGTGGTCGTCTCGGCGCCCGGTAAGCGGTTCTCCGATGACATCAAGGTCACGGATCTGCTGATTGCGCTGGCCGAAGCGGTCATCGCGGGCCAGCCCTACGAGGACGAACTGGCTAAGGTCGTCGGGCGCTACGCTGAGATTCAGCAGGAATTGGGATTGGATGCGTCCATTGTCACTGAGATCGAAGCGGATCTGCGGGATCGCGTTGCTCGCCGCGGCGACAATGACGCCCAGTTCATGGATGCTGTCAAGGCTTCCGGCGAGGACAACAACGCCAAGATCGTCGCCCAGGTCTTCGTGAACCAGGGTGTGCCCGCCCGCTACATCGATCCGAAGGACGCGGGCATGCTGCTCAGCGACGACTTCGCCAACGCCCAGGTGCTGGACGAGTCGTTCGAGAACCTCGCTTCGTTGAGAGAAGAGAAGGATATCGGCATCTTCCCGGGCTTTTTCGGCTACACCAAGCAGGGAGACGTCGCCACGTTTCCGCGCGGCGGCTCGGACATCACCGGCGCGATCGTCGCGGCTGCGGTCAAGGCCGACATGTACGAAAACTTCACCGACGTTGATTCAGTGTTCGCCGCGGACCCGCGCGTCCTGCCCGACGCGCCGGCTATCGCGCTTCTGACCTATCGCGAGATGCGCGAGCTTTCGTATGCGGGCTTCGGTGTATTCCATGACGAAGCCATCGTCCCGGCTGTCCAGGCCAAGGTGCCGATCTGCATTAAGAACACGAATCGCCCTTCCGCGCCGGGCACGCTGATCGTTTCGGATCGCAAGTACGAGCATGGCGAGGTCACCGGCATTGCCAGCGCCGAGGGATTTAGCGCGATCTACCTGAGCAAGTATATGATGAATCGGGAGATGGGTTTCGGTCGCCGGTTGCTGCAGATTCTCGAGGAGGAGCAGTTGTCGTTCGAGCACGCCCCGTCGGGTATCGACAACATGTCGGTCATCCTGGAAACGGCGCCGTTTACGCCTGAGAAGGAACAGCACGTTCTGAACCGGATCCGAACCGAACTAGGCGTCGACGACGCGACGATCGAGCACGGCCTGGCGCTGATCATGATCGTCGGCGAAGGCATGCGATACGCCGTTGGCCTAGCGGCCGGTGCTTGCGCCGCCCTGGCGGACGCGGGCGTCAATATCGAACTGATCAATCAGGGCTCCTCTGAGATCAGCATCATGTTTGGCGTCAAGGAACTCGACCGTAAGCAGGCCGTGCAGGCGCTGGGCAAGGCGCTGCTCAAGAAAAATGGGAATTGAGTGAGACAGACGTCCGTCCCGTTGCGTGCTGACGTGGTGACTAAAAGGCGCAACGGCTGACGGCCCGTCGTCTCCGAAAATGGACGAGATGATGGGAGCGAGGCGCGCACGTATGTATGCGATGAGTCGGCGGCGACGTAAAGCCCTGATGGGGCTGGGCATCGCCGCCGTTTTCTTGTTGATACTAATCGATCGAACCGTCTCGGTGTCGAACCGGTTCACCCATCCCTCTGTCGCTGGGCCCAACAGTGACCGAGCGGTCTATCATGGCAAATCCTTCGTCGTGAGCGAGATCATCGACGGCGATACCCTCGAACTCAATGCGCCGGACGGCTCGCGGAACACCACACGCGTGCGACTTCTTGGGATCGATGCGCCGGAGGCCGGACATCGCGAGACAGCGCCCATGTACTACGCACGGCAGGCGACAGGTCGTCTCACCCAGCTCGCGGCCGGAGCGAGAGTCACTGTATACCTTGACGAGAAAGGGCCCAGTCGCGGCCGCTACGACCGACTGCTCGCTTATCTGGAAATGCCCGGCGGGCAGTTTCTCAACGAAGTGTTGGTCTCGGAAGGTTGCGTCTATGCCGATCGGCGCTTCCGTCACGGCTACTATCGCAAGTACAAGCAACTGGAGGGAATCGCCCGCGCCGGACGCATCGGTCTCTGGCGCAGCGTCTCGCGCGAGCAGTTGCCCGCATGGCTGCAACGCATGGAACCCGATCTTCTCAAGCCGTGACCATGCCCGCTTGGATCTACACGGTCAGAGACCGTATTCCTTGATCTTGCGGTAGAGCGTACGCTCCCCGATGCCGAGAATCTTGGCCGCCTTCTCGCGATTGCCTTCCGTCTTGGCCAGCGTGTCGATGATGGCTTGTTTCTCCAGATCGTTCAGAGAAACGCCGGCCAGGTTGGTCGGTGTTCTGCTGGCGCCAGTGAGCTGGCGTCGTCGTGAGATCTCCGGCGGCAGATCGGGAATATCGAGCTTCTCGCGGTCGCACATGACCACCATCGTGCGAATCGCATTCTTCAGTTGGCGGATGTTCCCGGGCCAGTCGTGGGCAGCGAGAATCTGCAGGGCTGTGTCAGTCACGCCGTTGACGGTTGAGCCGATCTCCTGGGCGGCCTCCTGGACGAAATGCTGCACCAGGGCCGGGATGTCCTCGGGGCGTTCGCTCAGTGAGGGCAAGGAGATGTTGACGCCCTTGATGCGGAAATAAAGGTCTTCGCGGAACTTCTGCTCTTCGATCAGCTTGGTCAGACTGTGATTTGTCGCACTGATGATGCGGACGTCCACCGCCACCGGTTTGTTGGCGCCGACTGGGATCACCATCCCGTCCTCCAGGACGCGCAGAAGCTTGGCCTGCATCGTCAGCGGCATGTCGCCAATTTCATCGAGAAAGAGCGTCCCCTGGTCTGCGACCTCGAAGAGTCCCTTGCGGTCCGTATTGGCGCCGGTGAAAGCGCCTTTGACATGCCCGAACAGCTCACTTTCCAGCAGGGTTTCGGTCAGGCCGGCGCAATTGACCGGCTTGAACGGCTTATGTCGACGAAGGGAATTGTCGTGGATCGCCCGCGCCAGAAGCTCCTTGCCGGTCCCGGAAGAACCTTCGATGAGCACGGAGATGTTCGTCGGCGCCACGCGGCGGACGACCTCCAGAATACTCTGCATCGAGCGGCTCTCGCCCACGATGCCGTCGAAGACAAACCGCTCCTTGTCCTTGTCCGTCTCGTCGCCCCGTGCATGAGCTGTTGCGGCCTTGCGACTGGCCTGCTCCACCAGCGTTCGGAGCTGATCGACGTCGAGCGGTTTGACCAAGTAATCGAAAGCCCCCTGCCGGATCGCCTCCTTGCAGTTCTCGATCGTCGCATACGCGGTGATGAGGATCACCTCTGTCGAGTCGCTGTTCTGTCGCGCTTCACGCAGCACGGTCAAACCGTCCGCTTTGCCTTCCAGTTTCAGGTCCGTCACCACCACATCCACGCGCTGACGGCGCAGCATCTCGATGGCATCCTCGCCGGTATAGACGGCCAGCGCTTTGACAGGGAGCCTGCCCAGCGCCTCGACCAACCCGTCGGCGTGATCGCGTTCGTCATCTACTACCAGAACAACCGGCTTCTGTTCCGTCATTGGTCCGCCTCGTTACCCGCCCCCGGCCGGTCCACCCGGGGCAATTCTATCGTGAAAGAGGTCCCCTTGCCCACCTCGCTGTGCACGGAAATAGCGCCCCCGTGGGCTTCGACAATCTTCTTGGCGGTGGCCAACCCCAGGCCCGTCCCCCCGGGCCGCGACGAGTAGTGGGGGCGAAAAACAGCGTCCAGCTTATCCGGTGCGATGCCTTCCCCCGTGTCGCTGATCTGCAAAAGGGCTTTGTTCTCCTGCCGGGCCGTCCGGACCATGAGGTCGCCTGTCTTGTCCATCGCCTGCTGGGCGTTGATGAAGAGATTTAACAGGACCTGCTTGAGAGCGCCCGCATCGACGCGAGCGATCAGTGGCTCGGCCGCCAGACTGTGACGCAACGTCAACCCATAGCTGTACGCCTGTGGCGAGTAGAAATCGATCATATCCCCGACGAGTTCGTTGAGATCCAGAGTCACCAACTGCAGTTCCGGCTGCCGCACGTACTGCAGGAATCCGTCGACGATCTGATCGAGCCGATCCGTCTCCTTGCCGATGACAGTGATCTTCCTCATCGCGCCGGTTAGTGCCTGGGCGGATCGATCCAGGCACGACTTGGCGGTGTCAGTAAGGTCGATATCCTCGAGAAACTCAGACGCCAGTTTGAGATTGACCTTGATCGTCGAGAGAGGGTTCTTGATCTCGTGCGCCAGTTCGCCTGTGAGTTTGGTGAGTTCGCGGTCGATGTCGCGCTCCTGATCTCGGGCCGCTTGTGACGAGCGATCCTTCCGGCGCAGCAGCCACACCATAATGGGAACAGCCGCCAGGACGGTCAGAATGACTCCGCTCAGAAACGCTTGCACGTGACTATCGCTCCGTTTCGGTTACGCCGTCACTAAAAACACAGAGCCGAAAGGCCAGGAGTCCCGATCCCTTCGCCCGGGCGTCGGGACTCCTGAATTTCGGCTTTCGATGATTTACGCGACCTCAAGCGGGTCGGCTGCTATTTGTCCGAGGGTTTGGGCTTCTTCTCTTCCTTGAGGCCCAGCTCCGCCATCGCCGCACGCCGCGAGAGCTTGAGGCGGCCCTGCTCGTCGATTGAGATCAGCTTGACGGGGATGATATCGCCCATCTTGCAGACATCGTCGACCTGCTTGACATACCCTTCGCTCAATTCGCTGATATGGCAGAGGCCTTCGACGCCCGGTGCGATCTCGACGAAAACGCCGAAGTCCTTGATCGAGACAACCTTGGACTCCTTGTAGAGCCGACCGACTTCCGGCGGCTGCGTCATCGCTTCGATCAGCCCCTTGGCCTCGAGATGGCCTGTGCCGCCAACGCAACTGATGTGGACCGTGCCGTCTTCTTCGATCTCGATGACCGTCTGGGTCTTTTCCTGGAGGGCCTTGATCATCTTACCGCCCGGGCCGATGACCTTGCCGATGAACTCGGGATCGATCTCGACCGTGATCAGCTTCGGAGCGTACTCGCTCATCTCCGCCCGCGGCTCACTGATCGCCTGGTTCATGGTGTCCAGAATGCTCAGACGCGCGGTCTTGGCTCTCTCGAGCGCCTCGACCATAATCTCGTTGGCCAGGCCCTCAGCCTTGATGTCGAGCTGGATGGCAGTAATGCCCTGGGTCGTACCGGCGACTTTGAAGTCCATGTCGCCGAAATGGTCTTCTTCGCCGATGATGTCGGTCAGCAGTTCGCGTCGCCCGGACTCGTCGCTGATCATGCCGACGGAGATGCCCGCGACCGGTCGTAAGATGGGTACGCCGGCATCCATCAGCGCCAGCGAGCCGCCGCAGACCGAAGCCATCGAGCTGGATCCGTTGGATTCGGTGATGTCCGAGATCAGGCGGATGGTGTAAGCGAACTTGTCCTCCGGAGGCCGGACGTTCAACAGCGCCCGTTCGGCCAGAGCACCGTGACCGATCTCACGACGTCCCGGGCCGCGCATCGGCCGGACCTCACCGACGGAGTACGGCGGGAAGTTGTAGTGATAGGTGAAGTTCTGGGAGTACTCATCCTGCAGCCCGTCGATGATCTGGGCGTCGCGGATGGTCCCCAGGGTGGCGCAAACCAGCGCCTGGGTCTCCCCACGCGTGAAGAG
>JANQFY010000233.1 GCA_028277585.1 Sedimentisphaerales bacterium
GCCGCCGTACTGGATGTTTCGGCCGCGACCGCCGAGGACGAAGGCAATTACTATTGCACCGTCACCAACGCGCTGGGCGAAGCCACGTCGGACTTCGTGGTCCTGGACGTCCAGACGGGTCTGATCCATCGCTACAGCTTCACCGAAGACGCTTCGGACTCGGTCAGTGGCGCCGATGCCGTGCTTGTCAACAACACGGGCAACTCGGCCTACGTCGACGGCCAGGCGAAGATGGGCAACGTCGGTCCCGAGCGAGCCAATAACGGCGACGGCGACTACATCGACCTGCCCAATGGTCTGATCTCCGACCTCACTCAGATGACCGTCCAGGTGTGGGCGACCTACACCGATGAGAGTCTGCAGGTCTGGTCGCGTCTGCTGGCCTTCGGCAACTCGAACTGCGGTGAGGATTCCTCCTGCAGCGGCAGCGGGAGCACGTATCTGACCATTCAGCCGAACCGTGGCGGCAACGTCGCGGGCGCCGAGTACCGCAACCAGGGCGCCGCCAACAACCTTCTGGTCGCCAGTGGCGGCCGCGTCCCGCTCGACGAAGAGGTGCAGTACACGCTGGTGCACGACGATATCGCCGGCACGACGAAACTCTATCTTGACGGTGTCGTGCAGGTCGGTCGTCCCACGAACGTGATGCTCAAGGAGTTTGACGACGTCAATGTTTGGCTCGGACGCGGCATGTGGAACGATCCGCTGTTTATCGGTTCCTTCAGCGAGTGTCGTATCTACGACACGGCGCTGACGGCCGAAGAGGTCGCGCTGAGCTATCTGGCCGGCCCGGACGAGCTTCCGGTTCTGCCCGAACCGTGCGAAATCGACCTCGCCGGCGACGTCAACAAGGACTGCGCCATGGACATTGTCGACGCGGCGATGCTTGCCGACCAGTTCCTGACGCAGAATCTCGAAGCCGAGATGGCTGAAGAGTAGATCGCTATGCCTTGAACGGCATGGTTGAAATGCGCCAGGGACCTCTGTGGCGCAAGAGAGTTCAAAGGGCTCGCATCTTCGGGTGCGGGCCCTTTCTCATGGCATCTGTAACCGACACCTGAGCGACCTCTTGAGGACGGCGGGTAGGGAACCTTCGGGGGTGGGAGGCTCCAGGTGTGAAGCCGTTTGGACGTGGAGCCCATGGCGTTGACACGTGACAAGAAGAATCCAACCTTTTTCGGGGTTAGGTTGTAACCTCTTGGTGTCAAGGGGAATACAGTCTATAATCGCGGTGCGGAAAGAGCTTGACACGTGTAAACTCGGTTTGTACGATGGTGGCAGTGCTGCGGTTCAGCTCGAAGGGAAGAAATGTCGCATGAGCGTCCCTTTGGCTCGGGTGATTCATCATGCGGTTGCATCGAATTCAATGTTGGTGAAGGAGGTAGAGCATGAACAGGCAACAGATGTGCATCATTGGGGCTCTGATCCTGTTGGCGAGCATTTCTGGTGGGCAGGCTGCGGAATTGGCGCATCGGTGGAGTTTCAATGGCGACTTGCGGGATTCGGAAGGGGGGCCGGATGCGGCCATTGTTGATGTGGGAGGCAATGATGCGATCTTGTCCGATACCGAGGTCACTTTGACTGGAGGGGATCGAGGAGCTTCGGACTTCGTTGATCTGCCTGACGGTGCTCTCAGTAGTCTGGGCAGTGCCGTGACGCTCGAACTCTGGGCAACGCCGCATTCGGTTCAGGTTTGGTCTCGGATCTTCTCGATCGGGGCCAGCACCAGTGAGCACTTCTGCATGAGCTGGACCATGGGCACAAATCCGAATAGCGATCACGTGGAGTTCTTTGGCCCCAATGATCATGTCAGAGTTGATAACACCAACGCGCCCTATGCGCTTGATGTGGAATACCACATCGTGTGCGTGTTCGAGGCAGGGCTGATGACGTGGTATACGGCGCCGGCGGATAGCGCCCAACTGGGACCCGCCAAAGGATCGTTTGAGGTGGTCGATGTATCGACCATGAATGATGTCAACTGTTGGCTGGGACGGTCGCATTATCCGGATGGAACTGCGAACGCCAGCTACAATGAGGTTCGATTGTGGGCGGGGGCACTCTCTGCTCTCGAGCGCGAAGAGCTGCATGATCTGGGCCCGGATGGCCTGAAGACGAGTGTAGCCCGGGAACCCTTCCCGGCCGATGGGGCTACCGACGTCCCACGTGCGGTGGATCTGAGCTGGATCGCAGGGCAATACGCCGCAACGCACGATGTGTATTTGGGAACCTCATGGGATGATGTCAACGGCGCCAATCGCAGCAGCCCTGGGGATGTATTGATCAGCCAGGGGCAACCGGCGGCCGTGTGTGACCCTGGATTACTCGAGTTCGGCCAGACCTATTACTGGCGGGTCGACGAAGTTAACGCGGCGCCTGACAACACCGTCTTTGAGGGCGTGATATGGAGCTTCACCGTTGAGCCGATGGCCTATGTGATCCAGGATGTCGTTGCCACGAGCAACACCACCTCGGAAGTCGAGTCCGGCCCGGAGAAGACCGTTGATGGGTCCGGCCTCAATGCCGACGGCCAACATTCAACCCTCAATACGGACATGTGGGTCGGCAGTCCGCCGGCGGGGGAATCGGCCTACATCGAGTACGAATTCGACAGGGTCTACAAGCTCTATAAACTCCATGTGTGGAACTACAACCTCACATTCGAACTGCTATTTGGATTCGGATTCAAGGACGTCACGATCGAGTACTCCCAGGATGGTTTGACCTGGATCGTTCTAAAGGATGCCCAGTTCGCTCAAGCGACGGCACGCTCCGATTGTGCAGCCGGGACCATCGTAGACATGGAAGGTGTGGCGGCGCAGTACGTCCGCCTTACGGCCAACGCCGCCTACGGCATGATGGGACAGTACGGGCTCAGTGAGGTTCGTTTCCTCTATACTCAGGTTCAGGCTCGTGAACCCGAACCTGCCGATGGCGCCGCCGAAGTGCCCGTTGGAACGCTTCTCGACTGGCGTACAGGTCGGGAGGCGGCCGTCCACGAGATTCACCTCGGGACCGCCCCTGGCGAGTTGACTTTGGTCGATACGGTTGTGGATAGCTCGTATGACCCTGCCTTGAATCTGGATACGACCTACTATTGGCAGGTTGTGGAGGTCAATGAGGCGGCTGCTCCCAGCGCCTGGGCGGGCGACCTCTGGAGTTTCTCTACAGAGGCGTATCTCCGTGTCGATGATTTCGAGAGTTACATTGACGACAAGGGCGGCCGGATCTATGAGGCCTGGGTGGACGGCTACGGAGTTCCTGCGAATGGTTCCCAAGTGGGCTATCTTGAGGCGCCTTTCGCCGAGCGGACGACGGTTCACGGCGGTCGCCAGGCTATGCCGCTGTTCTACGACAACGCCGGTGGTGCTTCCGTCTCTGAGGCTGAGCTGACTCTGGCCGGTGGTCAAGATTGGACACAGGCGGGGGCAACCACGCTGACGGTTCATTTCTATGGCAATCGGGACAACAGTGCCGCGCAAATGTACGCGAAGATCAACGGCACCAAGGTCTCCGGTGGCGGCAGCACAACGATGGCGGTGCGGAAGCAGTGGGACATCGATCTGGCTGCAACCGGCATCAGTCTGCAGAACGTCACCAGCGTGACAATCGGAGTCGAGGGCAGTGGCTCCGGCGTGGTCTATGTGGACGACCTTCGTGTGTATCGGGAGGCGCCAGAGTCGGCGGCCCCGGTTGATCCGGGGACGGACGACCTCGTGGCCCACTATGGCTTTGAGAGCAGCTTCGCGGACGTTACGGGCAACGGCTACGATGGTACGTCGCCCTGGTCTCTGACCTATGTCACTGGTCCGGGAGGCAACGGTCAGGCGGCTGTGTTCAACGGCGCAGGCGATTATGTTGATCTGCCGATCGGCTCTCTTTTGACCACGTTGACCGACTCGACTTTCGCCTGCTTGGTAGACTTCTCCAACGAAGGGGGGGCATGGCAGCGCATCTTCGATTTCGGCAGCGGCAGTTCCTCCGCTTACATGTTGCTCTGTCCGCGAGAAGGAACGACCGGACCGATGCGGTTTGCCATAACGACCTCCGGCGGGGGAGGAGAATCCATCATCAAGTCCCCCAAGACTCTGCCGACAGGCTGGCGCCACGTGGCGGTTGTCATCAGTGCCGCGACAATGACCGTTGAGCTTTATCTCGATGGCGATCTCGTGGGTTCGGGCCCGACGGCAACGTTGCCCTCCGATCTGGGCGAAACCACGCAGAACTGGCTAGGTCGGTCACAGTACGAGGCTGATGACTATTTCAACGGGGCGCTGGACGAGTTTCGTATCTACAAGCGTGCCTTGTCGGGTGCCGAAATCCGCTACCTGGCGGGGGACCGTTGATTGGACCCATTGAGAACGTGTGGCTTCACTGGCTGTCAGTGGGCCACACGTTCTCCGATTTCCGGATCCCGTAGGGTTCCGTGTGTGCGTAAAGGACACAGTGCGGCGGTTCGACGGGAACTGGCTGTGTAGACGAATGTCAAGACGAGGTGAAGTGAAACCAGAAGGTCAAGGGGGTCTTCCTATGAAGACAAGAGCGTTCACACTCATCGAATTGCTGGTGGTCATTGCTATCATTGCGGTTCTGATGGGCATTCTCCTGCCGGCGATGAGTCGAGTCAGAGAGCAGGCGCGGATGCAGTCCTGCGGGTCGCGCGTTCGCCAGCACGTGCTGGCCATGACCATGTATGCCGGCGACAACGACTCCAAACTGCCGTTGCCTCTGACGGCGGGAAACTGGCTATGGGATGTGGGTTGTACGACGGTCAACTACATGCTCAATACCGGTCTGACGCGCGAGATGTTTTACTGCCCGTCCAACGCGATCCAACAGAAATACAACGACCATTTCTGGACCTTCAACGGTGAGTGGGACGGCACTAAGTTCACGAAACCGGCCAAGACTGATTTCATCGTCTCAGGCTACTGCTATGTCCTGGATGTCGCCTGTGGGGACGGACGTCCCGCGGTGAAGACCTATCCCAATGATGGCGAATTGGCGACAAAGATCTGGTGTAAGACGGTCATGGAAAAGGACCCGGGGCAGAGGGAACTGGTGATCGATGCGACGCTGGGTCAGGAGGACTCCAATACGAAACATGGATACAATTTCGGCATGGTCACCGCTGGTGGTTCCTGGAGTGGGGCCGGCTTCCCCGATCGAACGAGTCATCTGAAGACGGATGAGGAGCCGAGTGGCGGCAACATTGGCTTTCTCGACGGTCATGTCGAATGGCGGCATTGGAGCGAAATGCGAAACCGGTATGGACGTCCGACGTTCTGGTGGTGAACCGGGACGTGATGACACTCCCGTCCTGAATCAGATGCGACCGGCGGCAGTGGTGCATTCTGATCCCTCGGCGGTTGTTGTCCTTTATGTGTGGGCTGTGCGAAACAATCCTAGACACGTGACATGCAAAGGCGTATAAGGTTTCGTACGCTGGGCTGTGCACTATCGAGCCACATTCAGCCCGGTTTTCGGGTGAGATGCAGGGACTGGACGGATGGCCCACAGGTCGAAAAAAACAAGCACGGATATGCAGCGCGTCGCAACCATGGGAGAAGTAGCCCAAAGGGCAGGGTTCTCGCGTTACACCGTCTCGAAGGTCCTGAATGGCGACCTGACTGTCAAAGATGAGACGCGACGGAGCGTGCTGGACGCATGCAAAGAGTTGAACTATGCACCGAATCCCCACGCGGTCAGTCTGGTTCGCAAACGTTCCAACGTCATCGGGATGGTGGTTACCTACATCACCGATCCATTCTACGGCGAGATTATCCGCGCTGCCGAGCAAGAAGCGTCAATGCGCGGTTTCCAACTCCTTGTTCAATGTTCCTATGGTGACGCTGCCAAGGAACAGCAGGTGATCGAGACGTTGAGAGTATTGCGGGTGTGTGGCGTGCTGGTCGCTCCGGTAGTGACCCGGGCCAATCGTCGACTTCTCAACGAACTGGAGGGCGTGTTGCCCGTCGTCTACATTGACCGCTATCTCAAGCGGCAGAGCAGTTTCGCTATGAACGACAATGTGACCAGTGCAGGGATGCTCGTCGACCACCTGGTTTCGCGTGGCGTGGCGCCGGCTTATTTGGGCAGTTCCCATGGTTCGCGGAACGTCGCCGCCCGTCAGCGGGAGGAGGGCTACCTGGAGACTATGAAGCGCTTACGCCAGAAGCCCGCGCTGGTTCCATTGACCATAGGCATGGGTGGGGAAGACACGGCGCAATTCGGCTATGAGAACGTGGCCGCTTGGCTCCGACAGGGAGCCAGACCGTCAGGTTTGTTCTGCGCGACGGATAGTTTGGCCCTAGGCGCCATGAAGGCTCTGTATGAGGTCGGGTTGGATCCGGGCCAGGACGTCCTGGTGGCCGGTCACGATGACTCGGGATTCAGCGCCTATACACACCCTTCGATCACGACGGCTCGGCAGCCGAAGGAGCAAATCGGACGCGTCGGCGTGCAGATCGTCGCGGAGAAGATTGAAGGCCAGATCGAACCCGGTAAGCACATCCAGAGGACTTTCCCCTCTGAACTCATCATCAGAGAGTCTGCCTAGCGAGTGTATTCATGCGGGATTGTCGATTAAGTGTGCGAATGTCGGGTTCAGGTTTGACACGTGACAAGTGTGAGATGGTGTTGATGCGTCCCCAGGGTTGGCGATAGACCAACCGGCACAATGACGAAAGACGAGGTGCACGATGAAACGACGTGAAAGAATTGCTTGGGCAATTGTGACGGCAATGGCGGTCGCCTTGTCGGGCTGTGGCCAGGACACAGATGGCGACGATGCCGCCGAGGTCCAGCTGGCGTTTGTGGCCGGGGCCTCCACCGATTTCTGGACCTTCGCCCGGCGCGGATGCGAGAAGGCCGATCGTGAACTGGACGATGTGAGCATTGAGTTTCGGTTCACCACCGATGGCACGGCCGTCGAGCAGCGACGCGTTCTGGAAGACCTGCAGACACGAGGTATCGACGGCCTGGCGGTGACGCCTTTGGATCCGGGGAATCAAGGGCCTTTGATCGATCAACTGGCCGGCCAGATGCCTGTCGTTATCACGGACAGCGATATTCCGGATTCCCAGCGGCGCTGCTATGTGGGGACCAACAACGTCGACGCCGGGCGAGAGGCCGGGCGTATGCTCAAAGAGGTGCTGCCTGCCGGCGGCAAGGTCATGCTCTTCGTGGGCAAGAAGGACGCTCAGAATGCCAAGGAGCGTATCGAAGGGCTCATGGAGGTTGTTCGAGACACGTCCATAGAGGTCGTGGACATCCGAACCGATGATATCGATCGCGTCCGCGCCAAGGCGAATGTGAACGACACGCTTGTCAAACACCCTGATATCGGGTGCTTCGTCGGGCTGTGGAGTTACAATGGGCCCGCGATCCTGCACGCACTCAAGGACGCCGGCAAACTGGGGCAGGTTAAGGTTGTCTGTTTCGACGAAGAGGATGACACGCTTCAGGGCATCAAGGATGGGTACATCTACGGATCGGTGGTACAGCAACCGTTCGAGTTCGGCTACCAATCCATGCATCTGCTGGCCAAGGTAACCAGCGGGGATGCATCCGGCATGCCCACGAGCAGGCAGATCATCATTCCGACGCGGACCATCAAACAGCACAACGTGGCCGAATTCATGGCAAAGGTCAAAGCGTTGCGTCGAGGGGAATCCATCTAACCATGGTCACGGCCGACGATACCATTCTATCCATGTGCGGCATCGACAAACGGTTCTCCGGCGTGCACGCTCTGAGATCGGTCAGATTGACGGTGCGCCGTGGTGAAGTACTGGCCCTGATCGGCGAGAACGGCGCCGGCAAGTCCACTCTGATGAATATCCTTGGTGGAGTGATTCAGCCGGATGCCGGCCGCATGGCGATAGACGGACGAGAAGACGTCATCCGCGACGTGAGTCACGCCATGGCGTTGGGCGTTGCCTTCATCCATCAGGAACTCAACAGTCTGGACAATCTTGACGTAGCGGGCAATGTCTTTCTGGGCCGTGAACCACGGTGTTGGGGGCCACTACGCCTGATCGATCGGCATCGATTGCATGCCGCAACCGTGCCGTATCTGGAACGGCTTGGCTTGGCCGTTCATCCCGACACGCCCATGGCGTCGCTGTCTCTGGCGCAGCGCCAACAAGTGGAAATCGCCCGCGCGCTGGCTTTGGAAGCACGCCTCCTCATTATGGACGAGCCCACTTCCAGTCTGACGCCGGCCGAGACGGGGCGACTCCTCCAGGTGATACGCGACCTGCGGGAGACGGGGGTGAGCGTCATCTACATTTCTCACCGACTGTCGGAAGTCGAGCAGATCGCGGATCGGGTGGAAGTCTTGCGCGATGGACAGAATGCCGGCTCACTCAGCGGTAAGGCGATTCAACACAAGGCGATGGTTCGATTAATGGTGGGGCGGGATTTGGACGTACCCGCAGGGCCATCGCTACAGACGACAGCCGAGTGTCTTCACGTGCAAGATTTGCGCACCCAGGCGTATCCACACACTCCAATCTCCTTCTCGGCCGCTCAGGGGCAGATCGTCGGTTTTGCCGGTTTGGTCGGGGCCGGACGCTCCGAGATGGCCCGCGCAATCTGCGGCATGGATGCCAAGCTCAGCGGTACGGTCTCTCTTGCTGGACATACCCTTCGGATCGAACGCGTACGAGACGCGATTGCCCATGGTGTCTATCTTGTCCCTGAGGATCGGCGACAATCGGGTCTGATTGTCGAGATGACCGTACGCGAGAACATCACGCTGCCGAATCTCGCTCGATACAGTCGGGCCGGTCTGATCGATCGCGCCCAGGAAGCGGATGTCACTGAGAGGGAGTGTAGAGCGCTGAATGTCGTGACTCCCTCGCCCGAAACTCAAGTCGGGCATCTCAGCGGGGGCAACCAGCAGAAGATCGTGTTGAGCAAGTGGCTGTCCATGGAGCCGAAGGTCGCGTTCTTTGACGAACCAACGCGCGGGATCGATATCGGGGCCAAGGCGGATATCTATCGCCTGATTCGTCAACTCGCCGACGGTGGTGTTGTGATTGTCATGATCAGTTCCGACATGGAAGAGCTTCTGGCTGTAAGCGATCGCATCGTGGTGATGCATGAAGGACGCATCACTGGGACGGTGGACCGCCAGGCGTTCTCCGAAGAGACCATTATGCATCTGGCCGTTGGGGGCCCTGACGACGGTGGCTCAGGAAGGATGAGTTTATGAAGAAGGACCTGGGCATACTGTTGGTCTTCGTTGTCTTGTGTCTCGTTCTCGCTTTGCTGAACCCGCGGTTTCTCTGCGCGACGAATCTACAGAACACGGCCCGCCTCGTGGGTATGTTCGGCATCTTCAGTATCGGCATCGGCTTTGTGATCATTACCGGTGGCATCGACTTGTCTTCTGGCTCCCTCTTTTCGCTTCTGGGAGTGCTGCTGTGCTTGGGATTGGTCGACTGGCAGCTCCCGTGGCCTCTGGTGGTCGCGGCGGTCCTGGGCCTGGGAGGACTTCTCGGGTGGTTCCACGGCTTGGTCGTCACTCGACTGGGCATTCAACCCTTTATTGTTACCTTGTGTGGCCTGCTCTGGTATCGAGGGATGGCCAATTTCCTGGCCGACGATTCGACCAAGGGATTCGGCAATTGCCAGGGCTTCGAAACACTGGCCGCCTTCGCGACGGGGAACGTCTTGGGTGTCCCGGTGCCGTTTGTACTGCTATGTGTCATTGGCGCCGGCGCCTGGGTTGTGCTCCATCGTTCCGTCTACGGCCGGTACCTATTAGCGGTGGGCAAGAATGAGGAGGCGGCACGTTTCTCAGGTGTCAACACCAAGCGAATCATCACCTCGGCCTATGTTATTTCCGGCCTCCTCGGGGCCGTATCGGCGGTCTTCTTCGCATTTTACGCCAACGCGGTTCAGCCGTCCTCGCATGGCAGTTTCTACGAGCTTTTCGGCATTGCTGCGGCCGTGCTAGGGGGCTGTTCCCTGCGCGGTGGTGAAGGCTCCGTCGTGGGAGTGCTTATCGGCGCCGCACTATTGCAGGTATTGAAGAACCTTGTGAATCTTCTGGGTATCAGAAGCTCACTGGATTTCGCCGTGATGGGCACGGTGATCTTCCTGGGCGTGGTCATCGATGAAATCCTCAAACGCCACAGGCATCAGCGAGGATTGCGAAAGGTTCAGGAGGCGGATTCGCCATGATTCGCTGCAGGTTTCCGGTTACTCGCGCCGCCCCGGCACGTTCTGGTATGGACAGGTAGAGTGATGATTACGGGTAGCATCTTCGACATCAAAGAATTCGCCGTACACGACGGCCCTGGAATACGCACCACCGTGTTCCTGAAGGGGTGCCCCTTGCGCTGCGCCTGGTGTCACAATCCGGAGGGATGGAGCTCGGAACCTCAGGTCATTTCCAGTTCCGCGGGAGATCGCACCGTGGGGCAAGCCGTCCGAGCTGACGATCTGGCCGAACTGCTCAACGGGCAGGCGCCGATTCTCAAGGCCAACGAAGGTGGCGTGACGTTTTCGGGCGGTGAGCCGCTCATGCAGGGCCGGTTCGTCGTCGAGGTGATCAACCGACTGGAGGGCGTACACGTCCTTCTGGATACATCCGGCTACGCCGACGGCCGGGAATTCTGTCTTGTTGTTGAACATTGCGACCTGGTCCACTTCGATCTCAAGGTTATGGATCCGGTGTTGCACCAACGTCTGACGGGGCAAGACAATGCACCTATCTTGGGCAATCTGCATCGGCTGGCGGATCTCGGTGTCCCCTACGTGATCCGCGTCCCACTCGTGCCGGGTATTACCGACACGGACGCCAATCTCGCTGCGATCGCCGAGGCGCTTCAGGATCTGCCCGGTCTGATCCGGGTCGATCTCCTGACATACAATCGAGCTGCCGGGGGCAAGTACCGCGGTATGGGCATGACATTCAAACCCACTTGGGATGAGACTGAGACGGTCAATGCCAATACCGCGCATTTCACTGACGCCGGCCTGAAGGTATCAGTTCACGGACTGAGAATGACAGAAGGACATTGATATGAACAGCCATCTGGACAAGCTGAGGCAATCAATTCGCAATGGCGACCACAAGAGGTGGCGCCGCGGGGCTGAGCTGGACATTCTCTCGGAGTGTGAGAGAGAAGGTCTATCGTGGGTGCAGCGGAGTGCTCGCCTGACACGTCGAATGTGCGAGGCCGAACAGGTTGTGATTGAACCGGGCGAGCGCATTGTGTTTACCCGCACCGTTCAGGATGTCCCCGGCCTGTATCGTCCCGCGGACTGGAAACGTCTCACTCAGGGTCACAAACTGCATGAACTGGGGCCGATCAGCAACATCTGTGCAGACTGGGGGATGGTTCTCGAGCAGGGGTTGTTGGGGCGTCGCGCCATCGCGGAGACCACGCGTGAAACTCGAGCGTCTGATTGCGAGGCTGTGGAGTTTCTCGATTGTGCTGTGGACACCATCGATGCGGTCCTGGCATTGGCGGATCGGTATGCCCGGGCTGCGCGAGAGATCGGCCGGTCCGATGTGGCCGCTGTATTGGAACGCGTGCCCGCCCACAGGCCGCGTTCGTTCCATGAAGCCCTCCAGTTTCTGCGCCTCTGTCACGCTGTGCTTTGGATGAGCGGGCACTATCACTGCGGCCTGGGGCGTTTCGACCAGTACATGTGGCCCTACCTTGAGGCCGATCTGAAATCGGGTCGCTTGGATGAACCAGGGGCCGAAGCGCTATTGGCGGAGTTCTTCATTTCGCTCAACAAAGACAGCGATCTCTATCCCGGCGTCCAACAGGGCGACAACGGCCAGAGCCTCATGCTTGGCGGCATCCGACGCGATGGCACATGCGGTGTGAATCCTCTGACCTATATGGCGCTGCGTGTTGCTCTGGATGTTAGTATGATTGATCCCAAGATCAACTTGCGCGTCACACCGGAGACGGATGTGGAATTGTTGGCGTTGGCCGCCAAACTGACCCAACGGGGATTGGGCTTTCCCCAGTATTCCAACGATGCCGTCGTTATTCCCGGTCTCGTCAAGGCGGGCTATGACCTCGAGGATGCCCGGGACTATACGGTTGCGGCTTGTTGGGAGTACATCATTCCCGGCAAGGGCATGGAGGTGGTCAACATCGGCGCCGTATCATTGCCCGCTGCTGTCCACAAGGGGATTGTGGAAGGCCTTGCCAAGGGCGAGCAGTTCGATCGCATACTGGAGCATGTAGCCGACGATATTGCCGCTCAGGTCAAGACGCTGGCGGACGCCTATCGCCAACTGCTGCTGCCCCCGGCGCCCTACTATTCGGTGTTCATGGAAGGTCCCCTGGAGACCGGACGGGATCTGTCGCTGGGCCTCGGGTACAACAACCACGGCATTCACGGGGCCGCTTCGTCGAGCGCCGCCGATGCGCTGGCGGCCGTCCAGAAGATGGTCTTCGAGCAGAAGCAGGTCCCTAGAACAGACTTACTCGATGCGCTGGACAGCAATTATCAAGGTTTCGAATCCCTCCAAAGAGAACTGAGAGGCCATGCACCGAAGGTGGGCAACAACGACGATTCGGTGGATACGCTTCTTCGGTGGCTCTTCGACCAGTTGGCGGATTCCTGTCAATCGTATGGCGACAATGGCAGAGGGGGGCGCCTGCGTCCGGGCAGCGGATCGGCCATGTACTACGTGTGGTTGGCCCAGGGGCATCAAGGCATGCCTGAGCCGGTTGTCGGAGCCACTGCGGACGGACGTCTGCAGGGAGAGTTCTTCGGCGCCAATCTGGCCCCTTCGCCGCGAACGAAGGTGCGCGGGCCCATTAGTGTCCTGCAAAGCTATAGCAAGCTGGATTACACTCGCATCTGCAATGGTGGGCCGATTACGATCGAACTGGCCGACTCAGTCTTCCGCGACGCCGAGGCCATTCGCCGAGTGGCGATGCTGATCCGAACATTCGCTCAATTGGGCTGCCAGCAACTGCAACTGAATACGTTGAACGTAGATACGCTACAGGACGCCAAGCGGCATCCTGAGCGACACAAGAACCTTATCGTGCGCGTGTGGGGATGGAGTGGGTACTTCTGTGAACTCGCGCCGGAATACCAGGACCAAATCGTGGAGCGGCATATGTATGCCCTCGGTGAGCCAACAGTCGCTGTCCAAGTGAAGGAAATCTCTCGTTATGATTCGAAGAAACATCGTTCTTGTACTGACCATCAGCCTTCTGACCTCGATCACATACGGCAACCAGACGGCCGACATCAAGGTCAGTGACAACATCAGCCATCGCGTCACGCGCTTTATGACCGGCGCGTGCCTCGAGGACGTGAACCATGAAGTGTACGGCGGCATCTACAGCCAGATGCTCTATGGCGAGTGCTTTCAGGAGCCGGCTCCGTTCGCCCTGAAGGGTTTCGATTGGCATGGAGGCGAATGGGCCTGTGCGGCGGGGACGCTCAGCGTAACCGCCGACCTCGGCGGCAAGGTGGTTGCCAAGGGCGTTCAACTCGGGGATGGTGAGGTAGGCCTCGACATGAGGTTGACTCGCAAGCAGGATGGCTTTGTGGGGCTCATCATCAAGGTTAGAGAAGCCGCGCGTGGGGCCGATGCGTTTATCGGCTACGAGATCGCCCTGAATCCCGCCAAGCAGGTCCTCCGCCTGGGACGCCATCGACACAACTGGGAACACATAAGCGACACGCCCTGTACTGTCGCGCTGGATCAATGGATGCACCTCAACGTCACGTGCAAAGACGCTTCCTTGGATATTTCCCTGGATGGCCGGCGTGTTGTCCAATTTGATGACACCGAGCACCCGCTGGAGGCCGGCAGCGTCGGGCTGCGCACCTGGGGTGTAGATGCACAGTTTCGCAACTTCACGATATGCCAGGGCGGGCAAACGACCTCGCTGCCTCTGAATTCGAAGAAGGGCGCCGGCCCCGTCAGTGGCATGTGGGAACCGTTCCAGAACAGCTCGGCCCGAGGGGTCTACGACCTGTGTGCAGACGATCCGTTCCAAGGGCGACAGAGCCAGCGCCTGACGTTCGTCGAGGGACAGGGAGAGATCGGAATCGCCAATCAGGGCCTGAACCGATGGGGCCTATGCACGCGAGCGGGCAAGTCGTACGAAGGGATCCTGTGGGCACGCTGTGAGCAACCGGTCGCGATGGCGGTGGCGCTGGAGAGCGCCGACGGAGGAGAAGTGTACGGCCAGAAGTCTCTGTCGTTGAAGCCGGGGCCTTGGCAACGGCTTGAATTCGAACTGATCGCCAACAAGAGCGACAAGAGGGCTCGTTTCGTCGTGAAGCTCATGCGTCCCGGATCTGTGGTCCTGGGCTATGCCTTCCTCCAGCCCGGCCCCTGGGGGCGTTTCCAGGGTCTGCCTGTGCGTAAGGACGTGGCCGATGCATTGATTGATCAGGGCCTGACCGTCCTGCGCTACGGAGGGCTCATGGCCAATGCTGACGCATATCACTGGAAAGATATGATCGGGCCGCGTGACTTACGCCCGCCGTATCGCGGTTTCTGGTTCCGCCATTCCAGCCATGGCTGGGGCATCATCGATTTCATCGACTTCTGTCGCGCGGCTGGTTTTCTCTGCATTCCCGACTTCAACATGGAGGAAACGCCCCAGGACATGGCCGACTTCGTCGAGTATGTCAATGGTCCCATCAACAGCCGGTGGGGGCGGCGGCGCGCCCAGGACGGACATCCGGAACCCTATCATCTGCGCTATATCCAGTTGGGCAATGAAGAAGCGGTCGATGAGGCCTACTGGCTGCGATTCAAACCTCTGGCTGAAGCCATCTGGCAGGCGGATCCGAATATGACTGTCATCGTCGGTGACTTCGCTTACAGTCGGGCCATCGAAGATCCCTACGATTTCAAGGGGGCGCCGCGCATCAGGAGTCTGTCGACCCATAAGAAGATACTGGACCTTGCCGTACAACATGGCCGGGAGGTCTGGTTCGATGTGCACGTCGGGACCGACAAGCCACGCGACCCGGATGGCTTAGGCGGTATTCCCAGCTTCATTGAGTCCCTGCAGCGCATCAATCCCGCGGCCCGTTTCAAGGTGGCCGTGCTCGAACTCAACGCCGGGAACCACGGGCTGGGTCGGGCCTTGTCCAACGCCCATGCGATCAACGAATTGGAGCGTCTGGGAGATCATGTGCCCGCGGTCTGTTCGGCCAACTGCCTGCAGCCGTACAAGCAGAACGAAAACGGCTGGGATCAGGGCCTGCTCTTCCTGGACCCGTCGCAAGTCTGGGCTCAGCCGCCGTACTACGTCACGCAGATGGTGTCCAGGCACTACCAGCCTTTGTGTCTGGAGACGGTCGTCGAGTGTCCGGATGGGGCCCTCGACGTGACAGCCAAACGCAGCGAAGATGGTCGCACTACGACTCTCAGTGTCGTGAATGTCGCCTCTCATCCGGTGAAGACTCGTATTCGGTTTGGGACCTTCGCCCCTCGAAAGGACACTGCGATCGTCGTGAGGCTGACAGGTGGACTGAACGAGATCAACCACCCGGAGAATCCGCGTCGGGTTATTCCCGCCGAGACGATATGGCCACTCGTCAGAGACGAGAGCCATGAGACCATAGTCTATACCTTCCCCGAGCATTCGTTCACCATCTTGAAAGTCGAATGACCGAGTTGCCACAAAGACCGCGCCGAACCTTGAAGGAGTATGCATATGAAGACGATCCAGCGACGTGACTTTCTCAAACAAGCGGCCTGCACCGGAGTTCTCGCCTTGGCGCCCGGTTTGCCGCTTCAGGCCGCCGGGCAGAGGTGCCGCATCGACGTACTCCTTGACGAACCGATCGGGACGATTTCGCCGGATATCTATGGCCATTTCGCCGAACATATCGGTGGGGTGATCTATGACGGCATCTGGGTCGGTGAGAACTCCTCCATCCCGAATTACGCCGGCATACGCAAGGCACTGGTCGACCACATGCGTCGTCTCGGACCGTCCGTCGTCCGCTGGCCGGGCGGTTGTTTCGCCGACAGCTATAACTGGCGCGACGGGGTGGGGCCGCGTGACAGGCGACCCTCCCGGTCAAATTTCTGGGTCAACACCCGTTTCCTGCAAGGGGCGCCCGATGGGCCGGCCAAGTATGATCCCAACCATTTCGGGACCGATGAATTCGTCACCTTCTGCCGTCTGATCGATGCTGAACCTTACCTGGCCGCCAACGTGCGCAGTGCCTCGGCGCGGGATTTCTACGAATGGGTCGAATACTGCAACGCACCAGCCGGTTCCACCACCCTGGCCAGACAGCGCGAGGCCAACGGGTACCGCGATCCGTTCGGGGTCCGTTTCTGGGGTGTGGGCAACGAATCTTGGGGATGCGGCGGCGACTTCACGCCTCAGGAGTACGCGACGGAGTTTCGCCGGTTTACCTCCTGGGTTCCGAAGTTCGACGCCCGGCCGGCGTTCATTGCCGCGGGCCCGAGCGGTGGGGATGAGAACTGGACACGCGGTTTCTTCGAATCCCTGACGCGTCGCAACAAGCGGTATGTGAATCGCGTGTACGGCTGGGGACTGCATTACTACTGCGGAACCGCCGGCCGGGGCGCCCTCGATTTCGGCCCGAAGGACTGGTACGAATTGCTGGGCAAGGCGGTTGTCATGGAGGACCTCATCGAGAAACACTGGGCCGTGATGGGCGAGTTTGACAAGGAGCATCATACGAAGTTCGCCATCGACGAGTGGGGGGCTTGGCATCCGGCCGGCACCGAAGCGCATCGCACCCATCTGTTCGGTCAGACCTCGACGTTGCGGGATGCCCTTGTGGCCGCGTTGACTCTGGACATCTTCAACCGCCACGCTGACAAGGTCGTCATGGCCAACATCGCCCAACTGATCAACAACCTGCACTCCCTCTTCCTGGCCCATGAGGATCAGTTCGTTGTGACACCCAACTACCACGTGTTCGAGATGTACGCAGCCCACCAGAACGGTCAGTCTCTGCGTACAGTATTCTCGGCGCCGGAGATTGAGCAGGGCGACCGAAAGCTGGCGGGGCTGGCTGGTTCAGCCTCCTTGCACGACAAGCGCCTCGTTTTGACGGTGGTCAATCCAAGCATCACCGAGACACGGGAGGCTCAGATCTCGATCCCGGGAGCGACTGTGAAGGAGGGAGACGCCCATACCCTGTCACACAGCGACATCCATGCCCACAACAGCTTCGAGCATCCGGATGTCCTGGTTCCGAAGAGACACCGAATGAACGTCAGTGGAACCGATATCACCTACAGCTTTCCACCTGCTTCCGTCGTCCGTCTGAGGGTGGATTTGGCCTAGTAGGGCGTGCGAATCGGTGCTCTATGTTTGGGCTCCGCCATTGCGATAAACCGAGGTCAGCCAGTCGCTTACGGCTGGCTGTCTTCGTGCGCTGAGGTCCCCGACTCGGACCGACGCCTGCCTGCGACTGTCGGTTCTGACGACCGGTCGACCAGGTCATGTGACATGCGAGCGCTGCCAGATAGCGCCTCGACCACCACGCCATGGTCAATCCGCCGGAGCGCGAAGGCAATCTGATTCTCTCTTCCATAGAGCAGGTCACACCGAGTATATTCGGGGTGATCTACCAAAGAAGCCGCGTCAATTCCGGCGTTCATGTTGTTGAATTCAGAGTCTACTGATGTTCACGTAACAAGAGTCCTATCCGTAGAGGTACATCTATGATTTCCAAGCAGAACACGATCTTGCTCCTGTCGACAATAGCGATCTCCCTGTCGGTGCTCTCAGTCAATGTTCAAGGCTCCGGTGGTCAACCGAACGGGGTTTCCGCACCGGCCTCGCGCATGACCAGTAGCATGGCGTCGAAAGCCGATATCGTGACATATGAAGCCTTCGGCGCCGTGGGTGACGGGGTCAACGACGACCTGCCCGCGATCTGCAAAGCGCATGAACATGCCAACGTACATGGATTGAGCGTCAAAGCGAAGCCCGACGCCACATACCATCTCGGCGCCAAGGCGCTGACCGTCATCATCACCACGGATACAGACTGGAACACGGCGCGTTTCACCATCGACGACACCCAGGTGGAAGACCACCGGAAGCCTCTATTCGAGGTGCGTTCAACGCTCAAGCCTGAAGCACTACAGATCACCCGATTGACCCGGGATCAGACCCAGTTGGATGTGCATCCCAAGCACGACTGTCACGTTGTAGTGATGAACGACAAGAAGAAACGCTATATCCGGCGAGGTCTCAACCGAAACTCGGGCGTGTCGCAGCGCGATTGCTTCATTCTGCGTCGAGACGGATCAGTGGAGGGCGCTATCGATTGGGATTATGACAACATCAGTCGCGTCGAGGCGCGTCCTTTTGACGCAAAGCCGCTTGTCCTGCGCGGCGGTGTGTTCACTACGTTTGCGAATCGGATGAAGCAGGAGAACGGTTACAACTACTGGGCCAGGAACATCATTATTTCTCGTTCCAACGTGGAAGTGGACGGTTTGACCCATTATGTGGTTGGGGAAACGGCGATTGGTCACCCGTACTCCGGCTTCATCAGTATTAGCAACTGCGCCAACATCACGCTGCGCAACTGCTTCGCAACGGGACACAAGACCTATCGGACGATCGGGGCGGCGGGCAGGCCGGTCAGTATGGGATCGTACGACTACAGCGCGAACAATGTGGTGAACTTCACCATGATCAACTGTCGGATGAACCACATCAACGATCGCACACGCTGGGGCGTCATCGGCACGAACTTCTGCAAGAATATCCTGCTCGAGGACTGTACGCTCTCCAGAATGGACACCCATATGGGGGTCTCGGGCAGTTATGTGATCCGCCGCTGCACCCTGGGCTACATGGGGCTGAACGCCATTGGCCGAGGTCTGCTGACTGTCGAGGATTCCACCCTGTATGGCGGGTCACTGATCACTTTTCGCCCTGATTACGGCAGCACATGGGAGGGCAATGTCGTGATCCGAAACTGCCGGTGGATACCGGCCGACGGGAGAACCAGCTGGCCGCGTCTGCTCTATTTCCGCAACGATGGTATGCACGATTTCGGCTACACCTGCTTCATGCCTCGCGAGATATCGATCGATGGATTGACCATTGACGACTCGAATCATCCCCAAGGCTACCAGGGCATGTACCTGCTCGGCGATCCGGACGACGGCAGGGACATCAAGCAGGCAGACAGACCCTTCCCGTATGAGCTATGCCAGACGCTGCGCGTCCAGGGAATCACAACAGCCAGCGGAAAGAAGCCGCGCATTTCACCGAATGCCCGGATCGAGAAGAGCGTGGTCTTCATTGAGGATAAATAGTATATCCTCCCAAGTTGCCCAGAAGTGAGATTCTGAATATTGAGTGACACATGCGGACGGTGAACTCTTCTGTAGCTCTTCTTCTCCTGCTACCGTTCTTCCTCACCGACGGTCTCCTTCGATAGTACCCGGATATACTCTCTGCACGACGATTCGGTGAACCGTCGGGAGCCATCCCGCAACTGGGACCGAGTCAGTGGGGCGGGGGCGTCGGGAGGTGGCTGTGTCCGGGCGGCGAACTAGAAGGCCGTGAAAAACGCATATTTCGAACCTTTCACCCTCCAATTTGCGATCTGTGACAAAACTACTATATAGTGAAGCGTCCTCACGGCCATGTTACGTTACGTGGCCAGATCAGAGGAGTGCTCGGTAGTCGAGGTACGAGAATCAGCGTGAGATTCGGGAAATGGACGGGGTTGCCGCACAGCAGTTTGTCAGCCAGCTCATAGCCAATCAGCCGCGCATCTATGCGTACATCCTGACTTTGGTGCCGAATTGGGCCGATGCAGATGACCTGATGCAGGAGACGGCCCAGGTCATGTGGGCTCGGTTCGAAGAGTCCGAACCCATCAAGGATTTCGCCTCCTGGGGGATGCGGATTGCGCAGAACAAGGTCTTCAACCATTACGCCAAGAAGCAGCGGCAGCGCATCCTGTTCGATGCGGATTTGATGGACGATCTGACGGTTCGAACGCAAGCAGTATGTGCACAGACGGACCGTCGCGTCGAAGCAGTCCAGAGGTGCCTGGGAAAGCTGAAGGAACGCGATCGCCGGTTGATTCGCACCCTCTATGAGCAGGGCATGACGATCAAGCAATTGGCCATCCAACTGGAGAGACCCGTGCAAGGGTTCTACAAAACAATGGCACGAATTCACGATGCGCTGCAACAGTGTGTCCATCGGACGCTCGCATCGCGGGAGACGCTGTAATGGGCCAGCCTTCGTGGCGAGTTGAATTGAGTCAGTTGCTGATGCGCGCCCTAGAAGAGGATCTTAAGGATGCGGAGCGGATGCGACTGAATGACATCCTGAAGACGCATCGCCAGGCCCGACAATACTATGTGGAGTTCATGACCCTCTGTTCGCATCTGCGTCAGCATCGACCCTTCCGCGGCCTTGAGATCGGTCCCGAGCAGGTGGCGAGCGCACCCTCGGATATTGTGAGTGAGGCCCTGGACCGCGATGAGCAGGCCATTGCCGAAGAGGCCCGGCGCGAAGCGGTCATCCGGGAAAGGGAGATTGAGAAAGCCGCGGAAGTTTCATTGATGCGGTTCCGAGAGCAGGAGCGACGTCGTCTGGACGAATTGGCCCGGCGTCGCTATCTGGCTCGACGGCGTCAGTTGACCGTGATGACCGCGGCGGCGCTCGTGTTGCTGGTGGTAGCGGGATGGGCGTGGCTGGCCGGCTGGATGGGCGGCCGTGTCGAGCCCATGCCGTCGCCATCGGTTCCTCCGATTTCCACCCCGCCGGTGGTGGCTCGGATCACGCGATCGCTCAACGGCCAGTGGCTTCGCAAGGACTTCTCCATGGAGCCGGGCACTCTGCTGACCGCGTCTTCGCTCAGCCTGACGCATGGGCTTGTTGAAATGGCCTTTGAGGGCGGCGCCCAGGTCATTCTCCAGGCGCCGGCGGCCCTGCAGTTGGAGGCGCCGGATCGGCTCTTCCTCAAGGAGGGCTCGGTGGCGGTGAAACTCGCCGGTGATTCCCGGGGCTTCGTCGTGCGGACGCCCACCGGCACGGTGGTGGACCGTGGGACAGAGTTTGGGGTGCTGGTTCGGACCGGCGGCGGGACGGAAGCCCATGTTTTCCAAGGTGAGGTCAGCCTTCACAGCGGCTCAGATGTTGCTTCCGGAGGCGGCAAGGTCCTCCGGGCGGCGCAGGCCGGGACAGTGGATGAGAAGGGCGAAGTTGCGGAAACGGGCTTTCGCCCGGACCTGGTCTTCCGCGCCATGCCCGACAGGGCAGGGTTTGCGATACCCGGCCAGCGTCTGAGCTTGACGGACATCGTCTTTGGCGGCAACGGTTTCGGCACCGCACCTGAAGGTCGCATGTGCGATATGCGCCGCGCCTTTGTTTCAGAGGTCGACTATGCGGCTCAGATCAGAAATACAGAGGTCCGACTGAGAGTCGTTCAGGCCTCCGACGGAATCGACTGCCTGTTCGTACCGGACGGAAGCAGCGGCTCGTTTCAGGTCACCTCGGCGGGCCATCATTTCGCGGGCTTTCCGGATACGGACGGCTCATACCGTGCGGTCATCGCCGATTCCGGCTTCCTGCGCGATCACGGTCGAGGTCCCGAACCGATTGCCCCCATGGTGCTGGGGGGGCGGACCTACGGTACGGCCGCCCATCCGGGTCTGGCAATGCACGCCAACCGGGGGATCACGTTCGATCTCGACACGATCCGTTCCGCTCTGGCGGGGATGCGCATCGACCGCTTCTCCATGCTCTGTGGCATCTCAGGCTCCGTGCGGGACACGTCGGCCAGCGGGAACAGGACTTCCGGCCAGGCCGATATCTGGGTCCTGATCGACGGCCAGGTCCGCTTCAGCCGGAAGAAGATGCGCGTGGAGTCCGGGCCGGTTCCCGTGGATATTCCGTGTTCGGATACGGATCGGTTCCTGAGCCTGGCGGTCACGGACGGCGGCAATGGCAGCAACTTCGACTGGGCCGTCTTTGCCGAGCCGGCCCTGGAGCTCGTTTCGAAGGGCGACAATGCAACACAGACACCGAATTCGAAATAGCGTTGGGTGATGACCGCGCCGGTCGCATCGATCGGCCAACGCCTGATACCGCTTCGCCGTGAAAATGACAAGCCACGGTCGGGAGCAGCAGAGTGGGTAGCGTACTTTTGGAGGATGAAGCAATGGGAAAGACAGCGATGAAGTGTGTGAGGACGGCTCTGGCAGCCATCTTGCTGGTCACAGGGCTCTCGGGAACTGTATGGTCGGCCGGCATTACCTATGACGATTTCAGTGGGACTGCATTGGGCCCTGGCTGGATCATTGAGGACCCCGGCGCCGTCGATGCGGTTTCGCTCACGGGAGATGGATGGCTCAGTGTCGACATCAACGCCGGCCAGGATATCTGGATTAACAATCGTGGTGGAGGCGTCTATCTGTTGACCGAGCCGGTCGATAAGGAATCCTACGCTCTCGAGACATTTGTCGATGTGGGGGCTGGCGGTTCCGTTGCCCCGGCGTCCATGGGAGGACTCGTGCTGGTCGACAGCGATGATCCCGCCCAGTTCCCCTTCGAGCTGACTTGGGGCTACGCTCACGGGGATGAACTACTCCTCCAGCACCCCGGGACTACGCACGCCAGGATACCGCTGGAGGGCCAGGCCGTCTTCCTGAGACTCGAACGTGACGGAGCAGCGGGCACATGGACGGCTCTGTACAAGATTGCGGAAGACGATCCCTGGACGCAGGGCCATGTGGTTCAGGACGGCGATCTGCCTGGCGGCGGGAGCGTCGAACTCCAGGTGGGTCTGTTCATCAAGACTTGGGGAGGGAGTACAGACACCACGATCGCGTTCGACTACTATGGCTTCCCGACTGGCATTGCCAGCGATCCGAGACCGGAAGACGAGGCGACCGATGTGCCGCGCGACACGTCCCTGTCGTGGCTGGAGGGCGAAAACGCGGCCACGCATACGGTGTACTTCGGGGCCGAATTTGATGATGTGAACGCTGCCACGGTAGACAATCCGTTGGGTGTCCTGGTCAGTCAAGGTCAGGCCGAGGCTGTCTACACTCCGGAGGCAGTGCTGGCTTCCGGCCAGACCTATTACTGGCGCGTGGACGAAGTCAACGCGGCGCCGGACAACACGATCTTCCGGGGCGACGTCTGGAGCTTCACAGTCGAGCCGCTGGCGTACCCGATCGACAACGTCGTTGCCACGAGCAACGGCGCGGACGACGCTGACGCTGGTCCCGAGAACACGGTCAATGGTTCCGGCCTAACGGATGCCGGCGAGCACTCGACGACCTCGAGCGACATGTGGCTAACCACGCCCGGCGCCGAGCCGCTGCAGGTTCAGTACGATTTCGACCGGGTGTATAAGCTGCATGAGATGCTCGTGTGGAACTACAACGCGCAATTCGAGGCGATGCTGGGCTTCGGGTTGAAGGACGTGACGATTGAGTATTCGGACAATGGCATTGACTGGGCGGTTCTCGGTGACGTTGTGTTCAACCAGGCGACCGCAACGGGGGCTTACACCGCCAATACGGCTGTCGAGTTCGGCGGTGTGGCGGCTCAGCATGTACGGATCACTGTCAACAGTGGTTACGGCATGCTGGGGAAGTTCGGCCTCAGTGAGGTGCGCTTCCTGTACATCCCCGTGCAGGCCCGTGAGCCCGAGCCGGAAGACGGTGCGACCGACGTCACTGTGAATGCGAATCTAAGTTGGCGGGCCGGCCGCGAGGCGGTTTCGAGTGAGGTCTATCTCGGTACGGATCCCGGTGCGTTGGAGTTGATCGACGCAACCACCGCGACCACCGTCGATCCCGGCGCGCTGGACGCGGGAGCGACCTACTACTGGAAGGTCACCGAGGTCAATGAGGCCGAGACGATCAGCACCTGGGAGGGGGCGGTCTGGAGCTTCTCGACCGAAGCCTATATCGTCGTCGAGGGCTTCGAAAGCTATGACGACGATGAGAATCGTATCTACAACACGTGGATCGATGGTTACGGCGTCCCGGAGAACGGTTCGCAGGTGGGTCATCTGGAATCGCCGTTTGCCGAGACGACCATCGTCCACGGCGGCGGCCAATCCATGCCCCTGTTCTATGACAACACGGGCGCCGCAACTTCTGAGGCTGAATTTACCCTGTCGCAGGACTGGACGGCCAACGGTGTAAAGAGCCTGTCGCTGTACTTCCACGGCGCCGGCGGTAACGGCGGGCAGTTGTATGTCAAGATCAACAACACCAAGATATCCTACGACGGCGACGCCGGTGATATTGCCATCCCGATGTGGCACGCGTGGAACATCGACCTGTCCACGGTCGGCGGGAATCTCAGCAGTGTCACGACGCTGACCATCGGCGTCGAAGGCGCGGGTGTTGCCGGCGTCATCTACATTGATGATATCCGCCTCTATCCGAAGACGCCTGAGTTCATCACACCCACCGAACCGGACACGACGGGCCTCCTGGCCTACTATGCCCTGGACGGCAACGCCAATGATGGCTCTGGCAATGGACACGATGGAGCGGCGGCGGGCGATCTGAGCTATGAGACCGGCGTCGTGGGTTCGGCGGCGAGTTTCGATGGCATCGACTCGCTCATCGACTGCGGCGACGTTCCTGTTGGGCAGGCCGGCACGATTAGCGTCGCCTTCTGGGTCAACCCGCGTAACACCAACCAGGATTGGGCTGGGTACGTTTCCAAGTGGACACTGGATAATGCCCAACGCACCTTCTGGGTGGGTCAGCACGGCACGGACGGTTGGCTGCGCTTCGGCATCTATCCGGGCGGCCCCGCGGCAGAGACAGCCCTCGATAGCGGCCAGACCGTTTTGACCGATGGGGAGTGGACCCATATCGTTTGCACCTATGACGGAAGTATTCAGAGGATCTATGCCTACGGCGTAGAAGTGGTTGCCAGTCCTCCGCGAGATGCAGCGCTGGTCGACCGAGGAGGCAACCTGCGTCTGGGCATTGTGTCTACGGCCAACTGGTTTGACGGGCTCATGGATGAGGTCCGCATCTACGACCAGGCATTGTCGGCCGAAGCGGCCGCCTGGCTCGCCGGCAAGCGGACTGCCGTGCATAGACCCTTCTAGAGAGAATGGTTATACCCTGAGGCCCTGCAAATAGGCGCGACCTCTCCCGACGAGGTCGCGCCTACACTGGGCCCGAGGCAGATGGTTGAGGAACGGAGACAGTATGATGCGTTGGGCAGTGTGTTCTGACGAAGAAGTGGCTCGTGTGACAAATCGAAGGGTTCGTCCCGCCGCGTACTGGAGTGGCTTCACGCTCATTGAGTTGTTGGTGGTAATCGCCATCATTGCTCTGTTGATGGGTATCCTGATGCCCGCTCTAAGCAGAGCCCGCAAGCAGGCCTTCTCGGCGGCCTGCATGGCCAATCTCAAGCAGTGGGGCCTGGTCATGAAGATGTACACCGACGGCAATGACGGCAAGTACTGGGTTGACTACGGGCACGATCCCCGGGGTGTCTGGATGCCGGTCTTGCGGGCCCACTACGGGGACGTCGGCGACTTTCGCCTGTGCCCGGCCACGAAACGCCAGAGCGACAGTGGGTACGGCAATGCTGATGAATACTGGGGCCCGTTGATGGAGGAGCACGGATTCCGCCCCGAAGACTACGGCAGTTACGGTATCAACCATTGGCTCAATCAGCCGATGGCCGGCTGGGAAGGATGGAGGGGCCATCGTGCCTGGCATTGGATGAGGGAGCCTGCTCGCTATGCATCCGATGTCCCCGTCCTGGGTGACTGTGCCTGGTACGGCGCCAACCCCTTTGATCTGGAGAGCGGGGGGGACGAGAGCGCCGTGCCGCCTTCGGACGACTGGAACAGGACCAATCCCAAAGAGTGGTCGTACAATATGGCGCGGTTCTGCATGAAACGTCACGCTCGGGCGATCAATCTCCTGTTCGCCGACGGTTCGGTGCGCAAGGTCCGCCTGCCCGACTTGTGGTCGCTGAAGTGGCACCGCGAATTCCGGCCGGCGTTCGATGTCGAGATCCCATGGCTGAATTGAGGGAGGTCTCGCCATTGTGTTGACTGTGGTGGTGGCCCAAGGCCATGTGAATGGAAAGAAGGGAAGAGAGAATGGTACGAGGTGGGAAGAACTGTAGTATCGCGATGGGTGTTCTGACCGTGTTGCTGGCGGTCAGTGGTCTCTACGGCATCGCGAAAGCGGAGAATGCCGTATCGCCTGGCGGCCTGAAGTCCTTTGGCACGATGGGCAAGGCGGTCTATCCGTTCACCGAAGGCAGCAAGACCGAGGCCGAACTGTTTCGTCACGAGGGCAAGGGCTGCCTGAACCACATGTGGTTCGGAGTGAACTGGAAAGACTGGGAACGGATGCGCATCCGGGTGTACGTCGATGGTGAAGAGACGGCGTCGATTGATTTCGAGATGTTTCTTGGACACGGCATTGGCTACAAGGACAAAGCCGGTCCCTGGGGCACCAAACGCATCGGCAAGACTGGTCAGCCCTCGGGGGTCTATAATACCTATCGCATTCCCTTTGGCGCGAGCGTGCGTGTCACCGCCCAGTTGGCCCCGGGGGATGACAAGAACAAGCGCTTCTGGTACATCATTCGTGGCGTAGAGAACCTGCCTGTCGTGTTCAATGGCGTCCGCCTGCCGGACAACGCGCGCCTGAAGCTCCACCGCTTGGAGGACTACACGGCTGAGACACTCGAAGAGATTGACCTGTGCAAAACCAGTCGTCCTGGGATGCTCTATCAGGTTACTATCGCCGCCCATAGCACCAAGCTGACCTTTCTTGAAAGCTGCGTGCGCGCCTACATCGATGGGGCTGAGGACCCTCTGATGGCATCATCCGGCCTGGAAGACTACTTCCTGGGCACCTATTATTTCAATCTCGGGACGTACCAAAATGAGGTCGCCGGCCTGACCCACTTGAGCAAGGAAGACAAGAGCTTCTCAGCCTACCGGTTCCACGAAGAGGACCCGATCTTCTTTCAGAGGGGGCTGCGCCTGACTATTCGCTGCGGTGCGCAAGTCGAAGGCCAGGTACACAACAAACGACTTCAGACCTGGAAGGCTCCACCGACGACATACACGGCGTATGTGTGGACCTACGAGTGGTGACCCCACACTTGCCCAACGGTTGTTGAGAGGAAGTTGGCTTCAAGCCTACCACCAGGACACAGAAGGAACACTCATGAGTAGAAGGAAGATGTCATTCGCGTGTTGGATTTCGGTTATCATTGGTCTGTTGATCGCGTCGGTGTCGTTCGGTGCCTCTCCGGCGACGTTCATGCCGCCGTATTCCTCGGGGCAGGACTGGGGAACTGATGCTGTCATCGCGCGGCTCAGTCAGGGATCTGACGGCCGGACACCTACCGTGAAGGAATTCGAGCGCCCCTGGGTTGCGACGCTGTTCGAGCAGGGCGAGCCGATTGTCTACACGCGCGACAACAGCGCAAACTTCGAGTATATCGGCATGCCCGTCGGCGGTATCTGCGCCGGACAGCTCTACCTGGGCGGTGACGGCAAGCTGTGGTATTGGGATATTTTCAACACCAAGACCATGAGCGACACGCACAGTATCCACAGCCACCGAAATCCGTACCGGCGATCTGACCTTGCCGACAGGGCCCGCCACTATCCCAAGCAGGGCTTTGCCATCCGCGTCGATACGGGCGAGGGCGTGATTGCCAAGACGCTCGACCGCGATGGCTTCCGGGATATCACGTTCATGGGGCGCTACCCGATCGGCGAGGTGACCTACGAGGATGAGGATGTGCCCGTGCGCGTGGCGCTGGAGGCGTTCAGTCCCTTCATTCCACTGGATCTGGAGAATTCGATCTATCCAGCGACAGTGATGTCGTACACGGTCACCAATACCAGCACGAAACCGGTCAGCGGTGAACTGGTGGGTTGGCTGGAGAACGCCGTGTGTATCAAGAGTCGCGGCACGGCCCCCGGCCGGTTGCACAATCGCATCAGACGCGACGGTCATGTCACGATGCTGACGTGTACAGCGGGCCCGCCACCCAAGGACGCATCGAACGAGCCAAAGCGACCGGAGATCCTGTTTGAGGATTTCGAAGGCGATCTGGACGGATGGACTGTCGAAGGCCAGGCGTTTGTCGGCAACCCCAGGCCGAACTTCCACCAACAGGCCCTTACCGGTTTCAAGGGCAAGGGCTTGGCGGATTCGTTTCGCAACAGTGGTCGAGCCGATGCTTCGGCTACGACCAGCGACGCCTTCACAGGCAAGCTCATCTCTAAGCCCTTCACCATCGGCCGCAAGGCGATTCAGTTTCTCATTGGCGGCGGTAACCACCCGAAACGGACCTGTCTCAATCTGGTGGTGGGTGGCAAGGTCGTTCGGTCGGCCGCGGGGGGCAACAGCGAAACGCTCGTTCCCGGCGTCTTCCTCGTCGAAGACCTGCAAGGCCAGTCGGCGCATTTGGAGATCGTCGATCGACACACCGGGGGCTGGGGGCACGTCCTCGTCGACCACATAGTGTTGACGGATGACACCACCGTTGAGACGCGACCCCTGGAGGATC
>JANQFY010000345.1 GCA_028277585.1 Sedimentisphaerales bacterium
GCCGCCGGTGGGATGATCCAGAGCACCGATGATGTTGAGCAGCGTGCTCTTGCCGCACCCCGAAGCACCCACAATCGCCAGCGATTGTCCGGCGTCGATCTTCAGCGAGATGCCTTTGAGCACGGGAAGTTCGGTGCTCTGCCCCGCCTGGCCATAGCTCTTGGTCACATCGATCAGTTCAACCATGGTTCCCCTCGCTTGCGCGGTCGACGATTTGCTCGTAGGTCTGGATCAAGGCGGCGGCGGTCTTGGTGATGTCAAAGCTGCGACTGAGCCCCTCCCTGCCCTCAGCGCCCAGACGCCGGGCCGCCTCGGAGTCCAACAAGAGAGGCGTCAGCGTCTCGGCCAGTTTGTCGGCCGTGTTCGGTTCGTAAAGCACTCCCCCACCGGCCAACTCGATCGTCTCGGGGAAGCAACCGATCGCCGGCTCGACCACGGGGACACCCATCGCCAGCGCCTCGAGCACGTAAAGCCCGTAGGCAACCGGTGCGGGCTCCGGAACGGATAAAACCGAGAGGCTCTTGAGGAATTCGAGCTTGGCGTCGGGATCGAACGCGTCCAGAAAGTCAACGTCCTCGAGCGCCCCGGCCGCGGCCAGTTTGCCGCGCAGTTGCGCCAGAAACGGCTCATCCGCCTGGCTGCGTCCGCCGGAGATGCGCAGTCTGGTCGCACCCAATTTCTCATGTTTCTTGATCTGGAGAAAGGCGTCGACGAGGGTGTCGAGCCCCCGGCCCGGACACATGCGCGAGAGGAACCCGATCGTCGGAACCGCCGGTCCAGGCTCCGCCGGCGCGTAGGCGTCGCGATCGATCCCCATCCGCGCGACATGGACCTGATCTTCATTGACGTCGAGTCGCTCGCGCATCGTTTGTGCGAAGTAGTCGCTGACCGCAACAAAGGCGTCGAAGTCACGGGCGCGGCGGCGCACGATCTCCCAGGCCTGTTCGGCGTGGGCGCCGGACAGACTGTCCAGGAAACCATCCTCATCCTGCAGGAGACAGACGACGGGCACACCCAGTCGATCCTTGATCCGTCGCGCCAGACCCGCCAGAAGAATGTTCGACAGACAGACAACGCTTGTCCCCTGCTCCTCGGTGAGAAGCCAATCGACGAAACGGTCCAGTTCCTTGACCTGGCGCCCGTCCTCGCCCTCCAACATGGAGATGGTCGTCTCGCCCAGATCCTTCGTACTGGTCATGCCAGCCTTGCGGCCTGCCCATGCGAGGAGTCGGCGCGAGTCGAAGAGTTTGTCGATCCAGCGCGGGGTCTTGCGAAAGAGCGCGAACTTCTGTTGCAGGTAGACATTCACCCCGCCGAAGAAGAGCGGCGCGTTGCTGATCGGCTCGCCTTTGTCCGTCTGCAGCGGCAGATAGAGCGGCACCATCAGCACGTCGTGACCCGCGCGGCGCAGCGCCTTGACCAGAGCCGCATCGCGCAGGCAATTCTCGCAATAGAAGTTGTCTCCCGAGCCCGGGCTGATCTGCACAATCCTCATCGCATCGTCCCTTCAACGGACCCGACCGATCCGAACGCGTAGACGTATCCATCGTCGCAGCCGATGACCACGGCGCCGCGGGCGACCGCGGGCGACGAGAAGATGGGCTGGCCGATCTCGTAGGACCACAGTTGGCGCCCGTCGGCCAGACTGAGCATGTAGAGGCGCCCATCCTCGGACCCGATCACGACTTTGTCGCCGCAGATCGCGGGAGAACTGTCCACCTCGCCCAACGTCTTGAACGTCCAGGCAACCTGGCCGGTATCGCGGCGCAGGGCATGGACGAGGTTGTCACGTGAGCCGAAGATGACCAGATCGTCCGTTAGAGCCGGAGAAGAGAAGATCCCCCCTTCGCTCTCGTCATAGGTCCAGGCGATGCGCTCGTCATCGATATCAACACAGAGAAAGGCGTCCTCGTAGTTGCCCACGTAGACCTGCCCGTCGAGGAACGCCGCGGAACCGGCGATGTAGGAACCGCTGTCCACCTCGGCGACCGCCGTTCCATCCGCCAGCGAGATCGCGTGGACCAGGGCGTCACAGCCCCCGAAGGCGCACTGTCCGTTGGCCAGCGCGGGAGAGCCATTGATGTAGTTATCCGTCTCGTACGTCCAGATCATCGCGCCGCTTTGGGCGTCGACACAGTGAATGCGATTATCATAGCTGCCCACCAGCACCCACTTGGCCTGCCCTTCCGGCGCGTCGGTCCAGTTGGCGGCGCCGAGAATTTCGCCCTCGGTCTCATACTTCCACTTAAGCTGCCCCGTCGCGGCGTCGAGGGCGTAGAGGAAGCCATCACCCGAACCGATGTACACGACCCCGTCGAGCACGCAGGGCGACGCTTCCACGATGTCCTCCGTCGCGTACGACCATTGTTTGGCGCCGGTGTGAAGGTCGAGCGCGTAGACGCTGGCATCCATCGAGCCGACAAAGACGCGATCGCCCACAATGGCGGCCGATGACTTGACTTCGGCGCCGGTCTGGTACTTCCACAGCGGCTTGAGGGTCTCGGTCAAGGTGGTTTCGGCGCGGCCCGTCAGACCTGGATTGCCCCCAAACATGGTCCAGGAGGTTCCATCATCGACGATCCGCGGCCCGGCAGACGGCTCGTTGGGTTCGGACGGCATGGACACATCGGCTGGGCCAAGACCGCCCCGCACGGCGAAGAACACCGCCAGGAGTGTCACGAGCCCCCCCACGAAAACGACCCACATTGTTGTTCGTGCCGCCATCGGCGTCATCCAGATGTCACAGTATCATCGCCACCAGCATACGTCGGAACCGATGGTGTCTCTTACGCCGCTGGCGTCATGATAGTTCACTGGCTCGCCGGATGCAATGGATGTTTGCCGGGCCGGACAGGATAGGCCCGCACGCCGCGCAAGAAAGAAGGCCCTCTCGGCGACCGCGTCAGAGTGCGGTACGCAGAGAAGGCCTCCTGTAATCGCTCTGCAAAGACTAGTAAAACTAGGACTTGGGGAGAGGACGCCTTTGAGGCTTGTTGCGGACATCCAACTGGGCCAGCCGCTCGCCGGCGACGCCGTCGGCGTCCGACCGGAAGATCTCCACCTTCGAAGGAACGCGCAACGCGCCGTCTTCGCCCCCGCCGTAGTCGTACCCACGAACGAGGATATACTCCTTCGTTGTCGCGTTGCCCAGCCAGACCATGTCGATCAGGCCGGCGCCGCGATTGAGGAAGTACAGGCCGTCCGTCCAATAGGGGTCCACCAGGGTGGCGCCTTGACCACCGCGAGCCTTGCGCGGGCCGAACCGGGCGGTGATCCGTTGATACCACTGCCCGTTGATTCGCACCGGCGTTGGCTCGCGGTACAGCTCGGTGGATTCCTCCAGGAGCCGCACCGGGGCCGTGACGATTTCAAGAATAGCGCTCGTGTACGCCTGGAACGAACCGCCCAGCGGCGAGATGTCCAGAGGAGCATCGCCCTGAAGAATCTCGTAGCGCCCGTCCAGCATCTGCCAGACAAACTTGCCGCGCGGCTCATTGGCGGTGATGCGAATCGCCGCCGACCACGGATACACGACCAGCGCGTGCTCGGTCAGATAGAAGCTTCCATCGGGCCGATACAGCTTGACCACGCCGTCAGCTTGCAGCCGCTTGTGTTGCATCCAGCTTGACAGACCGCCGGAGGCCTCCAGCATGGTCGCCACGTAATCGGCCGGAACCGACAGCGCCTCTCGATCCGGGCCGGCAGCCAGCATATCCTCGCCCCCCGCCTGCGGCGGATCCTGGGCAGCCTGCTGACCGCACCCGGCTAGCGTCACTACTGCAAGTGCTACTACAACTATGCGTCTAATCACCGTCGTGAACATGGCACGTCCCTACCCCACGTCATTGGGGAACTCGAACGCTCGAGTTCCTATTGATCTTGCCCACACTTGAGGTTGGCAAGCTGCTCCATCAACGCATATCGGTTCGCCGCGTCACTGGTGGCCAGCTTCATCAGCTCGGCCGCCACTTCCGGCTTCGACTGCTTCAGCGAGCGGTAACGGTTCTCGGCGTAGGCGTACTCTTCGAAGGTCACCGTCGGTGTCTTCGAGTCGAGCTGCAGCGGATTCTTGCCGGCCTCCGCCAGACGCGGATCAAAGCGATACAGCGGCCAGTGACCACAGGCCACGGCCTTCTTCTGATTCTCCGTGCCGGTCATCATGTTGATGCCGTGGGCGATACAATGGGTGTACGCCAGGATCAGCGACGGGCCGGGGTAGGCTTCGGCCTCGACGAAGGCCTTGACGACCTGAGCCGGGTTGGAACCGAGCGCCACCTTGGCGACGTAGATATTGCCGTACGTCATCGCCAGCAGGCCCATGTCCTTCTTGGGAGCGGGCTTGCCGCCGGCGGCGAACTTGGCGACCGCGGCGCGAGGCGTCGACTTGGACATCTGACCACCGGTGTTGGAGTAGACCTCGGTATCGAGCACGAGGACGTTGATATCGACGCCGCTGGCGAGGACGTGGTCCAGGCCGCCGTAGCCGATGTCGTAGGCCCAACCGTCACCACCCAGGGCCCAGACGCTCTTGCGGGCCAGGTAGTCGGCTACAGTCAGGAGTTGCTTGCACTCGGGGCAATCGCTCTTGGTCGCCTCGGCTTTGAGTTTCTCGATGCGGGCCCGCTGGGCCTCGATTGCATCCTGCTCGGGATCGCTGGCCAGGGTCGCGGCGCTGATCTCAGCGGCCAGTGCCTTGTCGACGCAGCCCTTCTGGGCAACTTTGTCGAGCAGTTCCAGGGCCAGTTGGCGGAACTTGTCGACGCTCAGCCGCATGCCCATCGCGAACTCAGCGTTGTCTTCGAACAGGCTGTTGCTCCAGGTCGGACCGCGGCCGTCGGCGCGGGTCGTGTAAGGCGTCGTCGGCAGGTTACCACCGTAGATCGACGAGCAACCCGTCGCGTTGCCGATCATCGCCCGATCGCCAAAGAGCTGGCTGAGCAGCTTGACGTAGGCCGTTTCGCCGCAACCGGCACAGGCGCCCGAATACTCGAACAGCGGTTCGAGCAACTGGCTGCCCTTGACGGTGTTGCGCTTGAACAGCGACGGGTCCGTCAGCGGAATCGAAAGGAAGTAGTTGTAGTTGGCCCGCTCGACATCGCGAACCGGCTCCTGCAACTCCATGTTGATCGCCTTGCGGCCGGTCGGCTTCTTCTCGGCGTCACGTTCCTTGCCGGGGCAGGTCTGGACACAGGCGCCGCAGCCGGTGCAATCCTCCGGCGCGACCTGCACAGTGTACTTCATGCCTTCGAAGCCTTTGCCCTTGGCATCGATCGTCTTGAAGGTCTTGGGAGCATCGCCATCGGCGTACTTGGTGTCGTAGTTCTTCACGCGAATCGCCGCATGCGGGCAGACCAGCGAACACATGCCGCACTGGAGACAGACGTCCGGCTCCCAGATAGGAATATGCACTGCGATGTTGCGTTTCTCGTACTTCGTGGTCCCGGTCGGGTACTTGCCGTCGACGGGCATCTTGCTGACG
>JANQFY010000380.1 GCA_028277585.1 Sedimentisphaerales bacterium
CTTCGCACCCCACGATGTGGGCCAGTACCCCAAGGGCAACGGACAAGTCTACAGCTCCGACCGCAAGACGGGCGAGCTCAAGCTCGAACGACAGATGCCCATCGAAGAGTGCGGCAACATGATCCTGATGGCGGCCGCAGCCGCCAAGGCTAGCGGCAACGCCGATTACGCCGGCAAGCAATGGACGCTCTTGACCCGGTGGGCCCGGTACCTCAAGGACAAGGGACTCGATCCCGAGAACCAGCTCTGCACCGATGACTTCACGGGGCACCTCGCCCACAACACGAATCTGTCGCTCAAGGCGATCAACGCGATCGGCGCCTACGCCATGCTCTGTGACATGCGGGGCCTGAGACGCGACGCCGCCCGTTACCGCAAGACCGCCAGGGAAATGGCCCGTCAATGGCCCAGGATGGCGGCCGAGGGCGACCACTATCGACTCGCCTTCGATCGGCCGGACACCTGGAGCATGAAGTACAATCTCGTCTGGGACAAGATCCTCGGCTTGCACCTGTTCGCGCCGCAGATCGCCCGCCAGGAGGTGGCGTTCTATCTGAGGACGCAGAACAAGTACGGCTTGCCCCTGGACAACCGATCCGACTTCACCAAATCCGACTGGCTCGTCTGGTCGGCGACGCTGGCCGAGAAGCAGGCGGATTTCGAGAAACTGATCGTCCCGCTCTACCGCTTCGTCAACGAATCGCCCGACCGTGTGCCGTTTAGCGACTGGTACTTCACCAGCACCGCCAAGGTCCGCGGCTTCCGCGCCCGACCGGTCATCGGAGGCATCTTCATCAAGTTCCTCACCGACCCGACGCTCTGGAACAAATGGGTCCAACGCGCCGACACTGAATAGAGGACGAGAAAGGTGGATAGTGTGATGCGAGTTCTGTCAGCATTCGTCATTTGCGCTGCACTGATGGGAACACTGCATGCAGCCGAGGGCAAGACGTACACGAATCCGGTGATCGATGAGATTGGGCCGGCGGATCCGACGGTGATCTTGTTTGAGGGGACGTACTATCTCTATCCGACCGGTGACAATGTCAGTTACCACGTCTACACGTCGAAGGACCTGGTGAATTGGGCCAAGGGGTGCAAGGTCTTTGAGCCAGGCCCGCGGAACGTCTGGGCGCCCGACGTCTTTCGCGACCCGAAGGACGGGAAGTTCTACCTGTACTACACCGTGGACAAGCGGATCGGCGTGGCGGTCGCGGACCGCCCGGACGGAACCTTCGAGGACCGCGCAACGTTCTACACGAACGCGATCGACGCCCACATGTTCTGCGACGAGGGCAAGTACTATCTGTACTACGTCCAACTGCCTGGCTTCCGCATCCATGTGCAAAGGATGAAATCGCCCCTGGAGCGGGAAGGCAAACCAATCGAGATCCTCCGGCCCACGGAGCCCTGGGAGAAGGTGCGGGGCCATGTCACCGAAGGGCCCTGGATGCTCAAGCACCAAGGACTCTACTACCTGCTCTATTCAGGGACGGGCGCCAACTCGCTGGACTATGCGATCGGATACGCCACGGCGAAGGATCCGATGGGGCCCTTCGTCAAGTACGCGGGCAATCCGATCGTCAAGCGCGCAGAACGCGCGTTCGGGCCGGGACATGGATGTGTGGTCACTGACGGTACGGGCAACCTGTGGTCGGTCTATCACCAGCAGAAGGACGACACGCGGCCCTGGAACCGATTCGTGTGCATCGACCCGCTCTGGTTCGACGAGGCGGGCGTCCTGCATGGCAAAGCCACGCGCGGGACGGCTGAGCCGGCGCCCGTCATGGCGGCGCCATGACAATAGGTCCTATACGACCTATAGGACCTATGAACCGAAGTAGGGGCAGCGCCATCACTTGGTCTTGGGCAGATCGATATCCGAGGGCGCTTTGCCCATCGCCGGACGCGTGAACTTCTCGCCAAACTTGGTGAAACCGGGAACGAAGCCGCCATGCGAGAGGAAGAACTCCCCGTCCTCAAGCCCCATGAACCGATCGCGGCGATCGGCCCGGCCCGTGACATCGTGACTGAAGCTGGCGGTGGTCAGTTCGATCCACTTGCCTTCAGCGGTGCGAATCCACTGGTTGCCGTAAAGGGCCTTGCGAAGCACGTGCCCATTGGCGCCGCCGAAGTTCTCGCTGAAGCTGTAGAGCCCGCGCATGTAGCCGCCCTCCTTCGGGGCCTTCCAACTGGAGATGAGCATCCACTGCTTTGTGTCCGGGCGGAAATAGTAGCCGGAATAGATCGTGTGCGTCTCATCCGTCGGCTCAGCGGTGACGATGAACCGTTGCTTCTCGCCCGTCTTCCATTTGAACTTCAGATGGCTGTGTCCACCGGTTCCCTCATTGCCAAAATCACCCGCGTAGACACCCTCGCCTTTGCCCATCAGCCGTACGCGATTCTCAGCTTCGACCTTGTTGCGATCGATCGCTTCGTTGCCACTGTCCCAGACACTGAAGATGATCCGCCGCTCGGTCGGACTGTTGATCTGCATGCCGAAATAACCGCGATGCCAGCCGCAGGCCATGTAGTAGGTCCAGAGCGGCTCTTCGATCCCCGTCATCTCGCAATAGAACGCCTGGACTTGGGTGCCTTTCTCGACCGGGTAAGCCAGATGGACCGAAGCGGCGTTACGCCGGGGCTTAAGGTTGGAATGCGCCCCCTCAGTCGCCCGGCCGGCCAGAATCAGTGCGTCCAGGTCGCCAAAGGGCTGGCCGGCCGGATTAAGGGATTCGAGCGTGAACCGTTGATAGCCCTTCTGGGCAATCGTGTAAGAACCGAAATCAGCGATCACCGGTTCCGCGCCGTTCCCTTGGACTGTCGCTTTGCGCGATTGACCGGCAACCGTCAGGCGCAGCCTGGACGTTGCGCCTTCGGGCAACTTCAGCGCCAGCGAGCATTCGAGTTCGCCCGGCGTATTGATCTGACCAAACCACAGAACCTTCATCGCCGGATCGCTCCAGCGCGTAACGCCGGACCGCCCCGAGACCCGCGCGCCGCGCACGTCCGGATCAATATAAGCCGTCGCGGCCGGGACACGCAACGCACCGGCCGTCAAACCGGTCCAAGTGATAGCAAGCAGCATGGACGCGAGCGCAAAACTATACTGTTTCATATCCTTCTCCAGATGAACACGTTCAACCCGTCTTGTCGGGCCAGCCAAGCCGCCATCCTATCCACCCAACACACCCACATCAAGCCCAGAGCGGATGTGCATGCAACTATGGCACTCCGAAATCTCCTTATATGATTCTCCGAGCCAGAGGATAATCCTCACACACTAATGCATTGGGCCATGCGGAAGACAGGTAGGGAAGTTCGGGAGGCGGAGTCATGGACTATTCGCAGATCGTCGAGGAGTTGATCATTGGATGCGATCTGAGTGCGGAAACTGGCAAGCGGATCGCCTGGAAGAGATGCAGTGACTACGCCGATGAACACACGGAAGGACGTCGCGCCTACAACGATTTCATGAATGCGGTCTCGGCGCGATTGGGCGACATGCCGGTACGTCTGAATGACTTCACCGAGGAAATCGGTGACCTGCCGGAGAATGCCAAGCTCCATCTGACCTGCGATTCTCAGACCGGCCCTGTGTTAACCGGCGATGCCGAGGGCCTGGCCTATCTGGCCGCGCTATGCACCGAACTGGCCCGCGAGCAGGTCGCGGGCGACCACGCCCATCTCTGGACGAACGAACCGCCTCTCTGTGGACACAGCCATCCGCTGGTGATCTACCACGAACCTGATACGTGGTTTGAGGAACTTGAGGAAGCAGAAGAGAAGACCAAGGACGGCTCAGAGACTAGCACGCCAAGGGACATCGAACTGACCGAGATCGCGGCACTGTGCGTCCTGGCCAAGGTCCCACCGGGCATGCCCCTGAGATCAGGACGCCTCTATCGGGTCATCTCCGTCAATGAGTATCAAGACAAGGGGATGTGGGAGAAGCGACTGCGTGACGGCAACGAGCGGTTTCGGGCCTTCACAATCACGAATGATGACGGCACCCCGGAGGAGTTCGGCTTCGACCTGGACGATCCAGCGGTCATCTTCTTCTCTCAGGCGGACATTGAGAATCTAGCGAATCACGCCTGATCCGCGGTGATTGCCCCGGATATCACAATGACAATGGACGCCACCGGTGTCTATGGACTACAATCCTCGAATCAGGCTTCGCCACAGGGCGTGTCCACTGGCCGACGGCTTCGAAGGGTTGGAAGAGAGCATTTTAGGAGAACCGGAATGAATGTAGGCGTTTTCTTACTGATTGAACCGTTTGCGAGCGTTGAAGTGCAACTGCAGCGTGCCAAGGAGATGGGATTTGACCACGCCGACATCACCGATACGAACTCCGGCGGCAGCATGCTGGGAACGGCGGGCTTTTCTCCCACGGTCAGCCTGGACGACAATCCCTTCGAGGTGAAGCGGCTCTTTGAGAAGTACGGCATCACGCCGTCGACCGTTTGCGCGCACGCCGGCCTGTTGGAACCGAGTAGCCCGGGCACGTACGGAACTGCAGAAATCGTCAAGGCGGTGCAGTTCGCCGCGGCGATCGGCATCAAGGACGTGGTCACGACCGATACCGATCCTCGCTCGGAATGGGCTCAGAACCTGTCCTATGAGGAGCGCGTGTTCACCATCGCCGAGAAGCTCTATACGCCCGTCCAGATGGCAGCCGACTTCGGCGTCCGCGTCCTACTCGAACCCCACGGCCCGATCACCGACAGCGTCAAGGGCATCCAGGACGTGATGGACCGACTCGGCAATCCGGATGCGCTCGGTGTGAACCTAGACACGGGTAATTCCTGGCTCGGTGGCGCCGACCCGGTCGAAATGGCCAAGGTCTTCAAGGACAAGATCCATCATATCCACTGGAAAGACCTCGGTGCAGAGTGGGAAGAGAAGCGCGGGACCGTGTTCGGGTGCGGATTCTCGACCATCGCCCTGGGCGACGGCGTGATCGACATCAAGGGCGTCTGCGAAGTGCTCAAGGACGCCGACATCGCCAGTTCGACCCTCGAGATCATCGGCTCGGAAGATATCCTGAAGAAAAGCAAGAGCTATCTGCAGGCGTGCGGCCTGTAGTCACAGAAATGAAACAGGGCGGCGATGCAGTTGGCACCGTCGCCCTGTGATTCATTCATCGTCGCTGCCGCCGCTCAACGCGCCGGGGCGTGATACACTTCCAGTGTCGAGAGCGTGGGGCAGACGGGGCACTTCGTTATGCGGACCCGCACGCGGTCGGCGGTCACATCATCAAAACGGAGAATCCGACGGGGACCGATCGTGGTTCCCGTTGCGATCTTGATCCAGGCGCCGTCGATGCGAGCGTCCACGACGAACGCTTCGATACGCTGGCCCAGAGCAATGTACTCCTGCACGCGCAGGCGATTGAAGCACGTCGGCTCACCCAGATCGACGACCACCTCAGCCTCGCGGACCCTGTCATCGGTCGCCCAGTAGGTATTGCGGTCGCCATCTGTGAGCTTGGCGGCACAGAAACGGGCATCCCCTCCTCGGACGTTGGACGCCTTCACGGGTTTGCCCTTGGCGAGATCAACATCGAACGTCTGGTCGAGAACCTTGCGCAGTTCCATCAGCCGAGCGACGTCGGTCTCATGGATCAGGCCCCGACGATCGGGCGGAAGATTCAGCAGAAGATTGCAGCCCATCCCGACACTGCGATAGTAGATCTCCAGGAGTTGATCGAGCGACTTGACGCGTTCGTCCTGGCTGGCGTGATAGAACCATCCGGGTCGAATGGAGACATCCGCCTCGGCCGGCACCCAGTAGCCCCCGTCGCGATGGCCCTGAGGCAGTTCCTTGTAGCGCGGCGTGCCCGGATAGAGCTCGTCGCGCTTGAGCGTCGCCCAGTTGGTCTCCTGGCCAAACCCATGCTCGTTGCCCACCCAGCGGGTGTCGGGGCCGGCGTCGCTGAACATCACCGCCATGGGTTGAAGCTCGCGCACCAACGCGTGTACCTCAGGCCAGCGGTAGTAGGTCTGCCGGTCGATCCGCCGCTCCTCGCGAGCGCCGCCATAGTAGCCGTTGCCCCCGTTGGCCCCGTCGTACCAGACCTCGAAGATTTCGCCGTACTGCGTGAGCAACTCGCGCATCTGGTCGCGGTAATACTTGAGGTACTCCTCCCGACCATAGTCGGCGTAGTTGCGATCCCAGGGCGACAGATAGACGCCCAGGCGCAGGCCGAACTTACGACAAGCGTCGGCCAGCTCCCCGACCACGTCGCCCTTCCCATCTTTCCAGGGCGAATGCTTGACCGAATGCTCGGTGTAGGCGCTGGGCCAGAGGCAGAAACCATCGTGGTGCTTGGCCGTGATGATCAAGCCCTTCATGCCCGCGTCACGCGCGACCCGAGCCCATTGACGGATATCCATCGCCGTGGGATTGAAGATCTCCGGCTTCTCATCCCCATAGCCCCACTCCTTGTCGGTGAACGTATTGACGGTGAAGTGGAGGAAGCCGTAGTACTCCATCTCGTGCCAGCGCAATTGCCGTTCGCTCGGCAAGGGGCCGTAAGGATGGGGAGGATCGACCGCGTGCGCCGCCGTGGATAGAGCCATCATCACGATACTACCGGCCAGAAGCATGCGCATGACCATAAGATATCTCCTCAATACACATCGACGCCGACCCGCCCCTGGGGCAAGTGAGCCGCAAGTTACACGTTCTTCGGTTCGGGACAAACGAACGGCGCACGATACTCGCGGCGCAGCATTTCGTTGGCGGCGCTGTTGTTGGTGAAGACCTCCTTCTTCGGATCGAACTTCAACAGAGGTCCCATCGACATCGGGTACTTATCCAGATCAACACCGTTGTCCCTGAAGTGTCGTACGGTCCGGTTCAGCGTCAGGATGTTGTTGTCCCGGCTCTTGACCTTCTCCAGGATGGCTTTGGCTTCGCTGACAGAAACCTTGTTGCCCTCGCCCAGGTAGTAGCTGATATTGGCAAGGTGCGCCAGGGCGGCCGAGAGATGTCCCTGCAAGGCGTCGGAGTGAAGGGTTCGGCTCTTGCGACTGCGCACCGCCTGGACAAAGTTGTCGAAGTGGTCCCCGCCGCCTTTGAACTCCTTGACCTTCTTGCCCTGCAGATCGAACACCATGCAATGGGTGTAGGAGCGCTGGACGAGATAGCCCTCGGTCCCATAGAAAATCACACCAATGCGATTGCCCTTGGTGCTCTCGAACATCGTGCTGATCTCCAGATCAGCTGAGTTGTCGACCGAGAGCCCCCGCGTCTCGAACACCATGCACTTGTCACCGTAATCGTAGATCGCGATCTCGGTGTTGGCGGTGTCCCCGGCGTCGACGTAGTTCGGGTCGTTCCTCTCGGCCTGGTAGCCCAGGCGTCCGCCGTAGGCGATGACGCTCTTGGGATGCCGGTTGATCCCCAGCCCCCAGCGCGCGATATCCGTCTGGTGCGGGCCCTGGTTACCCGAATCGCCATTGCCATACATCCTCTGCCAATGCCAATCGTAGTGGAATCGCTGGCGGGTGAGCTTGGGCGTCGTGTACGGAGCCGGGCCGCTCCAGAGGTTGAAGTCCACCTCGTTCGGAATCGGGTAGTCCCCCAACGGTCCGATCGATCTACGGCGCTTGTAGCAAAGCCCCCGCGCAAAGTTGACCTCGCCGATCCCGCCGTCCTCGATAAATTTCATGGCGTTGCGAATCGCGGGATTCGAGCGGCACTGCGTCCCGACCTGGCACATCCGCTTGTACTTCTTCGCGGCCGCCACCAGAGCGGCGCCTTCGCAGATGTCGTAGCTGATGGGCTTCTCGATATAGACGTCCTTGCCCGCCTGCATGGCCCACACGCCGCACAAGGCGTGCCAGTGGTTCGGCGTGGCGGTCGCGACGATATCGAGCGATTTGTCGTCGAAGGCCTCCCGCATGTCCTTGACCCATTTCGGGCGACGTCCCGTCTTCTTCTCGATCGATGCACAGCGATCGCGCCCCACCTTCTCGTCGATATCGACGATGTAGGTGACTTCGCAATCGTTGCGACCCGAGAAGGCGTTGATGTGACTGCCGCCCCGGCCGCGACAGCCGACGACGGCGCAAGAGAGTCGGTCGTTGGCGCTGCGGCTCTGGGCGCGGGCACCGCTGATCATAGGGCCAGCCGCGAGCGCAGCGCTCGTGGCGAACAGGGACTCGCGTAGGAATTGGCGGCGGGTTCGCTTCGTCATGACAATCACTCCTTAAACCACGTGATCGATCTCACATTGTCGTTCACCACTCCGATGGATCAGGCCCTTAGTCTACATGAAATGCTTGTCTTTTCAACGAATACCGATACAATTCCCTGCAGCCCGGTTGGGTTCTGTCGTGCGGCTTGCGACAGGCGGTCGTCGTAGCGTCATGTTCGGACTAAAGGAATGCCCTGCAGTGACACACGGTGAGACATCGTTCGCCCACTGGGTGGTCCGGCGCCGATGGTGGATCATCGTCGCCATGGTCATCGCCATGGCTGTCTCCACGTACGGCGTCCGATTCCTCACCATCAACAACGACACGCGCATGTTCTTCGGAGGCTCCAGCCCGCAACTGGACGCGCTGGAAGCGATGGAGAACATCTACGATCGCGTGCAGAACGTCTTCTTCGCGATCGACCCGGCGAACGGCAACATCTTCACCCGGCCGGCGTTGCGGGCGGTCGCGGACTTGACCGAGGCGTCCTGGCACATGCCCTACTCCCGTCGGGTCGAGTCGGTCACCAACCATCAGTACACGCAGGTCCGCGCCGATGAGATCGTCGTCGCACCGCTCATACCGGACATCAATGATCTGTCGGATGAGGATCTGAAAGCCAAGGAGCAGATCGCGCTGGCCGAGCCGACGCTGCTGAACTTTCTGATTTCGCCCTCGGGACACGTCGCGGGCGTGAACGTCTCGCTCATCCTGCCCGGTGAGTCGGATGAGGAGATGTCCCAGGTCGCCGAGCACGCCCGCGGGCTGGCCCGTGACATCGAGCGGGCGCATCCGGGCGTCGAGGTCCACGTCACCGGCGGCGTCATCATGGGCAACGCTTACGGCGAGGCCAGCAAGGAAGGACTCTCCAAGCTCGTGCCCGTCATGTTCGCCATTCTGACGCTCCTGGTCGCCCTGACCCTGCGATCGCTCTACGGCAGCCTGGCGACCCTGACGGTCGTGCTGTTCTCCATGCTGACCGCCCTGGGCCTGGCCGGGTGGGTGGGCATCTCATTGAACGCCGCCTCGGTGGGCGCCCCGACGCTGGTGCTGACACTGGCGGTGGCCGACAGCGTACACCTGTTGGCCACCATGCTCGAAGCGATGCGACAGGGCCGAACGCGGCGCGCGGCCATTGTCGAATCGATGCGCATCAATTTCCAGGCGGTCTTCCTGACAAGCATCACCACGGCGATCGGTTTCTTGACCATGAACTTCTCCGAATCGCCTCCTTTCCGCGATCTGGGCAATATCACGGCGATGGGCGTCACGGCCGCGTTCGTCTATTCCATTCTCCTACTGCCCGCCCTGATGGCGGTCCTGCCCCTTCGTCCTCCGGCGAGGATCCGTCGCGACGGACCCGAATGCCAGTGGCTGGCTAACCTCGTGATCGGCCGACGCAGAGCCGTCTTCTACGGGATGCTGGCCGTGACGATTCTGTTGAGTCTAGGCGTTCTCCGGGTGGAACTGGACGACAACTTTCTGACCTATTTCGACCAGAGCTTCAGCTTCCGGCGGGCGACCGACTTCGTGCTGGAGAACCTGAGCGGCTGGGATATCGTCGAGTACTCCCTGAGTTCGGGCGAACCGGGCGGGATCTGCAATCCGGAGTATCTACAAACGGTGGAGGCCTTCGCCAACTGGCTGCGCCGTCAGGACAAGGTCATGGACGTCCAGGTCATCACCGACATCATGAAGCGCCTCAACCAGACCATGAACAACGACGATGAGCGTTACTATCGGATCCCGGAACAACGCGATCTGGCCGCCCAGTATCTGCTCCTCTACGAATTGTCCTTGCCCTTTGGGCACGACCTGAACCACATGATCGACGTCGACAAGTCCGCCAGCCGGGTAGCGGTGTTGTTCGAGAGCCTGACGACATGCGAGGTGCAGGAGAAGGACCGGGCCGCTCAGACGTGGCTGCGCGACAACGCTCCGGAGCACATGGCCACCTGCGGCACGGGACTCTCACTGATTTGGGCTCATATCACCTCGCGCAGCATCGGCCGCATGCTGTGGGCCGCCTTTACGGCGCTGGTGCTGATCTCGGGGATTCTGGTCCTTGCCCTGCGCAGCATCAAGCTGGGCCTGCTCAGCCTGATTCCCAATCTGCTGCCCCCCCTGATGGCGTTCGGGGTCTGGGGAATGCTCGTCGGTCAGGTCGGCCTTTCACTGTCGGTCGTCTTCTCGATGACGATTGGGATCGTCGTGGATGATACGGTCCACTTCCTCAGCCGATACGTCCGCGTCCGCCGCGAACTGAACGCCAGCCCCACCGAAGCCGTGCAATATGCCTTTGCGACGGTCGGAGTCGCGATGGGGGTCACCACCGTGGCGCTGGTCGCCGGATTCCTCGTCCTGGCCCTGTCGCACTACCGCATGATCGCCGAGATGGGACTGATGTGCGCCCTGACTCTCACCCTGGCGCTGGCGATGGATCTGCTCTTCCTGCCCACTTTGCTGCTGACAACGGGCCGAAAAACTGATAAGGTGATCGCACAGGGGGTGGCTGAATCAACAGAATAAGAACGTGATTGGGAAACACTGGCAAGAGAGTGGTGTCGTGTGGTCGATCCGAGCCCCATGGGGCGTCTCGGCGACCATCTCTAAACCGAGGGCGGTGCTCCGCGGGAGGACGAGTAGGACATGGATTTCCTGTTTCTGCTGGCTGCGATCGAGATCCTGATGCTTCTGGTGGGCTACACCTACCTGGCAGCCCCCTCGATTGTGTACCCGCGCTTCTATCGCCGCATCCGGTCGAAGCGGTACGCGCGAACCCATCATCCCAACTTATCCATCTTCATTCCATGCCAAGGGACGGGCAACCATCTCGAAAACCATGTTCAGACGTTTCTGGAGCGGCGTTTTCCCAAAGCCAGGCTATTCTTCATCGTCGAGAGTCGCAAGGACCCCGCCCATGCCGTTATCGCAAGACTCATAAGGGAAGCGCCCAACGCCTTTCTGGTCGAAGCGGGTTCGACCGGGACCTGCGGCCAGAAGAACCACAACCTGCTGAAGGGAATCGAAGCGGCCGGACACAAAGACGACGTGTACGTGTTCTTCGACTCGATCAGCACAATCACGTTCGAGCAGTTGAGCGATCTGCTTGCCCCTCTCTCCGATCCGGAGGTCGCCGTGGCAACGGGCTTCCGCTGGGATATCCTGCGGGAAGGAACTCTGGGTCAGCGGGTACACGCTTTCATGATCGCTGTACAGTGGGCGCTGCTGAACTCACCTTTCAACTGCGGCGTCTGGGGCGGATGCGCGGCCATTCGACGAGAGACGTTCGAGGAAATGGATGTCGCAGCATACTGGGCCAGAACGGTCGTGGACGACACGTCGCTGGTGAATCTACTGCACCAACAGCGCCGCAAATCGGTGTTCGTACCGACCTGCATCAAGGAAATGGACGGCCCGGCCATGACCATCAGGGAGTCCATTTTCTGGTTCCGAAGGCAAGTTCTCTACCTCAAGTTCTACCGTCGCTTCGAATGGTCCTGCGCCCTGGGGCTGCTGGTGTGGGCCGCCATGATCTGTCTGGCGTTTCCCATGCTGCTACTCGGCGCCGTGATATGGCCCAGCCCCGCACTGACAACGCTGGTCGGCGTAACGGGAATCAGCATGCTATTGCAGATGCTCTGCACGCTCGGCATGAAGCGCCCGTCGCAGGACAACCACAGCGTCGGCGCCTGGTTCTTACTCTCACCCCTGTTCATCGTGTGTACGGTCGGCGCATTCGTCGTAGGCCTGTTCACCCGCACACTCCGCTGGCGTCACGTCGTCTATCATCTCGACCACCAGGGATTCGTCACTGACGTAGAACGACCCACCGGCGCCACCGATCTTCGACCCCCTGCAACCACGGGAACGATTCCCTCCTCGAGGACGGTCGAGACGGTCTGAACGTAAGGAAACCCAGGCAATGGCAACACGCAGTCGAATCTCACCCGGCCTTCTCATCAGACAGATGGCGGCGGCGTTGTCGGACGACCGGGCGACCTCGTTCAGATTCATGCGTTACCAGGCGACAAAGGAAACCTTCAATCTGAGACACCCTTTGGGCGCCAAGCACGGCAAGGGAGACGCGGTACAACTGATCGGTCTGCGGATTACCGACATGTGCAATCTGCGCTGCCACACGTGCGGCCAATGGGGAGATCAAGGATACCTGTGCGGCCAGTCGCTCAGGGAACTGAAACAGCGCGAAGTCCCCATTGAGGTGTACAAGCGTCTCGTCGATCAGGTCGTCGAGGCGGGCTGGTCCCCCATCTGGTACATCTGGGGCGGTGAACCCATGCTCTACGGCGGCCTGTTCGAGTTGATGCACTACATCACCGAGCGAGGCATGCCGGTCTCGCTCGTCAGCAACGGCACCCGTATCGCCGAAAACGCCGAGGACATCCTCGCGACCTGCAAGATTCTGCACGTGAGCCTGGACGGCCCCACAGCCGAAATCCACAACGCCCAGCGTCCGGGCGCCTCGGCCAGTTATGACAACTTCGCTGACGTCCAGAGCGCCTTGGAGACCATTAGCAGGCGCAAAGCCGAGAAAGGGCTAGCCTTCCCATACCTGATCCCGCTCAGTTGCCTGAGCCAGTACAACGCGGATGTCGCCGTGGATCTGTACCGATTCGCCAACCAGTACGCCGACGCGCAGATCTTCTATCTGACCTGGTGGATCGATCAGGTCTCGGCTCAGGCCCACAGCGAAGATTTCGAACGCCGCTTCGGCTTTGCCCCCGAGACCCATCACGGTTGGGTCGGCGATTGGAAGGACTTTGACCACGGCGTCATATTCGACAAGTTCGAGCAGATGCGAGCGCTCTCCAATGAGACCCAGCGCTGCCCGCCGATGATGATGCCGAACCTCAAGAACCGCGAGCAGATCCAGCGATACTACACGGACCACACCGCCACGTTCGGGTACGATCAGTGCGTCAGTATCTACATGACCCTGGAGATCGACAGCAACGGCGATGTGGGTCTGTGCCGCGACTACCATGACTACGTTATCGGCAACATCAAGACAGACGCCATTGCCGAAATCTGGAACGGTCCGGCCGCTCTCAAGTTTCGGCGGTCGATTAGCGAACAAGGCATCATGCCGGCCTGCCGGCGCTGCTGCGGCCTAATGGGATTTTAGATGAAGAACCTGCATATGAGGAAGATCCTGGTGACGGGCGGGGCCGGCTTCATCGGCTCGCATCTGTGCGAACGCCTCCTCCAGGCCGGACACGAAGTGCTCTGCGTCGACAACTACTTCACCGGGTCTCGACACAACATCGGACACCTGATCGCCGATTCCAACTTCGAGGCGATGCGTCACGACGTCACCTTCCCCCTGTACGTGGAGGTGGACGAGATCTACAACCTCGCCTGCCCCGCCTCTCCGGTCCATTACCAGCACGACCCCGTGCAGACCACCAAGACGAGCGTGCACGGCGCGATCAACATGCTCGGGCTGGCCAAGCGCGTCAAAGCCAAGATCTTCCAGGCGTCCACCAGCGAGGTTTACGGGGATCCCAAGGTGCATCCCCAGTCGGAAGACTACTGCGGCAATGTCAACCCCATCGGTCCCCGCTCCTGCTACGACGAAGGCAAGCGATGCGCCGAGACGCTTTTCTTCGACTACTACCGACAGAACCAACTGCGCATCAAAGTGGCCCGCATCTTCAACACCTACGGCCCCCGCATGCATCCCCACGATGGGCGTGTCGTTTCCAATTTCATCATCCAGGCCCTGACCGGCGAGCCGATCGCCATCTACGGTAATGGCAAGCAGACGCGTTCGTTCTGCTATGTAGAGGACACGATCGAGGCCTTCATCCGACTGATGGAGACGCCCGACGACTTCGTGGGCCCGATCAACCTGGGCAACCCGGTGGAGACCAGCATCCTGGAACTGGCCAACATCATCATCGACCTGACGAACTCCAGTTCGAAGATCGATCTGGGACCCGCCGCCTGCGACGATCCGCAGCAGCGCTGTCCCGACATCAGGCTGGCCCGGAAAACGCTCGACTGGGAACCGAAGGTGCCGCTGATCGAGGGATTGCGGAAGACGATCGCCTATTTCGACCAGCTTCTCCGCGAAGGGGAAATCCCCGTGGGGCCGCGTTAGGAAGACTCGTCTGATACCCGTAGGTTGGGTTCAGGTCTCTACAGCTGTGACTCCGAAGAGGTCACTAATCCCTCATTGGTCGCGACGGTGTAGGTGCACACCAGATCGCCCGTGACGTTGTTCATCGTCTCGAACATGTCGAGGATCGGATTGATCCCCAGCGCCAGGGCCACCACGACCGCCACCTGCTGACCGTTCAGACCCATGGTCTCAAGGATCAGAAAGAGCAGCATGAGACTCCCGCCCGGAACACCGCCGGCGCCGATCGACGAGAGCACCGTGATCACCACCAGCACGATCAGCGATCCCAACGTCAGTTGGACCCCGAACAAGTTGGCCGCCAGCACGGCGAACATGGGCAAGTGCACACAGACCCCGTCCATGTTGATCGTTGCGCCCAGGGGCAGCGAGAAACTCGCCAGTTCGTTGCGGACCTTCAACTCATCCTCAGCCGTCTTGATGGAAACGGGTAGCGTCGCGGCACTGCTGCGAGTGATGAACGCCATGATCATGGGCTCTTTGATCGCCTTGAGCACCGCCAATGGACTCCGTCGCGTGATGATCCAGAGCAAGACCGGATAAACCACAAAGACCATCGCCATGATGCCCAGGATCACGCCGATGGTGACACTGACATAGGGCCCGACAATAGAAGGCCCGTACAATCCGAAGTTAACGATCGTCAGCGCCAGCACACCGATGGGCGAGTATTCCAGCACCCAGTCGACCAGCTTGAACATCGCATCGCGGCAGGCCTCCAGCAGGTCGGACAACTTCTCCAGACGCCCCGCCACTTGTTTGTCGTCACCCTCGATCAGGACGCGCATCGCTAGGCCAAACATGATGGCAAAGACGATGATCGGCAGGAAATTGCCCGTCGACAGGGCCTCGAAGGGATTGCGAAAGAGGTTCAGCAACAATTGGGACAGGGTTCCTTCCGGCGTCGATTCCTGCGCCAGTTCCTGAGCCTGAGCCTCCTCGGCCGGGACCAGGTCGCGCCACGCCTCCAGGTCCGCTCCCGCCCCGGGGCGGACGGTCAGGGCCACCACCGTACCGAGAATCGCCGCCAGCAATGAACAGAGCAGGTACCAGAGAATCGTCTTGAGCCCGATCCGCCCAAAGCGCTTGATGGGCAAACTCGAGGCGCCTGTAACAAGGGAGAAGAAGATGATCGGCACGACGATCATCTTGAGCATGTGCACGAAGACCTGGCCGAAAGGCGCAATCGCCGCGATGATCCTGTCCACCGGCAAACCACCGGTCCCATCACCCCGCTGCGCTGCGTACCAGAACGCCGCGCCGATCAACGAACCAACGATAAAACAGACAATGATCCGCAGAATCAGCGGCGTCTTGAAGTACCAGCGCAACACGCGTTTCATAAGCACTCCAGCCTCATTCTTGGAAGGTCTCGCCTAAGGCAACGAACCGGTCTTCGTGAGCAGGCCGCCTTTGGTCGAGTCAACCGTCACCTCATAGGAACCACGGCCCTTGACGACGAACTGGACGCGCGCCGCATCCATGCCGCCGATCGTCTCCAGCAGCACGCGGTGAGGACGGCGTTTGACCGCCTCAACTCGTTTGAAGAACCGATCGACGACACGGCCGGCTGAGAGCACCTCAATGTCATCGCCGGCGATCGAAATGATATCCGGGGGACTGATATTATGGATGCGATCCTGTTTCGTCCGTGTAGGAATCAGGCGCTGATTCTCAACGGTCACCCAAACTCTGAACAGATCAGCTGCGAGCGTCTCAACCTCGACCGGACCAAGGCGCAGCAACGGCATCATGTCCGCGTGGTACAGCGTGAACGCCATGTTGCGATGCAGTTCCTCCTCGAGTAGAAACGAGGGGGGCACCCGTCCCCACTCCTTCTTGAGTCCGCCGATTTCGATGGGCCCATAGGTTGGATGATCGTACGGACGCCAGGGGACAATCCCGTCGCCCATCAGCACGCGCTCGATGAACTCGGCCTCGTCCGTATCGGAGGGTCGAGCGTCCTTCTTGAACAGATTCTTACGTGTCCACATCTCGTTGGTGAACGCCACAACGCCCCGCCCACCGTAGAACCAATCGTCGGCGCCGCCCCATACGGTGTACAGATCCTTCCAACCAATCAGCGAGCGGTAGTAGGGCAACATCCGTTCGCCCCGCTCCGAGATCAGTTCCATGACGCGTTCATCCTCACGCTGCATCTCAGCGCCTTCGCGTCCGGGGCCGCGCAAGATCATGGCCCCCGAATTGTGGTAGGCCTGCGCACCGGCGATATTGGGGTGCGCGAAGACGAAGTCCGCCGCCGCCCGCGTCTCCGGCTGCGAAAACGGATAGTCCTTCGATCCATACTGGATGTAGCCCGGCTGCCAATCATACGCCCAGTTGCGATTGAGATCGTACCCGCCGCGACCGTCCTCGTTGATCCGTCCGTCAGCGTCGTTGTCAACGCCCTCCCAACCCAACATCTCGTACTGGCCGAATTCATCGGCCTTAGCCCGAACCATGCGATACTCCGGATAATCGGGGTGGGGCTTGTAGCGCCCCTGAGGATCCTTACGGCGCATCTGCGTGATGTATCCATCCCCATCGAGATCGTCGTAGTCGTCCTCGTCGAGTGAACCATCCCGGTCGTTGTCCGTCGGTTCGAGCCCCGAACGCGACGAACTGGCGCGGTGCGGTTCGTGGAACCAATAGTCCCGGCCGTCCGGGTTGATCGAGGGCAAGAGGTAGAAGACGCGCTCGTCCAGCAGCTCGGTGACCTGCTCCAGTCGCCCATACTGATGGCAGAGATACCATGCCGTATAGGCAACGACCTCGCCGGCCTGGACCTCGTTGCCGTGGATATTCCCGTCCACGTACATCCCGGGCTTGCGATCGGGGTCTCCCACACTCCGCGCCGTCACTTCCAGGCACCAGATATCGCGCCCCTCCGAGGAGGTCCCGATCACATGGAGCCGGGTCAACTCAGGAAAGGCCTTGTGCAGGCGGGCCAGGATTGCCCCTATCCCCTGGTGATCGTGAAACCGATTCCAGGCAACCTCGACCTTGCGCTGATGGGGCGCCCCCAGCGCCGGGAACGTATGGTCCTCAACGCGTGACTGCGCCGGGGCGGAAACGGCGCCCATCGCGACCATCAACAGCAATCCAATCACACAGCAGTTCTTCGCGTCTCTAGTCATCGTCTCTCTCAGCTTCCGCATCATCACGGCTCTCTGCATGGATCTCGGTATTCGTCAGGTCGATCACCCCGCTGACCCGACCGGCCAGCATTGAGACCGCCTCGAAACGAATCGTCTTCCGGTCCGGCACGTGAACGGTCCAACGGACTTCGGCCGTTCCGCCGCTGCCCTGGATCGCGGGCAAGAACGTGGTTCGCGTCCCCGACAGGAACCGCTTGGCCTCCAGTTCCATGACGATCCGAGTTGGATGCACCTCGCGCGATCGCTCGCCATGGGCGAGCACTGTGGGAAGGAACCCACGATTCTCAACGTGAATCTCGACCTCGAAGACTGACTCGCCCACGTGCTTGCACCGACTGCGACCGATTCCAATGCGTGGCAATTGGCCGGCCAGCGCCGTCAGGAAGCGGCTGTGTTTCGCGGCCAGATCGGCCAGCATCGACTCGGGCGGATTCGTCCGGGCAAACGGCGCGTACCCCCCGATCTCGACCCGCTGGTTCGGGAAGTCAGGATGATCGAACGACGTCCAAGCGTGAAAGGCTTCCGGAGCGTGGGTATCGAACCATTTCAATTCCTCCCGAGCTTCTTTGCCCGGCTCATCCCCGCCCTTCTTCGAACTTCTCTTCTCACGTTCACTCCCCGAACTCTCGTTCGGGTCTCCACCGGCCTTGGCGAGTGAAACGGCCAACGCGGGACTCCAAGGGCGCGCCGCCAGAGAAAGTCGCCCTCGATGGAAGTACATCCAATCGCTAAACGTGCCCGGCTCGGAGGCGCCTCCCAACTCTTTCTTCAAGCCCAGCGTTTCGCGATAGAGTTCACCGAAAACGCGGTAGAGCGGCACATCCTTTTCGTCCAGCGCCTTCATCGGCTTGCGCCGCTCAGGCGCGGCCCCCTTGGGCGTCTTGAGCAGATTGTCGGCGGCGCCGTAGGTCAGAATGATCCCGATGTTGGGATGCCCAATCACGAAATCCGCCAGCGCCCGCGTTGGGGGCTCAGAGACCTGATGGAGTCCGGCGTCGGTCGCAAAGAGGTCATGATCATACGGGAAGTTACGATTGAAGTTGACCCCGCCGACGGCATCCTCGTTCCAGAGTTCGTCGCCATCGTTGTCGCGTCCTTCAGTCAGGTAGCGCCAGCGACCCGCCTCGCCCTTGAGGGGGTCGGCCTCGATGAGCAGACGGCTCTCGTTCGGATCGGGGATGTAGCGCCCCTCCTCGTCTTCGACCCGCATCCAGGTAATCAGGCCATCCCCATTCAGATCATCCGGCCCATCCTCATCGATAAAGGCATCGTGATCGTCATCGCGCGGCTTGCCGTCGACGCGGGTCTCCATTCTGGGCGTTTCGAAGAAATGCTCGGCCGCGTCGGGATTGAGACGAGGGAACACATAGAACGTCGTCGTCTCAAGAACGGTCGCGACATTCGGGTCGGTCCGATAGCCGGAAACGAGAGTCTCGAGCCAGGACAGAGCGAGCGATGAACCGACCAGATCGTTGCCCTCGATGCCGGCGACCACGAGCACCGCCGGGCGGACGCTCCGGTCTTCTTCACCGCCTGGGCCCACCTCAACGAGCCATAGCTTGCGTTGATCCCGCGACTTCGCGATCGGCCGGACCCGCACGAGGTCTGGCTCGCTCTTCTTTAGAGCAGTCAGACGTTTGGACAGGGCCTGATAATCGTCATAGGTCACCGCTTGCACCCCAGCCATCAGCCCCGGCATCCAGAGCATGACAATCAGACAGCACCACCATCTCAACTGCATTCGTCTCAAAGCCATTGAGTGCCCTTTTCGTTGTACTCTCGAATGACATCAGAAGAGGGGATTCTACCGGCCCACAACGGCTCGGACAACCTCTACTTCGCCCGAGTTCAGTTGCTCACATTCAGGCCGATCTGCACCTTGCCCGTGGACCGATTGGTGATGCGTTCGGCCCCGGTGAACACGTTGCCGGTGATGACAGCGCAACGCACGTTCGGGCCCAACTCGATCTGCGGCCGGTCCTGTCGGAATTCGCAGCCACGTATGAGGACAGTCCCATCCTTGACCTGAAGCGCCGGGCGTCTGCCCTCTTTGCCCCCCCACTGGGTGAAGGTGCAGTCGGCGAAACCGACCGTCCCGGTTCCCGCGATCTTGGCGATCTGATTGCAGGGCCCCCAGAAGGCGCAATTCGTGAAACGAACGCTTCCCTTGTTGGCCTCTCCGATCCCGATCATCGTCGGGTCCGGCCCGTGGAACGATACGAACTCGCCGTTGGTGATCAGCAATCCATAGGGAGCGCACTCCTCGACGACCAGCGAGGTGTGACAATCGTCGGCGCCGATGCCCAGGAAATTGCCGTTGCAGACGCCGCGCTCGGTTCGAATGAACTTGTATCCAACGTTGTAGCCGAAACAGAACGTGTTGTAGACGTACTGCCAGTCGGTGCGACCGAAGACAAACGCCTCGCCATGGGACATCTGCCATTGGAACAACTTGGGTTTCATGCTCCACCAGGGATTGAAGTGGACGTTCTCGATCCGGCCGATGTCGAAGATCGCATCTACGCGAATCCCCCGCCGCAACGGCTGACCCTGCACGTCGCGGATCAGGTGACGTTCGTTCTGCGTGGCGTCGATCCCATTGTAGGGATTGAGCATCTCGACGGCCAGGACCGCCGGGTTCTTGCCCCGCATGGCAATCGCCCAGGGATAGGGCTTGGGCACATCGTCCACATTCTGCTCAGGATAGTAGAGCACGACGCCCTTGAGCGTGCTGTTCGTGTTCAGGGTAATGAACGCCGGGCCATCCTCGCTGCCCGCGCCCTCGGTGACGAGAAACGTCGTCCCGTCGTCGGTCGGCTTGGGCAAACCCCGATCGCGGATGCCGTTATGAGCCGGGACCGATTGCCAAAGCCCCGCCAGCGTCACCGCCTGTGGCACATCCAAATGCCCCTTGAAGAGATAGTTGCCGCGCGGGGCGAAGACGGTCCCGCCCTCGGCCTGGCCCGCGGCGTTCAGCGCCCTTTGAAAAGCTGCCGTATCGTCGGTCTTGCCGTCCCCGGCGGCGCCGAATTGGCGAACATCGAACTGGCCCGCCATCGCCGGCTGGGTCGATTCTCCTATTGCCGTCGCGATCATGGAGATGAGCATAAGCGTAAGGCACGCGCTGATTGTCTGTTTCTTGAGATGCATGTGTCGGCCCTCCAGTGGCAATCTGTCTATTTCTTGTTCTTGAAGTGGTAGTCCGCGAAATCGAGGAATCGATCCCAGTCATACTGGTCGACTGAATGCCCCCCTTGTCGCATGTGATAGCCCACATCGCTCTCGATGATCGCCTGACCGACCGGAGGCAACGACTCGGAGGTCAGCCCCTTCTTGCCAAGCAGACGATACACTTCGCTGGCGTGATAGGCGGATACGTACTCGCCCCGCCCATCGGCCCACGTATCCTGGGTCGCGCTGTGGACGTAGACCGGACGCGGCGCGATGCAGGCGAGCAGCATGTGCTGATCGACCGGCAGATCGTCCTCGTGCCCCACGAACTTCCAGGCGTTCCGACAAAGCCAGTACGGAAAACGCGTCACCATCTTCTCCAGCGTCTCGCCTGAGCGGCGGCGCCACAGCGCCGCGCCGGCGCAGCCAGACTGGGCCGAGATCGCCATTGCGAAGCGCTCGTCCTGGGCCGCGGTCCACAGCGTCGCTTTGCCGCATTTCGAATGGCCCATGATCGCCACACGGCTCTGGTCGATATCGCTGTCGGTCTCGAGATAATCCATCGCCCGCGTGGCGCCCCAGGCCATCGCGGCAAGGACGCCCCACTCACGGGCCTTGGGAAAGCTCTGGCCCTTCTTGTAGAAGAGCCGATGAATGCTGTCGAGAAAGCTTGTCTCGTTGTGCCCGACCAGATCCTGCTGATGGACCGCCACGAAGGCATAGCCCCGCTCGAAGAACTGCCCGAGGGGCCATCCGTTCCGCAGGCGGCCCCGGTGTACGGGATGGGCATCGAAATCGCGTCCATGCGTGTTGTTGAAGCTGTGCTTCATGAAAGCGGGTATGGGCTTGGCCTTGCCGTTGGGTACGAAGACGAGTACGAGCATCTCCGCCTTGCCCTTGTCGTTGCTGAAACGAATCAGCACATCCTTGCGAGTGGCTTTACCGCCCATGAACTTGGGATCCGTCTTCTTGACCTCGAATTCCACCTTGATTGGGCTCTCAGGTTCCGGAACGCGTCCATAAACCAGATTGCTGAAAAGAGACAAGATCTGGGGGCGCCGCACGGTGCGCCACTGCTCAGCAGACGTGACGGGCTTTCCCTCGGCGGTCACCAACAGCGGGGGCAGATCGTAATGCGGGATCTTGCTCTCTTCGTAGATGACGTCGCTGTCGTACTCCTTCGGCTCGCGGGCCAGCGCCGGGGCACAGCCCAGCAACAGGATGGTTGCCCAGAGAATGGCGTGCTTCATCATGAACTCCTTTTTCTGGGGCGTGCGCCCAACCACGATTTAACGAGTGACTATGACTATATCCGCGATCGGCTCAACTCACAAGCCCTGCCACGGGCTGTCTATAACTTGATTCCGGCTCGAAGAAAGGGTACGATAACCGTGCGCTGCATAATCGGACACGATCATAGCAACCGCCCCGTCGGGAGAGTGCCTGGAGCCAATGACGTGAACCATCGACGACTGACCTCACAGCATCACGCGAGCATGGTATTGGCAATCCTGATCTTGGCCGCCGCGGGCTTCGCGGACCGAGCCGCCCTGGGGGCCGAAATGGCTGCCGGCGCCAGGGAAGCGTTATCACAAGCGCTGGGCGATTGCGAAGAAATCGTCTTCGCGTGCCGGCAGGAGGGTCTGGACGGACACTGGTACGCCAATTTCGGCTACTACGCAGAGGGCCAACAGCGTAAGGCCTATCGCGCCCGGGGGCGGCTCTGCAAGCTCAATGCCAAAACGGGCATCGTGACTCTGCTGGTGGACGATGTTGAAGGCAGCGTCCGCGACCCCCAGGTCCACTACGACGGGCAGAAGATCGTCTTCTCCTATCGTCCGGGCGCCACCGAGCATTTCAATCTCTACGAGATCGATGTCGATGGAACCGGCCTGAAACAGCTAACCGACGGCCCGTTCAACGACATCGAACCGACCTACCTGCCCGATGGGGGCATCATGTTCTGCTCGGACCGATGCAACCGATGGGTTAACTGTTGGTTGACCCAGGTCGCGGTCCTGTACCGTTGCGACGCCGACGGGAGCAATATCGAACAGCTCTCCAGCAACAACGAACACGAGAACACGCCCTGGCCTCTACCGGACGGGCGTCTGCTCTATCAGCGGTGGGAATATATCGATCGCAGTCAGGTGCACTACCACCACCTCTGGACGATGAACCCGGACGGGACCGGGCAAATGGTCTTCTACGGGAACATGCACCCCGGGATCCTCATGATCGACGCCAAGCCCATCCCGGACGACAACGCCGTGGTAGCGATCTTCTCACCCGGGCACGGCCGGCGCGAACACGCCGGGGCAGTAACTATCGTGCGACCTGGTCAGGGACCTGACGAGCGCAGCGCCGCACAGCGCATCAGCAAGAAGGACGATTTCCGCGACCCGTATCCCCTGGCGCCGGACTGCTTCATTGTCGCCCAGGGCGATCGCCTTGCCCTGATGAATCCAGACGGCGAGACCACAACGATCTATCGCCTGCCAGCGGCGCTCAGACAAGAGAAGGTCACGTGCCATGAACCGCGTCCGATTCGGGCCCGAGCCAGGGAGAGAATCATCGCTCCTGTGGCGTCACGTCAGGAGCGAACGGGCCGACTCATTCTGAGCGACGTCTACAACGGCAGGCAAATGAATGGCGTCACTGCGGGGCAGATCAAGAAACTGCTCGTTCTCGAATCGCTCCCCATGCCCATCCACTATACCGGGGGCATGGACCCCATCAGCTACGGGGGCACGTTCACGCTGGAGCGCGTCGTCGGGACCGTACCGGTCGAAGCGGATGGCTCGGCCTACATGGAGCTTCCCGCCCTGCGCAGCTTCTTCTTCGTCGCGCTCGACGAGAACGATGATTCGATCAAGCGCATGCAGAGTTTCCTGACGGTCATGCCCGGCGAGACGACCAGTTGCGTGGGCTGTCACGAGCACCGTACGCAGACGCCCGAAAACCGCTCGACCAACGGAACGCTGCTGGCATTGCAGCGGAATCCAAGCCGCGTTGCACCGATTGAGGGCATTCCGGACGTCTTCGACTTCCCCCGTGACATCCAGCCCATCCTGAACAAACACTGCCTACCCTGTCACGATTACGACCAGCGCAAGGGCGGTGTTGTCCTGACCGGCGACCGGGGCCCGATGTTCTCGCACAGTTACTACACGTTGACGTATCGGCGCGAGTTCATTGATGGACGCAACGATCCCAAGAGCAATCTTCCGCCCCGAGCGATCGGCGCCGCGGCCAGCCCTCTGATGAAGAAACTCGATGGCGCCCATCACGATGTGAAGCTCTCGGCCGCTGAGATCAAGATGATTCGCTTCTGGATCGAGTCGGGCGCGCCCTACCCGGGGACATACGCCGCGCTGGGCAGCGGCATGATCGGCGGGTACTACGAAAACCGACAGGTGAACACAGACTGGGAATGGCCCGCCACCAGACAGGCGAGCGAGACCATCCAGCGGCGCTGCGATTCGTGTCATCAGGGCAACCTCGTCTTGCCCCACAACCTCTCAGACGAACGCACCGTTTCGTTCTGGCGACCCGATCCGGCCGATCCGCGACTCCGTCTGGCCCGCCACTTGGCGTTCAACCTGACCCGCCCGGAGCAGTCCTTGATGCTCCTGGCGCCGTTAGCGGAGGAGGCAGGCGGCTATGGAACGTGCCAGATCTCCGACCCGAACGATCCTACGGCTGCCCCTCGCCCCGTTTTCGCCAATGCACAGGACGAGGACTATCAGAAGATTCTCGCCATGTGCCGGGCGGGCGCCGAGCACCTGGAACAGATCAAGCGGTTCGACATGGCCGGCTTCATCCCGCCGGTTCCATACGTGCGCGAGATGAAACGCTATGGCGTCCTGCCGGCCGATTTCGCCGAAGGGACCGCCGTTGATTTCTATGCGACCGATCGCAAGTACTGGCGCTCCCTCTGGCACGAGCCCTCGAAGGAACGATCGCTGGTAGACTGACGACACACGCTTCGACAAAGGAGATGATCGTGAGAAAGTGCTGCGTCTTTTCGATGTTGGTCCTCATGACTTTGTCCGCCAGCGGCGCCGGCGAATGGCCCCACTGGCGTGGGCCCTTCTTCAATGGCTCGACGGACGAGACTGATCTACCCGCCAAGTGGAGCAAGACCGACCGAATCGCCTGGAGCGTCACCCTGCCCG
>JANQFY010000401.1 GCA_028277585.1 Sedimentisphaerales bacterium
TGATCGGTGTTGCACGCCGTATGGCTCGCGTCGCAGTAGAGCTGTGTCCACTCGCCCGCGCCCTGCAATGCCCCTCGGCGGTGGGAGAGCCAGGCGGAATCGCTGTCGCTGTGCTGCTCGGCGGACTTTGATGCGACCGGTCCGAGTTGGGCCAGCCAGGCCATTAGACGCTGTTTCGTCAGGGGCAAGGCCTCGGCACCGGGCTGCAACTCCTGGCCCAGACAGAGCCGCCCGCCGTAGGGGCGGAGCAGGCGATAGACCTCGAGTGCGGGCGTGGTCAGCCGGCCTGTCAGCAGGGTCGTTTCCGAGACGATCAAGTTGGCGAAGTAGCTGGGGTAGGGCAGTGTCTCGAGCGAGCCATGATGGACGGTGACACGGGCGCCGTAGAGCCCGGCGGCGTCCAGCGCCTCTCGCGCGGCCGCGACCTTTTCCTTGTCTTCCTCGACGCAGACGATTCGCATGCGCGTGCGTCGGGCCAGTTCCAGGGCGAGCCGGCCTCGTTCGCTGCCCAGAACGAGACAGTAGCCCTTGTCGGCCTGGGTCTTCTCGATGATGTCACGGGCGATCCGCGTGTACCAGTCGGTGAGTTCGTCTTTCGGATAGGGACGCGTCTGAGGCGTCGAAGTCAGCACGGTTGGCTTGCCCGTGTTCTTCGTAGAGAAGCAGTGGATCACGCCGGAGTCGGTACTGACGAACAACCGTCCGTTCGCCAGGCTCATTCCATAGGCGATACCCTCGACCGGCGCTCGCCAGATCTCCTTGCCCTTAGTGGGTTCGATCGCGGTGACACAGTCTTCGCCTCCGGCGATGAGCGTGTCACCGGCCAGGATCAGGGCGTAGCGCTGGTCGCATTCGACCGTCCAGAGATAGCATTTCGCCATCTGGGCGGAGAGGGCCTCGATTCGGCTCTCGAAGTCCTTCAACTTCTTTCGAAACGTCTCCTCCTGGGCCGCGGTCTTCTTCGAGGCGCGATACTGCTTGATCAGTTGATCCTTCTGAGCGTTCAGTGTGTTGCGTTGTTGTGACAGCTTCAGATAGCGGCCGCGCTGGAACGCGGAGAGTTTGTTCTCCGACTGGAGGTAGGCGGTGTCGCCGTTGACGAGCATGCGGATGCCGTTAAACGATGCCAGCGTCTCTCGGGTCTCGACACTGCTGACCACGATGGCTTTCTCGCCGCGTCCGGGCCCGGCGACCAGGACGTCATTCGTCAGCAGGGCGTAAGCGCCGCCGCCGCTGCTGTAGTCTCCCTGACGCACCCCGTCGGCGCGGGCGAACCGCACCGGGTGCGTCCGTCCGGTCGGAACGTACAGACTCTGCGGCGAGGCAAGCAGATAGCCTTGCCCCGAGACGTCCATCGATTGTTTCCAGCGAACGGTCCCATCCTGGGCGTTTAGCGCGAAGAGATAGGTCCCCTCATTGGGGAAGAGCCCGGCTCCGAAGTACACGGTGTTGTCGTCGACGACGATGCCGCACCGGATGGGCCAGTGCGAGATCATGCGCCCGTTGCCCGGCAGACGCCGGTCCTGTTCGTACGCGACGAAGCGCCATCGCATCGCGCCGTCGGTGGCGTCCAGGCAGTACAGGGATCCGTCATCGGAGCCAACGTAGACTGCGCCGTCCGCGACGGCCGGCGCCAGTCGGACCGGCGCCTCGGTGAAGAACGACCAGCGCAGCTTGCCGGTCGCGGCGTCAACGGCGTAGACTCTGTCGTCGGCCGACGAGGCGTAGTAGGCGGTCTTGCCGACAGCCGTGACGTGGTACGCCCGATCATAGGTTACCGTCGGTCTGAGGTTGTGGTGGTTGTGCCAGTAATCGTGATGGGCCGGCGCGGGCCAGGCGGGTTTGGGCGCATGCGTAGAGACCCGCCGCCAGTTCTCGTGCAGAGGAAACGATACGCGCTCCGACGTGATCCCGCTGCGGGCGCTGTCGTGCAAATAGGCCGGCCAGTCTCCAGCCGCACACACACCGGCGATTATCACGACGACTAGAAAGGCGGCTCGATCCAAAAACGCACTCGATCTCATTCGATGCTCCTCGCCCAAGGACTGGCGTTCACCGGAACCTGTTTCCTGGCTATACGGCGACATGCCCTGCGCCGACCATCCCGACATTGTACTGGAACGGTAGCCTTGAGTTCAATCTTCAGACCGCTCTGTAGGTCCCGGATTCGAGAATTCAGCGCAGATTTAACACTCCATCACGTTCCTGTCGAACGAACGAGGCGATCGGTGTGAGCTTGCTCTCAGGGGGCACATCCGGTATGAAGGAGGGGAGTTGGCCTTGTTTTCGAAGGAGATGCCATGCCGAATCGGCGCGAGTTTTTGAGGTGGACTGCTCTGGGTGGTCTTTCGGTGGTGACAGGTCCTCCGGGCGCGGCGGCTCGTTCTCAGGCCCGGCCGAATATTCTCTGGATCGTGGTCGAGGACATGTCGTGTGATTTTGGCTATCAGGGCCAGAAGCTGGTCAGGACACCCCATGTCGATCGGCTGGCCCGCGAAGGGGCGGTCTTCAGTAATGCGTATGTCACGGCGCCGGTCTGTTCGCCCAGTCGTTCGGCGATGATCACGGGGATGTACCAGACTACCATCGGGGCCCATCACCATCGCAGTTCGCGGGGGACGGTCAAGCTTCATCTGCCGGCCTCGATCAAGCTGGTACCCGAGATGTTCAATGCGGCGGGCTACTACACCTGCAATACGAACATCCAGTACAAGCGGCCCGGCAAGACCGACTACAATTTCGTGTACGACGACAAGACGCTCTACGACGGGCCCGACTGGTCCGGCCGCAAGACGGATCAGCCGTTCTTTGCTCAGATCCAGTTGCGCGGCGGCAAGCTGAGGAACGGAGCCGGATGGTACGAGGAACTCAAGGCGAATTCGGAACGCTTGATCACGGCCGATCAGGTGACGTTGCCCCCATACTATCCGGACGACCCGGTGTTTCGCGAGGACTGGGCCGCGTACCTCAATAGCGTACAGTACACTGATCGCGAGGTGGGGCTGATTCTGGAGCGCCTGCGGAAAGAGAAGTTGCTGGAGAATACCGTCATCGTCTTCCTGACGGATCACGGGATCAGCCAGGCGCGGGGCAAGCAGTTCCTGTACGACGAAGGGGCGAAGGTTCCCTTCATCGTCTGGGCGCCGGGGCGGATCCCAGCCGGGACCGTACGCGACGAGCTGATCGCTCATATCGATATGGCGGCGACGTCACTGCATTTCGCTGGGATTGAGATCCCCGAGTACATGCAGTCTCGTCCCCTGTTTGGACCTCAAGCCAGGCCGCGCGAGTACGTGGTCTCGGCGCGGGACCGTTGTGATGAGACGGTGGATCGGATTCGCAGCGTTCGCCAAGGGCGCTTCAAGTACATTCGCAACTTCTATCCCCGACGGCCGTACCTGCAGCCCTGTGCGTACAAGGACCACAAGCCCTTCATGGGGCGGTGCCGAGAACTTCATGCTGCCGGTCAACTCAACGCAGTCCAGTCGTTGCACCTGGCTGAAACGCGACCCGAAGAGGAACTGTACGACCTCAAGAGCGATCCGTGGGAGATCCACAACCTGGCCGGTTGCAGCGAACACGCCGAGAAACTGCGCCAGATGCGTGCGATCCTGGCGCACTGGATCATCGAGACCGATGATCGGGGCCGTTTCCCCGAACCGGACGCGGTATTCGATAGCGACATGAAGATCTACATCGACCGCCAGCGAAAGGCGGGGCGAACCGAATATGCCGACGAGGTGCAGCAGAACGTGCGCCTCATGAAACAATGGAAAGCCGAGGGCCGTTAGCGGCTCACATCGCAAGATCGGTTGGCGATTTCTTGGTTGTTGCGCTCCACCCGCGCATTTATGATAGGGATATGGTTCGGACCGAAGCTGATATCATTGCGATGTTGCGGCAGTGCAAGGCCGATCTGTGCGATCGCTATCCGATTCGGCGATTGGCGCTGTTCGGATCGTGGGCGCGAGGCGAACAGACGCCGGACAGCGATGTGGACATCATTGTTGATGTGGCGCCATCGATCGGATGGGATTTTGTGACCCTGGCCGAAGAACTCGAGCGGTTGCTGGGTCGCAGAGTGGATCTCGTCTCTACCCGCGCTGTCCGACCGGCGCTCTGGGCTGAGATCGAGGCGGAGTTGATTGATGCCTAGGCGAAGCCCCCGTCTGCTTCTGGAGGACATCCTGACGGCGATCGACAAGATCGGCCGCTACGTCGGTTCTCTGGATCAGGCGGGCTTTCTCAGCGACGACAAGACGGTCGACGCCGTCGTTCGCAATCTGGAGATCATTGGCGAGGCGACACGACAACTACCCGTCGAATTCAAGGATAGTCACGACCAGATCCCCTGGACCAAGATGGCAGGATTGCGCAATCGGATTGTCCACGACTACTTCGGGATCGACCGGGAGATTGTCTGGCATGTTGTGGAGAATGAGTTGGCGACACTGAAGGTGGACATTGAGGCGCTTCTGTAGTCGAGAACGCATCGTCGCGGCCTGCAGGCCAGGGTGGGGAGAGACGACCTTCGCGAAGTCCCCCAGTACGTTCAGCGTGGAAAGGAATATCGAAATGGCAGAGAAGGGTATGACGAAGACAGGGATAACCCGGCGTGAATTCATGACGGCCGGAGCAGCGGCGCTGGCGGGGTTCACGTTTGTGCCGCGCCACGTGCTGGCTGGTTCGGGCGGCCAGGCGCCGAGCGAGAAGCTCAATATCGGCTGCATCGGCGTTGGCGGCATGCAGGGGGGCAACGACGTGCGCAGCGTCAGTCGTGAGAACATCTATGCGCTGTGCGATGTGGACGCCAACCACCTGGACAAGACCGGCGCGAAGTACCCGAAGGCCAAGCGGTATCGGGACTTCCGCGAGATGCTGGACAAAGAGTACAAGAACCTCGACGCGGTGACCATCACTATCCCGGATCATATGCACGCCAGCGTGGCATTGCGGGCGATGGAGCGCGGCCTGGCGGTGTATTGCCAGAAACCCCTCACGCAGAGTGTCTGGGAAGCTCGCCTGTTGACCAAAGCGGCTAAGAAGTACGGCGTTGTTACGCAGATGGGTAACCAGGGGTATTCCTCCGTCGCGACGCGCATCGCTTGCGAGATCATCTGGAACGGTGACTTGGGTGATATCACGGAGGTTCACTCGATCTGCGGCGGCGGGTTCGCGCGGGGCGTGACGCAGTGGCCCCCGGCCGAGGAAGTCCCCAGCACGTTGGATTGGGACCTCTGGACGGGCCGCGCCGCCAAACGTCCCTACAGTTCGAAGATCCACCCGATCCATTGGCGCGGCTATCTCGACTACGGCACGCAGATGGTCGGCGACTGGGGCATCCATATGCTGGGCCCGGCCAACTGGGCGCTGCAACTGGGCAGTCCCACCAGCGTCGAATGCATCTCGGTCGAGGGCGTCAACCCCGTGACGTACCCGAGCTACGCGTGCCGGTTCGAGTTCCCGGCGCGGCCCAACCGGTACATGCCCACGAAGAAGATGCCTCCGGTGGTCCTCACCTGGTACGAGGGAAGCAAGGTCAGCGATTTCGTGCTGCCCGAGGGGCTGACCTCCCAGGATATCAAGGGCTACAACGAGTTCTTCGTCGGCACCAAGGGCTATATGGGCACCGGGGGGCGCGGTGAGAGCGTTCGTTTGATCCCGGAAGGGAAGATGGCCGGTTACAAGCGACCGCCCGAGGTGCTCAAGCGTTCGCCTGGGCATTTCCAGGACTGGATCCGCGCCTGCAAGGGCGGTGACGCCGCGTGCTCGAACTTCAGCATCGCCGGGCCGTACACCGAATGGATCTTGCTCGGTGCGATCAGTTGGCGGTTCCCCAACCAGAAACTTCTCTGGGACGGCAAGAATCTACGCTTCACCAACAACGACAAGGCCAACGACTACGTCAAACCGCACTTCCGGCCCGGCTGGGAGCTCAAAGACATCACGATCTGAGTGACGAAGGATGACATAAGCGGGCGCTGAGAAGTGATCTGTCGTGAGCAACCTAGAATAGCAGGGGTATTGAACGGTGGACGCAGGGTGATGATAGGTCTAGGCAAACCATAGTGCTGGGCAAGACTGCTGACACTGAGCCTGGCCCTCATAGCGGTTCGGGGGCGCGCCGCGAGCCCGATCCTGTTCCACGATGTGACGGAACAGACGGGGATCGATTTCCAGCATACGGATGGCTCCAGTGGGCGGTACTACATCGTTGAGACGGTGTGTGCCGGCCTGGCGCTGTTCGACCACGACAACGACGGGGACGAGGACATCTACTTCCTCAACGGGGGCGCCCTGAAGGGGACGCAGTTCGAGACGCCGCCCCGGAACGCCCTGTATCGCAACGAGGGCGATTGGCGTTTTACGGACGTTACTGAGACCAGCGGGCTCGGGCACGGAGGGCACGCGCTCGGCGTGGCGGTTGCGGATTACGACGGGGACGACGATCTGGATGTCTACGTCACCAACTATGGTCCGAACGTTCTGTTCCGCAACAACGGGGACGGCACGTTTACCGACGTCAGCGCTGTGTCGGGCATCGCGGCCCATCTGGGGACAGGCATGGGCACGGTTTGCCTGGACCACGACAACGACGGCGACACGGACATCTACGTAGCCAACGATGCGATGGGCAACTTCCTCTTCTGTAGCGATGGTTCCGGCAAATTCGAGGAGCAGGGGTTGTTCTCCGGCGCCAGCTACAACATGAACGGCGAGAAGATGGGGAGCATGGGCGTTGGTTGTGGGGATTACGACAACGACGGCTTGCTCGATCTCTATGTCACCGCCTACCAACAGCAGTTTCCTTCGCTCTATCAGAACACGGGCGACGGCGTATTCGAGGACGTGACCTTTCTGACCGGCGCCGGGGCGGGGACGATTCACACGGTGACCTGGGGGAACGAACTTGTCGATTTCGACAATGATGGCGATCGCGATCTCTTCGTCGCGCTGGGCCACACTCAGGACAACACGGAGCACTACGACAAGAGGGCGGCGTATCGCGCCGCCAATCTTGTGTTCTTGAATACGGGCGATGGGAGGTTCGCCAACATCTCCGAGCAATGTGGCCCAGGGATGCGGGCGAGATACAGCAGTCGGGGCTCGGCCTTCGGGGACCTGGACAACGACGGTGATATTGACGTCGTGATTCTGAATTCGCGCGAGCGCCCGACCTTGCTGCGCAATGATTCGCCGTGAGATAACCATTGGCTCCAGGTCCGACTGCGGGGCACGAAGACGAATCGCAACGGCATCGGCGCCCGGGTCAAGGTTGTCGCGGGGGGACTGGCCTTATGGGACGAGGTCCACAGTGGGCGCGGTTATCAGAGCCACTACGGGCTTCGCCTGCATTTCGGTTTGGGGCCAGAGCGTCACGTGGATCGCGTGGAGGTCCGCTGGATTGGGGCCGGACGAAGGTTTTCGAGGACCTTGGCGTCGATCGCTGCGTGACATTGACCGAGGGCGGGGCCTGAGCTTAACCGGGGCGGGGGAGTTTTTCCTGGCTTCGCGCACCGCATTAACCGAAGACAAGCCTAAGCTGAAGGTCTGCACACCACATCAGGGGAACAGGCCGGTTGCACGTATCTAACGGGCTGACACGGGTGCCGCTTATGAACACGAACGAGCAGGGGGATCAACAGGCGAACGCCGAGAGGACCTTCATCGCCGCGTCAAAGGCGTTGGGGCGATGGCTGGTGAGAACGGCTTGCTTCGCCGTTGTCTTGTCGCTGGGGTACTATGGGCTCGTGTCGCTGCGCCGGGCCGAACCGCCCGCACCGCCCGAGGTCGAACTGACTCCCGAGCAGCAGATCGCCGCCGTCAAGGATGAGATGGTTCAGCGAGCCGAACGGCTGCTGGAGGACTTCCCCGACAGCGTAGACCCGATGGTGCTGATGGGGGACGTGGTGGTCTCGCAGGGCGACTTTCCTCAGGCGATGATCTGGTGGGAGAAGGCGCGGACGCAGGACCCCAACCGGCTGGATGTCTATGAGAAACTGGCCAGCTTCGCGTACGATACCGATGCGTTCGAAGAGTCCGTCGCCTGGGGTCGCAAGGCGCTGGCGATCGACGCCAATGTCCCTGGAATCCATCACCAGATCGCGCGCAGCCTGGCTCCGTTGGGGCGCGACGAGGAGGTCATCGCCGAAGCCGAGGCGGAACTGGTGCTGTCCCCCGAATCGTGGCGCAGCTACTTTCTGCTCGGCCAGGCCCATTGGAGGCTGCGCGACTACGACAAGGCGCGGGCCGCCTATCTGAAGGTCATTGAGCTTAGGCCGGACCACACCAAGGCTCACTATGGGCTCTTCAACGTGTGCCGGCGTATGAAGCGACTGGACGAGGCGAAACGCTATATGGACCGGTTCAAGGCCCTGGACGAGCGTAACAAGGTCCAGACCCAGCGCTATGACGAGGTTATGACCGATCTGAACCGTTTCGCCATGAATCTGACGACACTCTGCGTCCAGGCCCACCGGCTCTATCGGGATGCGGGCGACATGGAGCAGGCCGAGGCGCTGCTGCAGCGGGCGATTGCTTTGTACCCTCGCAACATCGCTCATTTGGAGATGCTGGTTGAGCTCTACCGAACCGACCGGCGAATCCCGGAGGCGTTGTCGGTGTGCGAACGCATCGAGGCGATCGACCCGAACAATGTCCCGTGCCACTTGAACAAGGGCAACCTTTCGATGCGATTGGAGCGTTTCGACGACGCGCAGCGCGCCTTCCAACAAGCCATGGCCCGAGCGCCCGAACACTGGGCCGGGTACCAGGGGCTGGCGCGACTCTATCTCTGGTCGGGGCGGAACGTGCCCGAGACGCCGGCGCTGGCCGAGCGGGCCCTGGCGCTGAACCCCTCGGCCTCCAATCATTTCGTTCTCGCCTGGGCCTGTAAGGAAACGGGTGATCTCGAGCGGGCGGTCAGCGCCCTGGAGCGGGCCCTGGAGTTGGACCCAACGAACGCCAAATACCGGGCCGTCTACGAGAATGTCCTGAAAGAAAGAACTGTGAACTAATGCCACGAATCAAACCTGCCCTGATCCGTCATTCCCTTCTCTGGAAACTGGTCACCCTGTTGACGCTGACGCCCGCGGTGTGCTGGGCGCAGCCCCAGAGCACGATCCGCTTGACCGATGTCACCGAGCAGACGGGGATCACCTTCCAACATACGGACGGTTCCTGTGGACGCTACCATATCGTGGAAACCGTTTGTGCCGGATTGGCGCTGTTCGACTACGACAACGACGGGGATGAGGACATCTATTTCCTCAACGGCGGCGCGTTAAGAGGGACTCGCTTCGAGACGCCCCCGAAGAACGCCCTGTACCGCAATGACGGCGGCTGGCGTTTCACGGATGTGACCGAGCAGAGCGGCCTGGGCGATACGGGGCACGCGCTGGGCGTCGCAGTCGCGGACTACGACGGTGACGGCGATCTCGATGTGTACGTGACGAACTTCGGCCCCAACGTCCTGTTTCGTAACGATGGAAACGGGCGTTTCACCGATGTGACGCGTCAGGCCCGCGTGGGCGATGGGGACAAGGTCGGCGCCGGGGCCAATTTCCTGGATGTGGACAAGGACGGGGACCTCGATCTCTACGCCTCGAGCTACGTTGCCTTCACGTATGAGAACCACCAGGCGCCGACTGTCAGCGGCTACCCGGTCTATGTGGGGCCGCGCGTCTACCAGCCCATGTGCGATTCGCTTTTCCGCAACGACGGGAAGGGCGTCTTCACGGACATCAGCGAGGCGTCGGGCATCGCGGCCCATCCCGGCACGGGCATGGGGACGGTGTGCTTCGACTACGATGATGATGGGGACACCGATATCTACGTCGCCAACGACATGATGGAGAACTTCCTCTTCTGCAACGATGGCTCCGGCCGATTCGAGGAGGTCGGTTTACTCTCCGGCGTTAGCTACAACATGAACGGCGAGAAGATGGGGAGCATGGGCGTCGGGTGTGGGGACTACGACAACGACGGTTTGCTCGATCTCTATGTCACGGCCTATCAGCAACAATTCCCTTCGCTCTACCAGAACCTGGGCGACGGCGTTTTCGAAGACGTGACGTTCCTCTCCGGGGCGGGCGCCGGCACCATCCACACGGTGACCTGGGGCAACGAATTCGTGGATTTCGACAATGACGGGGACCGCGATCTCTTCGTCGCCCTGGGGCATATCCAGGACAACAAGGAGCACTACGACAAGCGGGCGTCCTACCTGGCGCGCAACATCCTGTACATGAACAACGGCAAGGGCGCGTTCGTCAATGTTTCGGATAGCAGCGGCGACGGGATGACGCCCAAACTGAGCAGCCGCGGTTCGGCGTTTGGCGATTTGGACAATGATGGTGACATCGACGCGGTGATTCAGAACTCGCGCAGTCGGCCGACGATCCTGAGGAACGATTCACCCGCGCCGGGGCACTGGCTTCAGGTCAGACTACGTGGAACCGGCGCCAATCGCCATGGGATTGGCGCGCGGGTCAAGGTCGTGGCGGGCGATCTGACGCTCTATGATGAAGTCCACAGCGGGCGCGGGTACCAGAGTCACTATGGTCTGAGGTTGCACTTCGGGTTGGGCCGACATCGAACGGTTGATCGCGTCGAAGTGCGCTGGATCGGCGGGGGCGTCGACGTTCGCGAGAAGATCGACGCGGACCAATGCCTGGTCATTTCGCAAACCGGCAAAGCACCCGGCTCCGATTGACCGGAGTGCCCCTTCGTCAATTGAGCGTCTAGCAGCTGCTCTTGCGTCGACGTCGCAGGCCCACGGCCGCCGAGAAAAGCCCTGAAGCGCCGAGAATGACCGCTGCCGGGACCGGAACGACGGTTGCGCCGGGGCCCGTCGTCACCCAGGCGCCCATGTAGTACAGCCGCGAACTATCGTTGGTGGAACTGGTGCCCAGATCCCGCTTGTTCAGCGACGAGGTGTTGTATATTTCGCCCGTCAGGTGGTAGCCCCAGCCTGGTTCATCGTAACGACCATACCAGTAGTAGTCTGTGCTTCCCCAGGAGTGGTCGACGTAACTGGGGCCAAAGGAACTGCTGATCTCCGCGGCACTGTTGGACCAGAGGCCGGCCATTTCCGAAGCGGTCGCCATATGCCAGTTGCCCGTGACGCCCCCGTAGGTGTCGCCCAAGTCGTCGATGGCCGTGATCTGCTCGCTGTAGTTCAGGTCATTGAACTTGGCCATGTCCCAGACCCAGTAGTTGCCCGCATCGTCAACTGTGACTTTCTGGCCGACCACGTGCTCCTCGACGGAAAGGTCTGCACCCACGACGCCAATCAGAACCAGCACCAGAACACCGATCAGGACAGGAAATCTCTTCATCACCATACCCTCTTCCTTGTGACAAACCACGCCTTCTCTCTTTGGGGATGCCCTCCACAAGGGCACAACTCCTCCATACAAGCTAGCGTGTAGATACGCCAACCCCCCTAAGCTTACCCGGTGTCGTCGGGAATGTAAAGGCAAAAGATGAATCACGGGCATCAGAAGGCCTCTCTTCTGTCACTCGCCTTTTTGATCGCTGGAAAGACGTCCAGAACCACTGCTCCGGAGTATAGCCGGATCTCCTGATTGTCCCTGTCAGAGCGGAATGCCTAGTCGTTTCGCAAACCGGCGAGGCGTCCGATTCCAACTGACCGGAACACCCCGTCGTCAACTGATTGTCTAACAGCTATTCTTGCGTCGGCGTCGCAGGCCCACCGCGGCCGAGAGAAGCCCTGAGGCGCCAAGGATGACAGCAGCCGGAACAGGCACGACGGTCGCGCCAGGGCCCGTTGTGACCCACGCGCCGAAGGCGCCCGACCGACTTGTGTCGGCATAGTCGGCGCTGCCCAACGGATGCTTGTGCAGCGATGTACCTTGCCACATGTCGCTGATCTTATGTGTCGGTTCACCACCCCAGCCAGGATCTCCCGGTTGATCATACCTGCTGTACCAGTACTTTTCGCCCCAAGCGTGGTCGACGTAGCTGGGACCAAAGGAACTGCTGATCTCCTCAGCGCTATTGGACCAGAGCCCCGCCATCTCCGAGGCGGTCGCCATATGCCAGTCGCCTGTGACGCCCCCGTAGGTGTCGCCCATGTCGTCGATGGCTGTGATCTGCTCGCTGTAGGTCTGGTTCACGAACTTGGATGTGTCCCAGATCCAGTAGTTGCCCGCATCGTCGAGCGTGACTTTCTGGCCGACCATACGCTCCTCAACCGAAAGGTCTGCACCTACGACGCCAATCAGAACCAGCACCAGAACACCGATCACGACAGGAAATCTTCTCATCACCATACCCTCTTCCTTGTGGCAAACCACGCCTTCTCTCTGTGGGGAGGGGGCTCATGCAGATCCGCAAAGCCCTCCGCATCTATAACTGCGTAACGCAGCTATCTGCCCCCATATCACATGTCATTGCTTGGGGTGTAAAGATGAATGGGGTGTTCTTGCTGAGAACTCCCCATTTGCCCTATTTCTCGGACTAATGTCACCCCGGATGTCACCTAGGCGTTCCGTCTGCGCCGCCGGATGCCCGCCGCCATCGACAGCAGGCCGGAAACGCCCAGAATGACCGCCCCCGGAGCCGGAACGACGGTTGTCGCACCGGGACCCGTCGTGACCCAGGCGCCTATCGTCGAATACCGGCTGTTGTCTCCTACGGTGCTGGTGTTCAGGCTGTCCTTAATCAGCGACAACCCGATCTGATGCACCTCACCGAGATAGTGCGTCGTGTCACCCGGTTCTCCCCAGGCAGGATCGGGCGGGATGGCGGGGCCTACCTTGTCGTAACGGCCCGACCAGTAGTATTCCGGATCACCCCAGGAGTGATCGATGTAGGTGGGACCGAACGAGGATGCGATATCCGATCCGCTATAGGACCACAGCCCCGTCATCTCGGCCTCGGTCGCCATGTGCCAGTTGCCCGTGACGCCCCCGTAGGTGCCGCCCAGGCTTCCGATTCCCGTGATCTGCTGGTCATAGGTCAGATTGCCGAATTGGGACATGTCCCAGATCCAGTAGTTGCCCGCATCGTCGAGCGTGACTTTCTCGCCGGCTTTGAACTCGTTGACTTGCAGGCCTGCGCCGACGCCCCCGATAAGGGTCAACACCAGGATACCGATAAGGACCGGGAATCTCTTCATCTGCACACCCTCTTCGCTCTGGAAAACCAAGTGACCTTCTAGGGAGGGACCCTGTTCACGTGTGACACCCCCCCACACGAGTGTTTGCACCTCCTACCTACTTCTATTCTACCAAATGTCACTGGGGAAGTAAAGGCAAATCCATCGCTTTCGGGTCCAGATGCGGCCCGTTTCCGGCAGAGTTGGCGAGGACGTGACACCGGCCCGGGGGGCTGAGTGTCTTGACCGGTCCGGTTCCGACGGACCTACTGGGCCCGGCCGGTCACCTGGATGCGTGGGGCCGGGCCGAAGGCGACATTGGCCTGGGCCGTGCAGTCCACTTGCTCGCCGGTGAACTTGAGGCGGACCGTGACGGTGTAAGGCGTCTCGTAGAAGCAGAGCTTGGCCGTAAAGGTGTCATAACCGGTCCAGGCGCCCGCCGCGGCCACCGGTTGTTCGGGGCGCCGGTGCCAGGCGGCTCTCTGTTTGCGCCATCCGTCTCGACCACAGGCGATACGCTGATCGATACCGTTGAAACGCGTAGCGAGCGTCACCGTCTCGCTGTTGTCGCTCAGGGTGACCGATTCGAGATCGTGCTCGTTCGGGGGGAACGCATAGTTCCTTCCCTGCACGTCCGGACCGGCGGTGGTCCCCTTGGGGATGGGCAGGCTGAGCGTTTCGAGGCGCTGTTTGAGCTTCTGAGACTCTTCTTCGTTAGCCGGCAGAGGCGTTTCACCAAAAGCCGGCAGCAATTTGTCCCAGACCAGGTTCAGGACGGATTGCATGTCCCTGACCCCGCTGGTGATGGCGATCACCGCGTCCTGTTCGGGCAGGACGATGCAATACTGGCCGAACGCGCCGTCGCCCCGGTAGATCCCATGGCGGCAGCGCCAGAACTGGTAGCCGTAGCCTTGGTCCCAGTCGCTGTTCGGATTGCTGCCGTTCGAGGTCTGTCGCGCCGTCGCGGCGGCGACCCATGCCTCGGGCACAAGCTGTTTGCCTTGCCATTGGCCCTGCTGCAGGTAGAGTTGCCCAAAGCGGGCGATGTCCTCGGTCCGAATGTTCAGGCCGTAGCCGCCGGCTGTGATGCCCGCCGGGCAGGTCTCCCACGTGGGCCGCTCGATGCCCAGCGGCTCGAACAGGCGGGGGCGTAGGTAGTCCAGCACGGTCTGTCCCGTCGCTTCCTGGACGATCGCCGAGAGCATGTACGTGCCCGATGTGTTGTAGAGGAAGTGCGTCCCGGGTTTGAACGGAACCGGATGCGCCAGGAAGGTTTTCACCCAGGGCTCATCGTCCGCGCGTCGCGGCTCGCTCTGTTGGCCCGTGGACATGCGGAGCAGGTCGTGCACGCGCATCTGTTTGAGATGCTGGCTCGGTTCCGAAGGCGCCTGGTCGGGGAAGAATTGCAGCACCGTGTCGTCCAGCCGGAGTTTGCCCTCGTCGATCGCCAGCCCCACGGCAGTCGACGTGAAGCTCTTGCTCAACGAGTAGAGCGAGTGGGGCGCCTCGGCGTGGTAGGGTGCCCACCAACCCTCAGCCAGTAAATGGCCGTGACGCAGGAGCATGAAGCTGTGCAACGCGTCGATGTCGCGATCGGCCGCGTCGACGAAGGAGAGAATCGCAGTGGACGATACGCCGTGCGATTCGGGCGCACTGCGCGGCAACTCCACCGCAAGGCTGATCGAACAACTCAGGGCGACAAGGGCGATGACGGAAAGCACTCTCATGACGGCATTCTCCCAGGGGCTCCAATCCATTCTGACATCGATGGGGCCATTCTAGGCCCGAACCGGCTCGGAGCCAACAAGAAATCGAGATGCGAAAACGTCTCTGAGAGTGGGTGAGAGTCGATTGTGTGGCGGATTCCGACCCGAATAGTGGCAAACGGGATGGAATGGGCCGGTCCGACTATTGAAATGAGGCGACACGGAATGCTATCATGGAAGACAGTGTGTGCGGGAACACCATGGATGAAGGTGAACCGGATGTCTCTGGTGTCCGGCAATGAGAAGCCAGCGACTTCACTAAGGAGGACGACCATGTCTAGGAAGATGAGGTATTGGGTGGCTCTTGTTTTGCTGACGGCTCTGTGCAGCGGTGCCTCGGCGCAGACCTTCTGGACCGATCAGGGTGACGACCATCTCTGGAGCAATCCAGCCAATTGGCAGGGCGGTGCTGTGCCGGGCAGTGCGAACGCCGTCTCGATTGACTCACCGGCCGATACCCACTGCCAGATTGTGCAAGGCATTGTCGCCGAATGTGAGACGCTCCGAGTCGGCAATGGCGGCATGCCCACCAACCTGGACATCAGCGGTGGGTCGCTCACGGCGGCCGGCGCCTACGTTGGAGTCGATAGTCCCAGTGGTCATGGGACTCTGAACATGAGCGGCGGCGCGTTCAGCACCGGGTCGCTGCAGATCGGCTGGCGCGGCATCGGAACGCTCAACATGACGGGCGGCGTCATCAACCTGAACGACAATCTCGTCGTTCCGGGGCTGACCGGGACGGGGACCGTCCATCTTCGCGGCGGGACCATCCACGCGTCCGATCTGCGTCTGACGAGCGAGGCCGGCCTGATCGACGTCGGCGCCGGCGTCCTGATCCTCGAGGGCGACGACACGGAAATCCTTCAGACGCATATCGACAACGGCTGGATCACCGCCTACGACGGCCAGGGTATCCCGCACCTGGACTACAACGTGACGAACGAAGGCAAGACGACGCTGTCGGCGACGCCGCTGCTCGATCCGCGTCCGATCGACAATGGGATCGTGACGCCCGGGCAGGTGGAACTGACCTGGACTCTGCCCGATCCCTGCGTGCCGGGCCAGCCGGTTCTCGTGGACGTCTACTTCACCGACGACTACGATGCGTTGAAGGAGTTCACTAACCCGGACGCCATCCAGATCGTCAGCGCCCAGAACGTCGATTCCGTGACGGTGCAAGCGCAAGCCAAGACCCGCTACTACTGGGCGGTCGACACCTATGTTGGCAGTGACGCCGATCCCGTTTTCGGTCCCATCTTCACCTTCCTGGCCGACAACCTGATTCCCCAGGTGGATGCCGGCGCCGATATCGTGACCTGGTTGGAAGGCGACGCTCGGCTCGGTGAACTGGATGCGACCATTACGGATGACGGAGCCGTTATCCCTTATATTCCCCAGTGGAAGGTGATTAGCGAACCCAACGAAGGGGCGATTACGATAGAGACGATAACCGCCGAGGATACGCGTGTCACGCTGACGGCGCTGGGCGAGTATGTCCTGCAGCTCTCCGCACACGATGGCGAGTACATCGGCACGGATACGGTCACGATCACCGTCTACAGCGACAGTTGTCAGGCCGCCCAGGCATTGCCCGACTACGTTCCCCTGGTGGGCGATCTCAACGGTGATTGTCGCGTCGATGAGCTGGATATGGCGCTGCTGGAGGAGAACTGGCTCGAGGACAACTCGCTTGTCGAGCCGTGGTTCCAGACCGATTGATTTCGCGTCGCAATGCATCACAACCCACCGAGGCGTCTGGCGGATGCGCCGGACGCCTCGGTGCGCTTCGAACCGGCGGAACTCCATGCGATCCCCTTGCGATCCGTCCGCTGCGCCGTTACGATATTTCCCCATGATCTATCTCAAAAGACTACTGCTATTGGCGTGCCTATGTGTTCCGTGTGCAGCCGCGTCGCGGACGACGAACTCGGAGAGGGTATCGAGTCCTTACGCTCGACAAATCACCGAGCAAATGGCGAAGCTGGATTCGTCGGACGCGCCCGCGCGAGCCCGGGCGGCTGAAGCCCTGGGGTTCCTGCGAGCTTATGACGCCGCGGACGCTCTCGTGGCGCGACTGCGGGACGAGTCCGCGCCGGTCCGCTGTCAGGCGGCCCTGGCTTTGGGATGGTGCGGGGGACGCGACAGTATCGCGCCGCTGCTCGAGGCGCTGGGCGATTCCGACGCGATGACGCGTCAGGGCGCCCACGTCGCGCTGACGAATCTCACCGGGATGGAATTCCCGTTCGTCGCGACGGCGCCTTCGTCGGAGCGGTCCGCCCAGACCGAGCGCTGGCGTCGCTGGTGGGCGCAAGCGCCGCGGGATCGGGCGCCGAAGGACGTACTTGAACTGCTTGAAGGCTGGAAATCTCGCGTCCGGGGTCGGTCCGCGAGTGTCTCTTCGATCTACAGGGGGCCGGCCGATGTGCTGGTCGATGGCATGATCGGACCGGGGTTCTGGCAGACCAAGAACGTGGAGTTCCCCCAATCCTGCACGATCGATCTCGGGCGTCCCCAGACGATATCCGAGGTCACCATCCATCAGTACGGCCCACGTTTCGTCATGACCGAGTACGCGCTCGCGACCAGTTTGGATGGCAAGGCGTTTGATGTCGTCGAGAGAAAGCAGGGGCGGACGCCGGTCGCGCTCGCGCGACGTTTCCCACCTCGTACGGCGCGGTACGTGCGCATCACCAGCTTCGCTTCGGTGAATCCCATTTACCCGACCACGTTCTTCGAGGTCCAGGTCGGCGCGGGTGACGGGGGGCAGGCGTCATCAGCCGAAACGCTCCTCTGGCGCTGTGAGCGCGGCTTGCGGGCGTTGAGCGTATTGGGCGGGGACGAGGCGACTCGGAC
>JANQFY010000014.1 GCA_028277585.1 Sedimentisphaerales bacterium
CGCCGGCGGGCCAGTCGTCGACGAAGCGCGTGCCGGCGCTGCGGGCGGCCGGACGCCCAGTCGGATTGGCGTGGCGATGGCGGATACCCTGATGTGGCAGAGACAGCAGCATCCGATGCTGCAGGGTGTCTATGCACTGTTCTTGCCGCTGCTGGAGCGGGGCATCCCCGTCTCGTCGTTCGTGATGGAACGGGCCAAGGAAGCGGCGTACATGTCCCGGTTCGATACGATTGTCCTATCCTACGAGAGTTTCAAGCCGCTCGATCGCGCCATGCACACAGCGCTGGTCGACTGGGTCAAAGGCGGCGGGGTCCTGCTCGTCCTCGGTCGCGACGGCGACGCGCTGGACGCCTGTGAAGATTTCTGGTGGCACAAGAACTGCGCCGATTCGCCGCTGGCGCATCTGCTGGGCGAATTACAGGCGCCCGGTCCCGGCAAGGGGCAGTGGCCCTTGGGTAAAGGTTGGGTCATCAGAGACGAGACCTCCCCGACGCGCTTCGCCGATCCCAAGGTGGCGCAATCGACTTATCTCGAGCTGATCGAGCAGGCCCTGAGCAAGGCGAACAGCGCACCGGCGCCGCAGACCGGTTCGTTCTGCATGCAGCGTGGCCCGTTCGTGGTCGCGCATGCCGAGACGAAACCGCTGAGCTTGAAGGGCCGGTTGCTCGATATCTTCGATCCGCAGTTGACTGTGAAGGAAGTGGTCGAACTGCAGCCGGGCGAGAGCGGTTTGTACCGTGACGTCGCGCCCCAGATAGAGGGGAAGAGGCCGGCGCTGCTGCACGCGACGCATCGCGTCATGTCATGTCAGTGCGAGGGCGAGGCCTTGTCATTCACACTGCGCGGCCCGGCCGAAACGCCCGGCGTGGCCCGTATCTTCATCCCAGAGACCAACGCGGCCCAGGTCAAGGCGACCGGTGCGAACGGTGATCCGGTCGATGTCACAAGCCGTGCGGGGGGCGATACGCTCCTGGTGAGATTCCCCAACGCCCCGGAAGGTGTCACCGTCGAGATCGAGTGACGCCTCCAAGAGCAATTGTAGGGTGGCAATCGCGCCTTACCGCGTCATGCGATGGTTCTTGACCTGCATCTCTTGCCAGTGCTTCCAGTCGCGGCCGTCGTACCAGCGGGGCTGGGCCAGTGACTGTTCCCATTGCTGCAGCTTGGCGAGCAGTTCCTTGGTCTTCTTCGGATGCTTCTGTGCTACGTTGCGCGTCTCACCCGGGTCATCGTCGAGGTTCATCAGGACCAGGGGGAGAATGAGATCGCGCTTCTCTTGCAGCGGGTCCTGAGCGACTCGGAGGAGCTTCCACGGGCCCTGACGGACGGCGGCGACGCGCCAGAAGCGCCAGAACAGGATCTTGTGCGGCTCGTCGCGACGTTGTCCGCTGAGGAAAGGCAACAGGTTGACGCCGTCGACGTGCCAGTCGGCGGGGGGCTTTCCACCGGAAGCGGCGACGCAGGTGGGCAGTAGATCCAGTGCAGAAACGGGATGGTCGAAGCGCTTGCCCTTGGGCAACTGGCCGGGCCAGGAGAGGATGAAGGGCACGCGGACGCCGCCTTCCCAGTAGCTGCCCTTATGACCCCGCAAGGGCCAGTTGGAATACGCCTTGTCCTGAGGACCGCCGTTGTCGTTCAGGAAGACCACCAGCGTGTTCTTCGTCAGGTCCAGGGCGTCGAGTTTCGCCTGTACGCGCCCGACGTTGTCGTCCATCGAACGCGTCATCGCCGCGACGAGTCGGCGGTTCTTCGGGCTGATCGTCGAACACTGTTCGATGTCTTCTTCTTTGGCGTGCTTCGGGCCGTGCACGGCGTTGTAGGCCAGGTAGATGAAGAAGGGCTCCTCCCGGTTTCGCTCGATGAAGTCCAACGCTGCGTCGGTGAAGTCGTCGGTCAGATATCGGATCTCCTTCTCTTCGTCGACCGGTTCGTGGTTGCGCAGGATCGCGTGTCCCCGGCTTGGCTTCTTCAGGGGCCAGTACGAACGCGAGCCGCCCAGGAAGCCATAGAACTCGTCGAAGCCCCGTTGGCTCGGGTGGTACTTGGGCAACTCGCCCAGGTGCCACTTGCCGATCGCCATCGTGCGGTAGCCCTGCGCCTTCATCGCGTCGCCCATCGTGTGCTCGCGGGTGTCGCAGCCGAGATCTTCCTTCGTGTAGCCGGGCGTCGGGATCGTGGGCACGTTGCACTCGGCGCCGAAGCGCTGCTGGTAGCGGCCGGTCATCAGGCCCATCCGCGAGGGGGTGCAGGTCGAGCCGGTGACATAGCCCTGGGTGCAGAGGACGCCCTGGTGGGCGAGCTTGTCGATGTGGGGTGTCGGGACGAGCTTGTTGCCCGTGACGCCGAAATCCGCGTAGCCTGCGTCGTCGGAGAGAATGATGATCACGTTCGGCTTTCTCGAACCGGCGCCGGCCCGCGCTAGGCGAGGCACGCAAGCGGTAGCCGCCGCGAGGCCGATCGATTTGAGAAACGCGCGTCTGTTCAGGGTCGTCATCTCAGCTACCTTTCCTGTTGAGCCGGCGGCTTCGGTTCTGCGGCTCGAGTCTCGAATCCGACCGAATGGGCCCAGTTGCGAATCTTGCTCCAGAGTGCTCTGGCTTTGTCGGGATGTTCTTTCAGAAGGTTGCTCTTCTCGCCCGGGTCATGGGCGAGGTTGTAGAGCTGGGCGTTCGATCCATCGGGCTCGATCAGGAGTTTCCAATCTCCATCCCTGACGGCCAAACCTGGGCTGATGAAGTCGGGATTGCCCGGCAAGAGGTTGGTGTAGGGCTTGCCGTATTGCCAGAAGACTGGCTGCGATCGCTCAACGGGCTGTCCGAGCAACGCCTTGTGCATGTTCTGTCCATCGTGCTTGACGGAGTTGCCCGGCTGGACGCGAGCGAGATGACAGAAGGTGGGCGACAGGTCGATGCCGCACATCACGGACGTCTCGTTGGTCCGCCCGGCCGGGATCGTCCCTTTCCAGCGGGCGATGAACGGCATGCGGATACCGCCTTCGTACAGGCTCCACTTGCGACCATAGAACGGCCCCGTGAAGCCGGGCGGCGTGTGCCCCCGCTTGTAATAGCTGGGCCAGTCGGTCGGGCCGTTGTCGCTGGTGAAGACGATCAGCGTCTTCTCGGCCAGTCCAAGCGCATCGATCGCGTCGGTCATCCGGCCAATCTGGCGGTCGAGTTCGGCTAGCACGGCGAAGAACTTCTGCTCGAACGGATTGTCCGTCACCTGCTTCCATTTCTCGATCGCTTCCGGCCTGGGCACGTGGGCGTCGTGGACGTCGTTGGGGAACAGCTCGATGTAGAAGGGCTTGTCGCGATGTTTCCTGGCGAACGCAATCGCGCGATCGACATAGGCCTGCGTTCCTGCGTGTTTGGGGATATACGTGATCTCGCCGCGCCCCAGCTTGGCGCTCTGGCCCGAGAGTCCCTTCTTGGCGTACAGGACGCGATCGCCCAGCCCCTCGAACGACACCAGCGATTCGTCGAAGCCGTAGTCGGCCGGCAGGGGGGCGTCGCCCACGTCGCGACCTCCGCCGATATGCCACTTACCGAAGTGGGCGGTCGCGTAGCCGGCCTGTTTCAGCAGGCGGGCGGTAGTCGGGGCCTTGGGATCGAGCCAGTCGGGCATGCGACGCGCCCGATTGGCCTTTCGCGCCGCCAGGTAGGAGTTGATCTTCCAGCGGGCCGGGTATTGGCCCGTCATCACGGCGACGCGCGAGGGCGAGCAGATCGGCGAGTTCACATAGAAGTTCGTCAGGCGCATGCCTTCACGCGCGAGGCGATCGATACAGGGCGTCTTCATCTTAGGATTGCCAAAGCAGCTCGGGTCGGCATAGCCCATGTCGTCGATGAAGATGAACACAATGTTCGGGCGAGTTGGTGACGCGGCGGCGGTGACGGTGTCCCCCAGGCCCAGTGTCAGGGCCGCGGCGCCTGTTAGTCTGAGAAAGTCCCTGCGATGCATACTGGCTCCTCGATTTCCGATGCCCCACAATTGGATCGTGTGCTGCCGACTGATTATAGCGACCTGCGGGTGAGTCGTACAGGCCGGCGCATCTGCCGTCACCCAGCCCCGTCGAGTGGGGACGCTCGACCTACCCTTGCCAAGCCGAGGCGAGCCGGGCATAATCGCACGCATCTCAAATGCAACGACTGATACTGGAGGTTCCCATGGCGTCGTTTGACAACGCAGAGCAGGACGGGCTGGCGGGGTTCACGCTCTCTACCGAACGTCTAATGCTGAAACACACCTGGACGATCGCCCGGTGCTCGGACGATTTCAAGGACAACGTATTTGTTCGGATCGAGCGCGACGGGATCGTCGGCTGGGGCGAGGCGGCGCCCAGCGCCCGTTACGGAGAGAGCCCCGCGAAAACGTCCGCCGTGCTGGAGCAGGCCCGCGCGGGCTTCGAGGCGGGCGACTGGCTCGCTTACGTGGAGATGCGCCGGCGCTGGGAGTCTCTGACCGAGGGCCAGACCTGCGCCGGAGCGGCCCTGGATATGGCGCTGCTCGACTGGGCCGGCTGCAAGCTCGGTGTCCCGCTCTATCGCCTCTGGGGTCTCGACGCCGATCAGACGCCCATCACGACCTACTCGATCGGCATCGACAGCCCTGAGGTCGTGCGGCGTAAGGTTCAGGAAGCGGCTCAGTACCCGGTCCTGAAGATCAAGGTCGGGCTCGACAACGACGCCGAGATCATCGCCGCGGTGCGCGAGGTGACCGATTGCCCGTTGCGGGTCGACGCCAACGAGGGCTGGCGCGACAAGGAAACGGCGCTGGAGAAGATCCGCTGGCTCCAGGATATGGGAGTCGAGCTGATCGAGCAACCCATGCCCGCCGAGATGCTCGCCGAGACCGCCTGGCTGCGGCAGCGCGTGGATATCCCGATCATTGCCGACGAGGCGGTCAAACGCGCCGCTGACATTCCGAAACTCGCCGATGCCTACGACGGGATCAACATCAAGCTGATGAAGGCGGGCGGGCTCCAGGAAGCGCGGGGTATGATTCACCTGGCGCGAGCCCTGGGGATGAAGATCATGCTCGGGTGCATGGTCGCCAGCTCGGTCGCCATCACGGCGGCCGCCCATCTGAGCCCGCTGGTCGATTACGCCGATCTGGACGGGAACCTCCTGATCGCCAACGATCCGTTCACGGGCGTTACGGTGAAAAAGGGCAGGCTGATTCTCACGGATCAGCCCGGTCTGGGTGTTGTACAGGGAAGTGATGATGTTTAGGACGTCGGTGCGTGCCGACTGGGTCACGGCACGCACCGGCCCCCCGTCTGTCTCCATACCCTCCACGGGGCCACGGTCCCATCTCCTTTTACCCTCACTTATTACATACATAATAGCGATGCCCGGCTTCTTGATCTGGGCGCGAATCCGGGAAAAAGCAGGTGATTTTCCCGAAAGGCTCGCTGCAGGCTGGAAACGGCGATTATCTACTTGCGGGCGAAGCGGTTGCCGGGCATTTGCCGGATCAAACCCTTCAGGCGCAGGGCGATCAGGGCGGCGTTGACCGCTCCCGGGGGCAGGTCGGTCGCGCCGATGATCTGATCAACGTGGGCGGGTTCTTTGGTCAGGGCGGTGTGGATCTGCTTCTCATGGCCCTTTAGATTCAGTGGAGCGGCCTCGAACAGAGACGCCTCGACCTTCTCTGTGGCTTCCCGACCGGCCCGGGCCGTGTGGTCTTTGAGCCGATCGCCCACATAGCCGAGGGCCTCCATGACGTCCTCGACCGAGTCGATGAGCCGGGCGCCCTGTTTGATCAGCGAATGTGCGCCGCGACTGAGCGGCGAATCGATCTTACCGGGGACCGCCATGACTTCGCGATCGCTCTCCAGCGCCGTGCGGGCGGTGATCAGGGCGCCGCTGCGCAGGCCCGCCTCGATCACGATCGTCCCGAGCGACAGACCGGCGATGATCCGGTTGCGGGGTGGAAAATTCTCCGCCAGGGGCTCGTAGCGCAAGGGCAGTTCGGAGATACACGCGCCGTCGGCGCTGATCAGCTCGGCCAGTTTCTCGTTCTCGGGGGGAAAGACCCCGGCCAGGCCGCGACCCTGGACGGCGAGCGTGCGCCCCTCGGCTGCCAATGCGCCCTGATGGGCCGCCGAATCGATACCGCGGGCCAGCCCGGAGACGATGGTGAATCCCGCCGCGGCCAGCAGATGGGCCAGTCGGGCCGCCTGCTCCTGGCCGTACAGACTGCAGCGCCGCGAACCCACGATCGCCACGCCCAGCGTATCGGCGCGCGTCAGCGTGCCTTTCAGGTACAGCACGGGCGGTGGATCGTAGATCTGCTTGAGCAGCGCGGGATAGCGCTCGTCCTGGACGTGCAGGAGCCAGACGCCCAGCTTCTGGGCCAGTTCCAGTTCCTCGTCCGCGTCGAATCGGTCCCGCGTGGACGCGATTTTCTCCGCGGTCTTGAAGCCGATCCCCTCGACCTTGGTCAGGCCGTTCACCGACGTGCCCAGAATGGCGTCCACCGAGCCGAACCGCTTCAGTAGCCGGCCCAGCGAGACCGGCCCAATGCCCTCAGCGCGGACGAGTTTCAGCCACTTGGCGATGTCGGATGAGTTCTCGGGAATCTGCGCCATCCTCCTCGCTCCTGAATCTCGATTCCATAGATGCCCTATTCTACCAAGGGCAGATCGCTCGATCAAGGCGAATCCCGGACGCGATTACCCGTTTTGGGGTGGGGTGAGGAGGCAGCCTCCTTGTGTCGGTAAAATGGGGTTTTGGACATAACGGCCCGACCAACAACAAGGAGGT
>JANQFY010000041.1 GCA_028277585.1 Sedimentisphaerales bacterium
TTCGAATACGACGTCGACTGGCGCGGCAACGGCCTGTACTTCCTGGCCCGGAACACAAACATCGACCCCCAACTCGTACCGGTCCCCGGCGCAGCGCTGCTGGGCCTGCTGGGCCTCAGTTCCTCCGGATGGCTGATCCGCCAACGCCGGAGGGAGACCGTTCGCGTGGGTTGAGAACCCACCCTTGCATCCTGATTGTCTCGTGCTACCGTGTTGGCTTGTTGTCCGACGCTTGGTGCTCGGGCCGGTGTGTGGGGGGGCACCCACACACTTGCCGTCCATGGTCTTGAGCGAGAAAGCTAGGTTACCTTCTGTGCTGCGTTTTCTTGCCTGGAGTCCCAGTTCCTGGTTAACTTGGCTGGATATGAGCAGTGCCCAGTAGGTGGGGTCCAACTGCTGGCGGATGTATTCGTCGAGGAGGTTCCACGTCTGCCGGAAGACAGGGCGATCGACAAGATCCACCGACAGCACGAACCGTTCAAGCCGCGTAGCGAACGTCTCCGTGATAGCACTCCTTTCAGCAAAGATGTGTCGATGCCGTTTCCGGAGCCACGGTGCCGTCTCACTGTTCACACTTCCAGGTGTGGATTCTACCGATACGCACAGCAGCCATACAAGAGCGAATACCCAGATTTCTTCCTCACGGGTCGTCGACAGGAGGGAAACTGCCCAACGCCAGCCAGAGGCCCTACGGTCAGGGGAATTAGGCGTGCCCGGTAGTTCTTCTCGTTTGGGCTCTGAGGCCGTCCTGCCGTTGGCGAATGGGAGGGGGATTCTGTGGGTTTGGTTCTGTAACCATTTGCTCTCGGCGGGGCGCTATCCTTGGGGAAGGGACCTGTGCGATCAAAGGTCTGCGGCCCCTCTGTCTCGCATAATCAACGATCCGACCCCGACCTCTTCTGCTGGGAAGTAAAGGTCTTCCACGTCTTCTCCGCCACGTGCTGACAGAACTCCGCGTCCTCTTTGCTGACTCGCAATTGAACAACCGTTCTACCTGATGCATCTCTGGCTCTCAGCTCGTTCGGTAGCCCCACTGGACTCTGTCTGGTCAGGGCGGCAAAGAAGACGCACGCCGAAAGATAGGTCCCCAGTTGCGAGGGATGACTGCCATCCTCGTCGTGAAGTGGGATGTCCGGCCTCTCCTTGAGCGCACGTTGCCAGGCCATCCCGACCGGGACCACCCTGGCGCCATGCTTCCGGGCCGCTCGCATATAAGTCTGTGTCAATATCCTCTGCTTCTCAGGCTGTCCCTTACGAGCCCATGTCAGGAAGAGATAGGGAGTTGCTTTCGCTTTGCGTATCGACTCGCAGAGCAGCCCGACGTCTCTGACGGTTCGCTCAGGATTCCTGATCGGCCGCAGGCTCTGATCCTGCAATACGACGGCGTCATACTTGGCGGCTTGTATCATTTCGAGCGTGTTTAGTCGCTTCTTTCCCTTCAGGTGGTCTTCGAGTGTCGCCCCACCTGCGTCTGACATGTCACAGACAAGGTCATTGCTGTCTGCCCGCGCCATCGCCGAGACCACCAGTGGCAGCTCGTGGTAATACGTGTAACTATTGCCCACAAACAGAACCTTCCCGGGAATCGCCTCAGGTTCCGGCTCTTGGCCGCACAGAGCATAGAGAGTCAGTGACGACAACAAGACCAACAACGCCAAACAGAGTACTCCGTATCGGCCCTTCGCCAACTGAAGAAGCGAACGGTTGTTCCTCATTGCCTCTCCCATGACACGCCTTTCATATCAACGCCGCCCCCCAGGAGCGGCGTCTGCAGTTTCGTACGGTGTGCACGGCACACCGACTCTGTACCAGTTGCCAGGATGGGGCTTGAAGTCTCTGTTGTTTCATCCTCACGCTGTCACCCACCAAGAAAAATGCTGCACCCCATTCCATTTCGGAAGATCGTACCGCACTCCCTTAATCTCCAGACAAGGCTTAGGGCAAGAAGCAAGCCCCTACGTTACATGCAGAACAGAACCACCAGTAGCACGAACAAGAGACTGCCAGCCAGGGCGCAGATCGTTCCGGCGCCCCGCTGTCGCGGTCTGCGCAGCCAGATGTAGAAGCCGGAGATGACCCAGAGGATCATGGATATGGCGACAGCGTCGACGATCACCGCCCACGTGATATGAGGGAAGAACTTCTGACGGTATCCGCCCCGAAAATGGAGGGAGTGTAGCAATCGATAGGCAGAGAAGGGCTGCTGCTCCACCGTCAGTCGGGCCTGTTTACGACGCCAGACAACGCGATAATTGCCACTGCCGGAGGGGCGAATGATGATCATCTGATTTGGGTTGGGCTTGCCCAGAATCCGATGAGGACCGTCCAGGTCCAGGTGCCTGATAATTGCCTTGGCCTGCTCGGCAGGTTCGCGGGGGAAGCCATCGTCGGGAGTGAAGTCCGCCTCGCGGAGGGCCTCCCAGCGTGGTGGGGCGATCTTGAACGTCTTGACGATCCAGGGCTGATGGTTCAGACAGAAGGCGCTGACGGCGTAGACCAGCAGCCACGGAGCCAGGAAGAGACCGGTGTACAGGTGGGTCAGACGCATGATGGAATCGAAGCGTGCCAGGCGAGGATTCGACATATGAGAGACTCCCGTGGTTTAGCCAGTAGTTACCACCTCCCCCAGGGCCGACGACGCTGCCGGGCTCTTCGGGGATCAGTATAGGCCCTCTCTGTCAAGAATTAAAGGGGTCCGGTACTTTTTCTGGGTCGGCCCTTGGGCCGGAGCGTGGATTCCAGCGCCATGCGACCGGCGGTCTCAAGCACCCATGAGGTCGAGCCCAAAGGCGCCCCTCGCTTCATGCTATTCTGGATCTTGGAAACGTCCGTCTCCGCTATCGACCTCTGCACCAGGGCCGCCCAATTCGGCGGTAGCGACACGGGCCCATCGGCCAATTCAACGAGCGAGTCACGACCCCGGCGAACGGCGTAACTCGACCAGGGCCAGGCGTCCGCCTTCTCCACCAAGTCCGCACGTAGCGGATTGGCCTCCACATAACGCAAGACCGTCAGATAGTAGGCCTCATCCTGAACCGGGAAACTCTTGTAGCGGCCCTGATAGAGATGCCCGATACCCACCGTCCCGTGCGAGCCGTGGTAACGCTGCGTGTGCGTCTGCGTCACCCATCGCATAAACGCCGACAGATCGCCGTCCTCCCGGGGCCACAGCAGCAGGTGCCAGTGGTTGCCCATCACGCAGTACCCGCAGACCCGCATAGCGAACCGCTCGACGCCCGCGGCCAGGATCTTCTCAAACCCCAGGAAATCGCCCGCCTTGCGAAAGATCCGCAACCGGCCATTCGCCCGGTTCAGCACATGATACACGTAACCGCCCAACGCCATTCGCTTCGGTCTAGCCATAACGCCGCCAGTCTAACACAGAACCGAGTCCCCGCAAGAACCCCCACCAAAAAAGTACCGGACCCCTTTAATTCCTCGGAATTCCCCCGGAATTCCCCGGAAGTCGCTGGCTTGTTGCAGAGAACGCAGCGAGGTGCAAATGGGATTGAACAGGTATAACAGGAGCAAGGTGACGTATTGATCCATATGCAGGATTCGGTTGCCGGCCCGGTCGCGTTGGCAGCCGACCTCCTGCAGGGATTCGAGCAGCCCTGAGATGGCCTTGAAGTACTTGAAGCCCTGCACTTCGTGCGTCTTGATTCTGTGCCGTTTGCGACTCATTCCCGGCACTCTAAGCAAGACGCCCAACATGCGCTAGTCTAAGATGGGAAAAGATCAAAAAATGCCTCAGAACAACACCACCCAGCAAACCGAGTGCCGAACAGGATTGATACTGTCCCCGGAATTCTCCCCCGTTTTTCCCCCGGGGAACGAAGTACTAATCCCCCTCTTCAAACGCTACAATAGTAGACAGATCACCGAGTAGAAGATGATCCTTCCAGGGAATAACCAACCGGCCCTTGTCGATGATCGGTTTGCGAGTGCCGTTCCACCTGATACTGATCGGCTTGTTCATCTTCTTGAAGTCTTCGATCCGATACGCGAAGTAGTGCTTTGTGCTTAGAAACAGCTCGCCGGATGGATCTACCGACTCCTCGAACAGCACCCATTGGCCCGAGACCTTGGTGATATGAACGATGACATGCGAGGCTGGAGTGGGGCCTTCCAATTCGACCGTGCGCATTTTCTTTCCTGTGGATGCGTCGTAGGCATTCAGTGTAACGGGGCGTTCGGAGGTCTCTTCGACTGTCAGAATCACGCCCGTTTCCGCGCTATAGGCTCCACCGTAGGCGATGGTTTTGAGGCCGTCATCGACAGGATTGTCCCCCGGAAACTCGTGTCCCACAACGAATCGCGCTTTGCCGTCTCGAAGATTGGCGACCTGCCACCTGGCCGCATCCAGGGGAAAGGCGAACAGTTCTCCGAATACCACCGGCAGAACAGCATATAGCAGATCCCCCGTTGACTGATAGTCACTTATTCTCTGGAGTTCCGGCAAACTCCAAAGCTGGGTGCGCGCCTTCCAGACGTCCCCTGAATCGTAGTCTCCTAGTGCGCCGCAGACAAGGAGGCGATTATCTGCTGCGGTGACGTCGATGTCCAGTTCCAATCCATGCTCGCTCGCTGGAAGCATGCACTGTTTCGCGGTTGCGCGATGGTAGAGCCACAGATCTTCATGCTCAGGAGGCAGCTTCACGATATCCACACCACCCCTATGGCCATAAGAACCTGCAGGGATTTTGGGCTTGTTCCGCTGAAGAAATGAATCCGCGTCTATGAAGGTCACCATCGGCACTTTCTCATTCGGCAAGACGACAGGTTTGGTTGCTATTTCCCCGGTAGAAATTGGCTTCACGCTGGCAAGGAACGGGAGCTTAAACATGCGTCGACTCCCACTTGGGATATCTATGACGTATACGACTGACTCTGATTGTGTCATGTCGGGGACGTCAGCTGCATACTCACATAGAAGAGTATCTGCAGATAAGAAGGCCAAATTCATTGGTGTATCGCCCAACGCATTACCGTTGAACGGCACCTCTAGATCTATCCGAACCCACTCGGCCCTCTTAGCCAGACCGTCCACATGACAGCTCATCACTAGTAGAGTACATGCCATGATTGTCAATCGCCGTCTCATCGCCATTCCTCGGGAACCCCTATCTTCCTTTTCCTATTACTGTCCGCGCCACCCATCTCATGGGCGGCTTCTTCATCCATCCGACACGCTGTAGAGCCGTCGCCAAGGGTCCGGACACTGGTCGTTCATAAGTCATTGAGACCAGTGCGCCTGATGGATGACGAAAGCCATATCCACGTTGGGTCAGATTACGTACTTCCCACATAGTCTCGTAGGATGGGCAGATTCTGCCCATGCGGGTGTTGAGATGGCTCATTAGGCTTTGGCGCCGGCGAGTTGGACGGGCAGGTGTTGAGCGTAGCGGAGGAAGTCGCCGTCGTCGGTCAGGATCTGCAGGTGTTCGAGATGGGCGACGGCGCAGATCAGGAAATCGGTGGTGGAGCCCTGGATGCCTTTCTTGCGACAGCGACTGCTGAACCGGGCGGCCTGGACGAAATGCTCGGTCGTCAGGCCGATATCCTCGAAGGGGGCCAGCGCCTCCTGCAGTTTCTTGAACTGGGCCGGATTGGGAACGCCCGACAGCAATTCCTGCCTGATGGGACCGATGAGGACCACCCGTCCATCTCGGATCAGGTCCTCGATCACGCCCGCCAGACGGTCGTCGGGCGACTTGCGTCGGAGGACCTTGGACCAGATACAGGTATCGACCAGCACCTTCATCGGCGACGGGCCTTCTTGTATTGATAGGCGGGGTCGAATTCGATCTTCCCAGCCAGTTTGAGTACGCCAAGCTGCTTCCGGCGCGCGACGTACTCCCGCAAAGCCGTCGTAACGGCCTCCTTCTTGGTCTTGTGCCGGCCCACCGCCTGGGCTTCCAGGATCAAGCCATCATCCAATGCCAGATTCGTCGCCATCAGCGGCCTCCTTTCTACACAAAGCATAACACATTACTGTGTGTGGGTCAAGTCGCAATCTTACCCTGAATCCGCGCTCCGCGAGGAATCAAAGGGATCCGGTACTCTATTTGGTTGATTCCCCGTGATACCGGTAACGGCCTCAACATCATTCGCTTCGGTCTAGCCGTAACACAACCAGTCTAGGCACAGAACCAGGACCCCATAAGAACTCCCACAAAAGAGGTGGGGACCCCTCCAGTTCCGCCGTGTAAACCAAAGGGGTCCCTGTCCCAGACCGCCGTCACAGTTTCAGGTATTTCAGCCGTGCCGAGAGGACATCGTAACGTGTGAGGCATCCCACACCGCCGCCGGCCATCAGGAACTCATTGTTCCGGACTACCGCCACGCCGCAGGACGATCCTTCGGCCAGACGCACCATCTCCTCTTTGATCGCGAGACCGCGAAACTGCGTGCCCGAACATTCCGGGCAGGCCTGTGCCGGCTCCTGACCGATCTGGATATCCTCGCAATCTTGACATTTCCAGGCAGGGCCGGGATCATACTCCTCGGCCAGCAATAGCACATCCGCTCGAGCGTACCGCAGGCATTGGAGGGTAGCATCGGTTCCTAGAATCCCCAGACCGTTCGTACTAATCGCCTGCTGAAGCATGGCTACATAGGTATGCGAATTCCGCTGCCGGAATTCCACGAAAGATGACAGCGTCGCGTTCACCACGTCGCCGGGATGATCGTTGGCCTGCGCATGAACCGTATGCACCAACTTCTGACGCAGATGCGACGGCAGGCTGGCTTTCAGGCGTTCCACCATCGACGGCTCCCCGGCCAGCATCAAGTGGCTATGGCCGCCAGCGCCCATCAGGTTGTCCAATGTCTTGATCTTCTCCCGGATCGTGTCTTCGGTCTGCTTCTGCCGATGTCGTTGATACCGTTCCTTGCTCCACTCCCGCCCAATACGATCGGGCGGCAACGGGTGCTCGGACCACGTCTGTCGTGTGACGGCCCCCAGATTGACCTCCAGAATGGAAGCCCTTTCCTTGTTCATCAAGACAACGACATACCGATCGTAGGTCGTCTTTAGAGCAACCAGTTGGTAGATATGGGGTACCCGATCCACGACAAGTTGATTAGGAATGGGTACATGGAACCGCAAGGTCAGGAGAAAGGGATCTTCCACACTGCGTACGAATACCACGATCCCCCGGACATCGGAGGCCTGGGCGTTCTCGTTCACATAGCGTTCAATGTGTTCCAGGGATCGATCGAAGGATTCTCGTTGCGCGACGGGCATGGTTCGACGGAGCAGAGGAACTCTCTCCCCCAGGAAGCCCCGACATGCAGCGACACCGTGCTCCGCGTCCAGATAGCAACTGACGACGGGCAGTTCAGTCTCGCGCAACGTGGCCAAGATTCGCACGTTTCGTTGTAGTTCCGTGCATTCCATGTTCAGGCTCTCTCAAAAAAAACGACCGGCGGAATCATCAGTTGCCTGAATTCCGCCGGCCCATTGTCGAACAGGTAATCGGAGTTACCCCTCTTGGATCTGCCGGTATGTGATTACTCTTCCCTGCTTCATACTTGATCGCCGCCACATTGTTCGGTACTTGGACGCTCTCCGTTTTGCTGTCAGAGCTCCATGAACGGCGCACCCGACCTTGTGATGGTCCCATTTCTATCGGGGGCCTACCCGAGCACGGGTTTGTCTTCTGACCAATCCGGATGGGCTGAAGTCCATCCTGTCGTTGTCGAACGGGAGGGTGATTTCGTACGCTGGGCTGTGTAACCACTTCGCTTCGGCGGGGCACTATCTTTGGGGAAGGGTCCTGGGCGGCGTCTTGATGGGCGGCGGGGCCCTTTGGAGAAGCTTATAGAATCGAGGCGGATTATGAGTTGGGCAGATCGACGGGATGGGCGTTTGGTACGGTGCGTGGTTGGGGTGGTCTTGCTGATTGTTCTGGAGGGTCTTGCTTCGGCTCAGCCGGCGGCGTCGCGTCGCTTTCGGCGACCCTTCGCTCCTCCGGGCGGGCGGCGGTCGTATCGGTCGGCCGTGGCGCCGGTCGAGATCGACAATGGCTTTGTGATCTGCCAGGGCCAATACGTCGCTCCGCCGTACGTGGTGGAGTCGGATGGGCAGCAGGTCACTGTCAACGGGTACGATCTCGCCCAGACGCGTTCGCGCGGGTCCCGGCGTTTCCCCGGCGGGGGCGGTCGGCCGGCAGGCAGGGGGGGGAGCCAGGAGGTTCTGGGCGTCGAACAGCACCTGCGCAATGAAGGTCTGCTGATCCGTCCCGAGGGTGGAGAACTTCTGTACCTCTCGGCCGAGAAGGCGCTGTCGATACTCGGGGCCCTGACGGGTGACGGATCGGACACCGAGAAGGTGCAGACCCTGATCCAGAACGAGCCGGCGGTGATGTCGTCGAGCCAGTGGATCGCGCTGGTCGAGGCCTTCGAGGCGCCGCCCGGATTGGTGGATCGGCTGGCGCAGTTGGCCGAGCGCCTGGCGATGCTGGAGCTGGACGAGCCCGAGGCGCCCTTGGCCGGGCGGATGCCCATGGCCGGGGCGACGGTGCTGGGCTTTGCCCTGGCGGTCTGGGCGCTCGGGACGCTGCTGGGCTGTCGCCCGCCGACGACGCTCGATTCGGCCGGTGCGGATATCACCGCCCGGGCGGCCCGGCAGGTCGTCCATCTGGTGGTCCTGATCGTCATTCTGGGGGCCTACGACCTGGTCTGTACGCTGTTCGCCGATCAGATAGGCGGGCTGTGGGAACTGAATCCGCTCGCCCGCTCCCTGATGGCCCGCGCCTCCTCGATCACCACGTTCAAGCTCACGCTGACGATCGGCGGGGCGATCCTGCTGGTCGTGGCGCGCCGCTCGCGGCTGGCTCAGGTCGGGTCCTGGTGGATCGGCGTGCTCTACACCGTCCTGATCCTCCGCTGGGCGACCTACAATTCGGTCTTCATGGCGTGAGGCGAGTCGCATTTGCGCCGGTTTCGCGGGAAATGTTGGAAAAAGGTTAGAAAAACGCCGCAATGAACCAGGGGGGTGACACGTACTACTAAAATGGGGGCACGGTTCTTAATGCTGACCGAAGGAGGTAAGGTATGGTGCGGTGTTGGGCTCAGATGGTGTGCGTGGCGGTGTTGGCGGTGGCTTTCGCGGGGGCGGCGGGGGCCCAGGGCGAGGTCCTGCCGGTGATCAACGAGATTATGGCGTCGAACGATGCGGCGCTGGGGGATCCGCAGGGGCAGTACGACGATTGGATCGAGCTCTACAATCCGGGCGACGCGCCGTTCGACGTGGGCGGCCTATATCTGACCGACAACCTCGACAATCCGACCAAGTGGCGGATCCCGCTCGACGCGCCGGAACTGACGACGATTCCGCCGGGCGGGTACCTGCTGATCTGGGCGGACGGCGATACGGCTGACGCCGGGCTGCACGCCAGTTTCAAGCTCGACGCCGACGGTGAGGACGTGGGGCTCTTCGACATTGATGGCGCGACCCTGATCGACGGCGTAACCTATCCGGCGCTGAGCAGCGACGTGCCGTACGGGCGCGATCCCGACGCGCCGGATCAGTGGCGCCACAGCTCGGTCCCCACGCCGAACGCGGCCAATGAGGGGCTCTACGAGGGAGCCGTCGCCGAACTGGAGTTTAGCTTCGAGCGCGGCTTCTACGATGAGCCGATCACCGTGACGATCACGACCACGACACCCGAGACCACGATCTACTACTCGCTGGACGGCGACGATCCGGGACGCGTGCTGGCCCGCGGCTTCTCGGGCAAACCCTACCGAGAGCCGCTGACGATCGACCGGACCAGTTGCCTCAAAGCGGTCGCGCGGCGCGACGGCTGGAAACCGACCGCGGTGGTGACGCAGACGTATCTCTTTCTGGGTGATGTGGTGACCCAGTCGCTCGGCGGCCAGAAGCCCGGCCTCGATTGGCCCGCACCGGTCGTCGGAGGCGGCGGCTTCTTCGGGGGCGGCGCCCAGTCCATCGACTACGGCATGGACGGCGACGTTGTCTTCGACCCGCGTTACGAGGACCTGATCGACGACGCACTGCTCGCGATCCCCACGATCTCGCTCGTGACCCACCTGGACAACCTGTTCGATCCGGCCAAGGGCATCTACGTCAACGCGTTGCAGGACGGCCGCGCGTGGGAGCGCCCCGTCTCGGTCGAGTTGATCCATCCAGACGGCGCCGAAGGATTCCAGATCAACGCGGGCCTGCGCATCCGCGGCGGCTACGGTCGTCTGGGCAGCAACCCGAAGCACGCGTTCCGACTGTTCTTCCGCTCCGAATACGGCGCGGCGCGTTTGCGGTATCCACTGTTCGAGGACGAGGGCATCGACGAATTCGAGAAGGTGGACCTCCGCACGGCCCAGAACTACGCGTGGAGCTTCAAGGGCAGCGGAGGGCTGGACCACGGCGGCAAGAACACGATGCTGCGTGACGTCTTCAGCCGCGACGCCCAGGGCGCGATGGGACAGCCCTACACACGTAGCCGTTACTACCACCTCTATCTCAACGGGCACTACTGGGGACTCTATCAAACCCAGGAACGCTCCGAAGCCCGCTACGCCGCGTCCTACCTGGGCGGTGACTCGGACGACTACGATGTCGTCAAGGTCGACGCCGGGCCGGGCCGGCCGTACACGATGGAGGCGACCGACGGCGATATGGACGCCTTCCATCGACTCTGGCAAGCGGCCCGAGATGGTTTCTCCTCCGACGAGGCTTACTACCGCGTCCAGGGGCTCAACCCCGATGGTTCGCTCAACCCCGACTACGAGCGACTCCTCGACGTCGACAATCTCGTCGACTACATGCTCTGCACGTACTACGCCGGTGACATCGACGCACCGATCTCGAACTTCCTGGGCAACATGGTGCCGAACAACTACTACTGCCTGTACAACCGCGTGAATCCCGACGGGTTCAAGTTCTTCCGGCACGACGCCGAGCACACGCTCTTCGAGTTGTACGAGAACCGCACCGGGCCCTATTCGGCCGGGTGGCAGGCGGAGTATTTCAATCCCCAATGGCTCCACCAGCGACTGGTCTCCCACCCAGAGTATCGGATGCGTTTCGCCGACCGCACGTACGAGCACTTCTTCAACGATGGCATTCTAACGCCCGATGTCGCGACCAGTCTGCTCTGGGGACGCAAAGAGACGATCGACCTGGCGATCATCGCCGAGTCCGCCCGCTGGGGGGACGCCAAGGTTTCCCAACCGCGCACCAAAGACGACGATTGGCTCGTCCAGGTGGATTACCTCGTCAACGACTACTTCCCCTTCCGTACGGACGTTGTCCTGGGCCAGTTGAGAACCAAGGGGTGGTATCCCAAGGTCGAGGCGCCGACGTTCAACCAGCACGGCGGGGTGGTCGATAGCGGGTTCGCTCTGGTGATGTCCGCCCCGGCCGGGGCGATCTACTACACGCTCGACGGCACCGATCCGCGTTTGCCCGGCGGGGATCGTGACGCCGCTGCGCTAACCTACAGTGGACCTGTCGTACTGACGCAAACGACGCGCGTTCGCGCCCGGGCGTTGGACGTGGGAATCTGGAGCGCTGCGCACGATGTCACCTTCGTGGTGGGCGACTAGAGGGGCGCAGAAGAGATGACAACGACGCCTAACGGAAGCTCCCTGTCTCGGCCTGCGCCGGGGCAGGGGGCTTCGCTGCGTTACAGGGGCTAGGCCGACTTCTTCTTCTCGGCCGAAGTGGTCTTGCTCTCGGAGGTCTTCTTGGCGCCTTCGGTCTTGGTCTTCTTGCTGTCGGTCTTACTCGACGAGCTGCTCTTATCGCCCTGAGCGCCCTTCTTGTAGCTCTCACTGCGGTAGTCGGTCTCGTAGAACCCCGACCCTTTGAAGATGATCCCCGCGCCGGTGCCGATCAGACGTTTCAGAGCGAGCTTGCCGCACTCGGGGCACTTGCGCAGCGCATTGGCGGTGATGGACTGGAACTGATCGAACTCGTGCTCACATTTCTGACAGACATAGCCGTAGGTAGGCATCGTGGTTACTCCGTCTCAGGGGTGTCATCAGCAGGCGTGTCACCCTCGTCCGTGGTCGGCTCAGGCGCCTCTTGGGATTCCTCGGTTGTGGTTTCTTCGGTCGCGGCCGGTTCCGGGCTCGGCACGTGATTGACGACGACCTTGCAGGGCCGGATCACGCGATCGCCCAGGCGGTAGCCCTTCTGGAACTCCTCCAGCACGATGCCGTCTTCCTGCTCGGGATCTTCCTTGCGCAGCATCGCCTCGTGCAGGGTCGGGTCGAACGGTTCGTTCTCGGCGTGTATCTGCTCGACGCCCAGGTTCTTGAGCGCCTCGGCCATCTGGTCGTAGATGATGCGGACGCCTTCGAGCACGACCTCGACGCTTTCGGCCGCGTGCGACTTCTGCAGGGTGTGCTCGAAATTGTCCAGCGCGGGGAGCAGCCCCCGAATGATGCGCTCTTTCTCGTAGCCCACCGAATCACTGACCTGCTTGGGCACGCGCTTCTGAAAGTTCGCGTAGTCGGCGCTGACACGCTGCAACTTACCCAGCAGTTCGTCACGCTCTTTCTCGACCGTTTCCAACTGCTCCTGCAGCGCTTCGATTTCCTTGCGCAGCGCCTTGGCGTCTCCGTTCTTTGGTTTGATTTTCTTCTCTTTCATCGGTTCAGTGGCTGCCGAAATGTTGCTTCAATTTCTCGAAGAAGCCCTGTGCCTTGGGCGATACGTTGGTGTTTTCCGTTTCTGCGAACTCGCGGAGCAACTCTTCCTGCTTCTCGTTGAGATTGGTCGGCGTCTCGATGGTGACCTGGACGAGTTGATCGCCGGTCCGCCCGGACCGGATGTCGGGCAAACCCTGGCCGCGGATGCGGAAGAGGCTGCCGTAGTGGGTGCCGCGCGGGATCTTCAGTTGCTTGGTGCCGTCGAGGCTGGGCACATCGATGGTGGTGCCCAGCGTCGCCTGCGTGAACGTGATCGGGACGACGGCGATCAGGTTGTTGCCGTCGCGTTCGAGGAACTCGTGCGCCTTGATGCGGACGTAGCAGTAGAGGTCCCCGTTGGGCCCGCCATGCTGGCCCGGCTCGCCTTCGCCCGCAACGCGGATGCCTTGGCCCTCGTGTACGCCGGCCGGGACCTTGATCGTAACGCTGCGCTTGCGCGGGACATGTCCTGAGCCCTTGCACTTGGTGCACGGCTTGGTGATCACCTGGCCGCTGCCCTTGCATTGGGGGCAGGCCGAAACCATCTGGAAGAAGCCGCCGCCTTTCGCTACCTGTCCCGACCCGCCGCAGACGTTGCAACGACTGGGCTTACTGCCCTTGGCCGCCCCGGAACCGGAGCATTGGCCGCATCGGTCCTGACGCGTGAATTCGATCTTCTTCTCGGCGCCCTGGGCGATTTCGTTGAGGGTCAGCTCGACGCTGGTCTCCAGGTCGTAGCCGCGTGAGGGGCCGGCCCGTCGACCGCTGCGCCGGCGACCACCGCCGAAGAGTCCGCCGAAGAAGTCGTCGAACCCGAACATGCTGAAGATGTCCTCCACATTCATACGGGAGAAATCGTGCATGCCCTGGCCGCGCAACCCTTCATGGCCGTATTGGTCATACTGCTGGCGCTTGGTCGTGTCACTGAGGACCTCGTAGGCCTCGGCGCACTCTTTGAACTTGGCCTCCGCCTCCTTATCGCCCGGGTTCTTGTCCGGGTGATACTTGATCGCCAGACGCCGGTAAGCGCGCTTGATATCGTCGGCCGAGGCTTTCTTCTCGACGCCCAGTACTTCGTAGTAGTCGCGTTTGGCCATGAGGTTACCTGCGTATTGCGTCGTGCGTATCGCGTATTGCGTGGGGAGCCATGTGTTTCGCTAGCTCATTCCCACGCAACACGCAGTACGCTTTACGCACGACGTTATTTGCTAGCGTACGGAACCGGCGATCGGTTCCTCGTCCTCGTCCTTCAGATCGGTGACGAGCACGTTGGTGGTCAGCATCAGGCCGGCGACGGAGGCCGCCATCTCCAACGCGGTGCGGGAGACCTTGGCCGGGTCGATAATGCCGGCCTTGACCATGTCACAGAATTCGCCCGTGTTGGCGTTATAACCGGTGCTCTTGTCTTTGGCCAGCTTTTCGAGCAACTGGGCGACGATGACATCGCCTTGCTCGCCGGCGTTGTCGACGATTTGCGTCGTCGGGGCCTTCAACGCGCCCATGACGATGTCGAAACCCGTCTTCTCGTCGCCGCGAACCTTGGAGCGACCCTTTTCGACCTCGGCGATCGCCTTGAGGAAGATGACGCCGCCGCCGGGGATGACACCCTCGGCCGTCGCCGCACGCGTGGCGTGCAGGGCGTCGTCAAGCAGGTCCTTGCGCTCTTTCATCTCGGTCTCGGTCGCCGCACCGGCGTTGATGACGGCGACGCCGCCGGTGAGTTTGGCCAGCCGCTCCTGAAGCTTCTCGCGATCGTAATCGCTGGTCGTCTTCTCGATCTGGCTGCGGATCTGCTCGCAACGGGCCTTGATGTCTTTCTTCTTGCCGCCGCCCTCGATGATGGTGGTGTTGTCCTTGCCGACGACGATCTTCTTGGCCTGGCCCAGTTGCGTCAGTTCGACGCTTTCGAGCTTCAAACCCAGATCCTCGGTGATGACCTGCCCACCGGTCAGGATGGCGAGGTCTTCCAGCATGGCCTTGCGGCGATCGCCAAAGCCCGGGGCCTTGACGGCACAGATCTTCAGGACGCCCTGGAGCCGGTTGATCACCAGCGCGGCCAGCGCTTCGCCTTCGACGTCTTCGGCGATGATCAGCAGCGGCTTGCCGAGTTGAGCGACCTTCTCGAGCAGCGGGATGATCTCGCGGACGTTGGAGATCTTCTTCTCGTGCAGGAGGATGTAGGCGTCTTCGAGGACCGCCTCGACGGTGTCGGCGTTGGTCATGAAGTAGGGGGAGAGGTAGCCGCGATCGAACTGCATGCCTTCGACGACATTCAGCTCGTTGGTCATGCCCTTGCCCTCCTCTACCTCGATGACGCCTTCTTTCCCAACGGCGTCGATCGCGGCCGCGAGGATCTCGCCGACCTCGGCGTCGTTGTTGGCGCTGATGGTCGCGACCTTGGCGATGTCGTTATGGCCCTTGACCGGGACACTGGACTCGGAGATGAACTTGGTCGCGACCGCGGAGGCCTTGCTGATCCCGCGGAAGATCGCCATCGGATTGGCGCCGCCGCGACCACCTCAACGGCCTTCGCCTATATTGCCGATGTGACGCCACCCGAAGCGCGGGCCGGACGCTTCGGGTGGCGTCACATCGGCAATATAGGCGAAGGCCGTTGAGGTGGTCGCGGCGGCG
>JANQFY010000091.1 GCA_028277585.1 Sedimentisphaerales bacterium
GAGTTGCCCGGCCCAGCCGGGATGGACCCCGTCCCTGCCCGAGACCATGTAGTCATCGCCGTAACGTTGCTTGGCCTCGAAGCCGCCGACGAGCATGGGCAGAAAGATGTCGGCGAACGCCACGTTCTCGGCCTGGGCCAGGCGGACGTCGATGTTGCGGAACTCCAGCAGGCTGAGGTTCAGGTCGTTGACGGTCCCGCGGGCCTGCTTGACCCAGGAAGGTATCTTACCCACCGTCCCGGCCGAGCCCTGAACCACGCGTACGCCATGCTTCTTGAAGAGTCGGATGATACTCCGTGAAGCATCCCGGTACTCGCGTCCGAACGCTTCCTTGTATGGCTGGTACCTGTGATCATTCATCGCGTAGCAGGTCGTCGCGATCGTCGGGTTGAAGCGCAAGGTGTCGTTCTTCATGCGGGCGAGGAACCCGGGCGCTCTTTCCCCGCTCCAGCCGAACTGGCGCACCGTGATACCCAGTTGGGGCGTGCAGACCGTCAGATAGGTCTCCATGATCCGCGAATACATCTTCTGCTCCGTGATCGAGTCACCACAGATGGCCAGGCGGTCGCCCGGCTTGAGCAGGAGCGTGTCGGTGCACGGGGCCCGAAGCGGCTTGAACGCGGCGAAGTAGGGATCGGAGGGCAGGGTTTCCCATTGTTCGGCCCAGACAGGGGCCACGGCAATGAGCGCGACGGCCAGAACGAGTCTTGTGTGTGTTCTCATGCGGGAACTATACCGCCTGTTCAGATGGTGAGCAAGGGCTTTCGTATCCGCTTGAACGAGTGAGAGACCTGTGGTAACCTGTGCCCGTGAACCCCACGGAGGGACATGTGTATAAGGGGGGGGCTCGTTGATATTGGAATGAGAGTCTGGACATGACGATAGTGAAGCAGTTCGGGGGATGGTTGGTTTTGTGCGTGGTTCTGTTCTGCGCCGTAACGGCGCGGGCTGAGTGGCCGCGGTTTCGCGGGCCTTCCGGGGATGGCCTGGCTACCGATCCGACGAGCAGTGCATCTCGGGGGCTGCCTCTGCGGTGGAGCGAGACGCAGAACGTCAAGTGGAAGATCCCGATCCCGCATCGGGGGTGGTCGAGCCCCGTGGTGATGGAGGGACGCGTTTGGTTGACTACGGCGACCGTGGAGGGGCATGATTTCTTCGTGATCGCTGTTGATGCCGAATCGGGTCGCGTCCTTCTCAACAAGAAGGTGTTTCATTGCGACGATCCCGAGCCGCTGGGCAATGACATGAACGGCTACGCCTCGCCCACGCCGGTGGTGGAAGCCGGACGCGTCTACGTCCATTTTGGAAGCTATGGGACCGCATGTCTCGATGCTCAAACGGGTGACATGATCTGGCAACGCCGGGACCTGCCGTGCCGGCACTATCGGGGGCCGGGCTCCTCGCTGATCCTGTTCGAGGATTTGCTGATCCTCACGATGGACGGTGTGGACGTTCAGTACTTAGTCGCGCTCGACAAGAAGACCGGGGAGACTGCCTGGGAGACCGATCGCACCGCCGACTACAACGACCTGGACGCCGACGGAAAGCCTCGCGATGAAGGTGATCTGAGGAAGGCGTATTCGACGCCCCTGGTGGTTGAGGTCGCCGGTAAGCCGCACATGCTCAGCGTCGGCGCCAAGGCCGTTTACGGTTACGACCCAGTCGATGGCCGCGAACTCTGGAAGATCCCCACGCGCGGCTTCTCGGGAGCCGCCGCGCCGGTCTTCGGCAAGGGAATCGCGTACATGGTCAGCGGCTTCGGACGGACCGAGCTATTCGCGATTCGGCTTGATGCCGCGGGCGAAACCGTCAAGCCGCACGTGCTCTGGGATACGTCCAGCGGCATGCCGCGCACGCCCTCGCCGCTGCTGGTGGGCGATCTGCTCTTCACCGTCAACGACACTGGGACGCTGATGTGCCTGGACCCCCTGACGGGCGAGCGGATCTGGCGCGACCACGCGCGGGGCCATCACGCGGCGTCGCCTCTCTATGCCGATGGGCGGATCTACTGCTTCAACCGGACCGGCAAGACAATCGTGTTCGACGCCGCCCGCAAGTACGAGTTGCTCGCGACGAATGTCCTGGAGTCGGGATGCATGGCCACTCCGGCGGTTGTGGGCAAGGCGCTTCTGATCAGGACCAGGACGCATCTGTATCGCATCGAGGCAGACGAGTAATTCCCTGGTGTTAGCCCGGTGCTCCCGCTAACATGGCTCTTCAGAGGAGGGGGCCATGAGAGACGATCGAGAAAGGGGAGCAGACTATGATGAAGCTGGGCATGCATGTCGACAATTGGCGCCACCGTGACGTTTCCTATGAGGTTCCCTGCCAGTTCGCCAAAGACCACGGGATCGAGTATGTCGAGTTCGGCACGATCGATGGGGACTACTTCATCCAGGCGCTGGGGTACAATCCTCACATTCCTCTGCACTCCGATCCACTCAAGCTGAAGGCCTATCTGGATTCGCTCGGACTGAAGGTCTCCCAACTCGACGCGGCCTATCCGATGTCGTGCCCTGAAGGTCAGCATCGCGGTATCGGCTACACGCAGCGGGCCATCCAGTTCGCCAAGGCGCTGGGCGCGCCCTGTGTGGACACGACCGATGGGGGGAGTAAGCCGGATGGGTATTCCGACGATGAGGTGATGGGGCTGATCAAGCAGTACTATCGCGTCGTGCTGGAGTGGGCCGAGCGCTACGACATCATCATCAACGTCGAGCCGCACGGGCCGTACACCACCAACCCCGACACCATGGAGCAGATCCTGGGCTTCTTCGATTCACCCTATCTCAGGATGAACTTCGATACAGGGAATGCGTTCATTGCGGGGCAAGACCCGGTGAAGTTCGTGGAGCGTTTTCGCGACAAGATCTCGCACTGTCACATCAAGGACGTCGGTGAGTCGTTGGCGAGGGCTGTCCGCGGCGAAGAAACCGGCATCGCCTGCTCCGTCGTTGCGATTGGGCAGGGCGTTAACGCCGAGAACATCACCGGCTGCATCGAACTGCTCAAGCAGGCCAACTGGGACGGCGAGCTC
>JANQFY010000190.1 GCA_028277585.1 Sedimentisphaerales bacterium
CATGGCGCCGGCCAGATGAGCGGCCATACCGGCCGCGGCGATGATGATCTGGATGCCCTTGGCCTGCGCCGTTGCGGCGAATTCGGACGCGACTTCCGGCGTCCGGTGGGCCGAGATGATGCGGACCGTCGGGTTGACGCCGAAATCGCGCAGTTGATCGGCACAGCTTTCCATGACCTTCAAATCGCTGTCGGAACCCATCACGATCGCTACCGGGGTCGTTTTCTCAGATACCATTTTGTTTTCCACACCTCGCGAAATAGAATACGGATGGTTAATTGTCGGGCAGATCATAGCGACTTTGACTTGCGGATGCAAGAGAGTAGGGGATAGTGATGGACGTGCGCAAACCGATCGTGGCCGGGCGCTTCTACCCGGCCGATCGCGACGAGGCCCTGGGAGCGATCGAAACAGCCCTGGCGGCCCCGGCCCCGGAGGTGAGCCTGCCTGAGGCGATCGTCGCCGGACTCGTGCCCCACGCCGGGTGGGTCTTCAGCGGCGCGCTGGCGGCGCTGGTGTTCGCCGCGATCAAGCAACGCTGCGCGGAGGTTGAGACATTCGTTATCTGCGGTGCGGCCCACGCGTATTTGGGCGTCGAACCGGCGCTCGACGACAGCGCGGCCTGGGACAGTCCTCTGGGGCAGGTCGAGGTGGACCGAGCGCTGGGCGAGAAGCTTCTTGAACGCGGGGTCGCGCGGGTCGAACCGTCGGCGCATCGCCGCGAGCACAGCATCGAAGTACAGGTTCCTTTCATTCAGCATCTGTTCCCCGGCGCGCGGATCGCACCGATCGTCGTGCCGGCGCGGAACAGTGCGCTGCCGCTGGGCGAGGCGCTGGGCGCGATCGCCTCGGAGAGCGCGGCGTCCGTCGTGTGCATCGGCTCGACGGATTTGACGCATTATGGACCTGCTTATGGCTTTACCCCGGCCGGGCCCGGCGCGGACGGTCTGCAGTGGGCGCACGCCGTCAATGACGCGGCGTTCCTCGAGCGGGCGCTGCAGGTCGATCCGGAAGGGCTGCTAACCCAAGCGCTCGAGAGCGGCAGTGCGTGCGGACCCGGCGCCGCGGCGACGGTCGTCACGGCCGCCCGCGGCCAGGGGGTCGCCGCCGGACGCCTGCTGGCGCAGACCAACAGTCGGGACATCATGCAGCGCGAGATGAACACGTCAAGCCGTGACAGTGTCGGGTACGCTGCGGTCGTCTACTAAGGCCAATATCGCCTCGATTCCGAATCGCGCCGAACTGCTGCGTGGTGACGTCCGATAGTAGTTGGCTTTTCTGTGCTGTGGGCGCTGACAGGCAGTTTTTGTTTGACAGTTCGGACCCCATGAACTATCAATGCGGGACCTGGGCCGCCGTGTGCGCAAACTCAGTCCGGAACACGATTTCGTTGGAGATGAGAAGGATGGAGCACAAGATACTATTGAAAGAGAGTGACATACCGCGCCAATGGTACAACATCGCGGCCGATTTGCCGACGCCGATGCTCCCGCCTTTGGGGCCGGACGGCAAGCCGGTGTCCCCGGACATGTTGGCGCCTGTCTTCCCGATGAATCTGATCGAGCAGGAAGTCAGTACGGAGCGGTGGATCGACATTCCGGAAGAGATCCTGAATATCCTGTATCGCTGGCGGCCCGCCCCGTTGCGCCGGGCGGTTGCCCTGGAGAAGCACCTCAACACGCCGGCGCGGATTTACTACAAAGACGAGAGCACCAGCCCGCCTGGGAGTCACAAGCCCAATACCGCCGTCGCGCAGGCGTGGTACAACCGTGAGTTCGGCATCAAGCGGCTGACCACCGAGACCGGCGCCGGGCAGTGGGGCAGCGCCCTGTCGTTTGCTTGCGCCCTGCTTGGGCTCGAGTGTAAGGTCTTCATGGTGCGGATCAGCTTCGATCAGAAGCCGTTCCGTAAGCACATGATGGAAGTCTGGGGCGCCAATTGCGTGGCGAGCCCGAGCACGGAGACGAATGCGGGCCGTAAGATTCTGGAAGAGATTCCCGATACGCCGGGCAGCCTGGGCATCGCGATCAGTGAGGCGATCGAGCAGGCCGTCACCGATACGTCGGGCCAGACGCGGTACTCGCTGGGCAGCGTGCTCAATCATGTCATGCTGCACCAGACGATCATCGGCCTCGAGGCCAAGAAGCAGTTGGAGATGGCCGGTGAGAAGCTGCCGGACGTCGTCATCGGCTGTGCCGGTGGGGGCAGCAACTTCGCCGGGCTGGCGTTCCCCTTCACCGCCGACAAGATCAACGGCGCCGACATCGAGATCATTCCGGTCGAGCCGGCGGCGTGTCCGACCCTGACGCGGGCGCCGTTCCACTACGACTTTGGTGACACCGCCTGCACGACGCCGCTGTTGGCCATGCACACGCTGGGGCACGCGTTCATCCCGCCGCCCATCCACGCCGGTGGACTGCGCTACCACGGCATGGCCCCGCTGGTGTGCCAGTGCGTCGTCGAGGGCCTGCACACGCCGCGGTCGTATCACCAGACCATGTGCTACGAGTCGGCGCTGACCTGGGCCAAGACCGAAGGGACGATCTGTGCTCCGGAGACGAGCCACGCGGTCGCCGCGGCGATCGACGAGGCGACGAAGGCTCGCGACGAAGGCAAGGAAAAGGTCATTCTGTTCAACTACAGCGGTCACGGCCTGATGGACCTGACCGGCTACAACGCGTACCTCTCCGGCAAGCTGTCCGATTACGAGCTTCCGGAAGAGGATCTGCAGCGCTTCACGCAGGCGCTGGACGGCCTGCCCGTGGCCGAGCAACGCAAGACGGGCAAGTGGTAAACGTTATTTCCCAGTTGGCGCCCGGGGCGTTGTCTCGACCTGCGGTTGCCGCGAGTGAGAGTTAGTTAGGAGAGATTGAAATGAGGCAATTGGCGTTCTTGGCAGTTGTCCTGCTCGCGACCGGAGCGGCCGTGGCGCAGGATTGGGAAGGGGATCTGGTCGGCGCAGAAGCCAAAGGAGATATTCATGGCATGGTTGGCGTGACCTGGGACAGCCAGTACATCTGGCGTGGCTTCGAGGTTTTCGGCAGCCAGAGCGCCACCCACGTTCTCGGTGACGTGAATCTCTTTGACACCGGTTTCGGGATCAGCGCCGCCGGGCACTACGCCAACGGCAGCGGGTACGTGGATGCGACCCGTTGGGACTACACCCTGTACTATCAGAACGGACTGTTCGCCGGCGAATCTTACGCGACGAACTACCGCGTTGGATGGGTCCTCTATGACTACACGGACACACCCAGCGAATGGGCCGACTTGCAGGAAGGTCACCTGGTGTTGTCCTGGCCGAGCATCCTTCCGGTCCCAGGCCTGTGCCCCAGCTACGTTGCGGCCAAGACCTGGCCTTCGGCCGGCGAGTCCAGTCTTCGCAGTGCATCTGGGTGGTACCACATCTTCATGCTGGACTATGGTTTCACCGTTCAGGGCATCTTGCCGGACATTCCGGAGCATCTGATCCGGCTGCACGGCGAGGTGGTCTACAACGACGGCACGCATCCCTATCAGACCTTCCTGGACCATGGTTGGTCGCACGCTCTCCTTGGCGTCTCGACCGACTTGGAGGTGGGTGACAACCTCACGATCACGCCGTCTCTGTACTACCAGATGGCAATGGAACGGGGTCTTGAGGAATGGAACAACGATTCCGACGAACTCTGGGCCAGCGTGGGATTGACCTACAAGTTCTAAGCATCGCAACACGATCGCATCCAACGGGCCGGCCGATACGGGTCGGCCCGTTTTCGTTTGGCCCTTTCCCTCGTCATCGTTCCCCATTCCCCGGACCGGGTGCTCAGAAACTTGGTGACCGCGCGCGACCAATCTGCAGAGAATCGGTTTCTGCTGCGTCTGTCTTGTGTGTGCGAGTTGCACCGCATGAGGTCGCTGAGCCCCGTGCATCAAGGGGCTGATGATTCGATGAACGGGAGAGAAACGGGATGCCTTCTACATCCGTAAGCGCGGTCTGGCTGATGACGCTGATTCTGGTCTGTGACTGCCCGGCTGCCGATAGCGTACCGCCTTTGTCAGAGCTGCTGGCCAAGTACACGCAGGCGCTGGACGCCACCCAGAGCATGATCAGCACCTATGAGTCCCGTTCGGTCAGTTCGGCCTATCTGCCCCCGGTCGGGCTGAACTATCGCAACGAAACGATCCATACGCGCGGGACACGCCGCACCAATGGCGCCGACAGCATCTACCATCAGGCCTACCACTGGGGCTACGTCGCGGGCAAGGGCCCGAACGTGCCGGAAGCCAAGGCCCGCTACTGTCTGGTCATCATGGCGCCGAACCTCCAATACTCCAACAACAAGACCACGCGCGGCCGGAAACCGGACGGCGTCGTGCTCTATCAGACGTACTCAACCAAAGGCTGCGCCACCTTCATGGACGAAAGCGACGCCTTTTTCCTGGGCCATCTGGGGACCGATTCGCGCATCGATATCAACCTCAGGAACGCCCGCACCATCTCCGTGCGCCCCGAGCCCGAACGGATCAACGGGTCGCTCTGCTACGTGATCGACGCCGACACTGCCTATGGAAACTACACCATCTGGCTCGACGCCGAGCATGGCTATCAACCCGCCCGCATCGAGGGCGCCCGAGGACCGGACGACATCGTCAATGTCACGGCCAACCAACCCCCACCCGAGAAGAAGCCGGAAGCAAGGGACACCGTCGTCATTGAAGACATCACGTTCGAAAAGATCCAGGGCGTCTGGGTCCCCGTCACGGGGCGCGTGCGGAAGCACATCGAATGGCCCCGACACCGCTTCTACACCAAAGACGATATCCACTTCAGAGTCACCAGCCTGACCCTGAACCCCGACCACGAAACTCTACAATCCTTCGCCGACCCCATCAAAGACCCCACCGGCGACCCCGAACTCGTCAACAACACCAAAGTCCGCCTGGGAAAGAACCGCCAACCCGCCACCTACCGCCACGGCCAACTCCACGACGAGTCCGGCCACCGCCTCGATCTCCAAGACGTAACGCTTCCCGTACGCTGAATAGCGGCATACCGGGCATCTTTCGCTACAAAAGACCGAAATCCACCTGTTTCTCTCTTGCCATCTCTTCCGTTATCGATGATCATGAACGGGTGGCCTTTGCACGTACTTTGGGAAGCAGTAGGCTGACGATGGTCAAGGGAAGCGCGGGATGCCGATTCTCCGCCTGGTATGGCATTCTCCCGCGTCATTCAGGTGCGGTGACACTGTGTTTCACACGTGTCTTGTGAGAGCTGTGGATTGTGGACTGCTGGAGGCGTGGTTTCAATGCAAGATGAGTTCTCAGAGACCTACGGTCCCTTCAATTGGGCCGGTGACGATGACGGTGACATCGGTCCCACGGGTCCGATGGTGGAGCTATTAGAGAAGACCTACATCGAATCTGCCTCGGACGAGGTCGCACTGTCTCAAGCCATGTGGCGCCCTTCGCTGGTGGCGCGCAGCGATGCTGAACTCTATGATATCGAAAGCCCGCGTTGGGCGAAACGCGTCCACGTCGCCGTGAAGTCGCAGGAGAGGACCGCCTATCTTGGCTTCCTGGATATCCGGGCACTGAACAGACTGCAGGAACGACTCAAGCGAAGCCATGACATTGAGTTCACACCGGACAAGCTCACGGGAAGCCATCTCATATGTGGCGCGTGTCTGGCGCCTCCGGAACGACTTCAGAAGCGGGGGTACCATTTTCCCACCTCCAGTCAGTTGGGGGTCTACCACAACGAACTGAACGGCTGGAACGGGACGGCGTTCGCTTCGCCCATGGAGATCTGGGGGGGCTTGTGTTCTCAGGCATGTGTGTATATGGCCGCCCATTCACTCATCGAACACGGGGCTCGCGTTTTGGGCATATCCGATATAACACTGGCGGCAACGGGGAGGGGCAAGAACGTCCCGACAGGAGATTACCCGATCGAGGGTCTGACTATCAAGACCGTGACAGACGTGCTGCGCTCAAAGTATCTAGGTCTGCACGCGTTTCGGCACCGCTTGCCATTTGCCTTGGAGGACAAGAGGGACCCTGATCCCAAACGACTCGATGGAGCAGCCCGCACCATGGCTTGCTACCTCTCCCAGGGGTTTCCGGTCATTCTGGCGGTGCGGGTCGCCCGGCTGGTAGAGGCCAATCGGGACGCCTATCCACCTTTCATTCACGAGGTGTTCTCTGATTGGACCGAGGAGGACAAGGACAGAAAGGGCACCCATTGCATATTGCTGGTCGGTTATCGTCTCCCGACAAGGCCGGAGCAGCAGGTTCGCTTCGTCTACCATGACTCGTTTTGCCGACCCTATATGGACATAGCGGCCGACAAGCTTGCCTCGGCTGTTCTGGATTCTGACATGAGCAAGCATCAACCCTACGCCTTTGAATGTGTCGTCCCGGTGCCGCGTTCCGTGGGAACGCCGCTCACGGAGGATATCGACGATCTGACCGGGGTCCACGGACCGGAGCCGAGCTGCGTGGGCCTTCTTGCTTCGGCCGAGCATTGGGAAGAGCAGGTTCTTCGCTATGAGTATGAGCAGAAAACCCGCCCCTACTCCGCGAATAGCTTCTTTCAACTCAATAGAGTCAAGCCAACGACCGTCGCCGATCTGCCCGCTCACCAGAGGTTCCACCTTCTGAGCCCCCAGGAGTTGTACGACCGCTATATAGCCGTGAACGCCTCAGACCGTCGGCAGGCTGGTGAGGTCTGGAAGCGGATACGGGGTAGTCTCCCGAAGAGTCTCTGGATCGAGGAGTTCCGCAGGGGCGATAAGACACCGCCCAATTCTCCCCTCGTGGATCGCACGATCGCGGGCTTCTGGGCCTGGTCCGGCGAGACCCCCTATCCTGAGACGGAGGCCTACGGCTACCAGAAGCCAATCATGCAGGGTATGGCGCCGGCGATCTCCATCGATTACGAGAATGTCCGCGAGGAGATTCCCTTCAGCCGGAGACAAGTCCTGGATGTGCGG
>JANQFY010000201.1 GCA_028277585.1 Sedimentisphaerales bacterium
ACCGCCCGACCGATGCCCTGGCCACTGGGCGCCGAGTTCTCCGCCACCCCGGCGCCCTGGTTGGAAATGAGCGTGTCGGATACTGGAGTGGAAGTCACAGTCCGAGGCGCGCCTGCAACAGGAGATACTTCGTTGGCGGGAACCTCCTGAGGAAGCCAGTAGCCGATCCCGGTCGGCAAGGCCAGGGACGGCGGCAAGACGAGCTTGACCAACACCAGCAGCCAGAGCCCGTAGCGCAAGCAAGGACTCGCCCAGCGACGACGCCGCAACACGGAGTCCAGAACGAGTAACAGGGCGATCAAGACCGCCACCTGAACGAACATCGTCCGCGCGAAGGCGCAGAAATGCTCCCCGCAAATATTGATTCCCTCGATCAGTGTATTGAGCAGACCCATCATGTCAGTCTCCCTGGCCCTTCTCGACCTTATCCGCTAATTGCCTCAGGTACTGAGCATCTTCAGGAGAGAGCCCTTCGTGATCCACGAGGAACTGCATCATCGGCGCCAGCGCCCCGTCGAAAGCCCGGCGCAGCATGCCGTGCAGTTCCGAGCGGCGCGCCGTCACCTTGTCGATCGTCGCACTGAACAACTGGAGGTTCCGTATCTTGGAGACCTCCAGGAATCCCTTCTTGACCATGCGGTCCATCGTGATCTTGACCGTGGCGTAGCTCCAGTCCTTGCTGTCGGCCAGGGCTTCCTGAACCGCCCCGGCCGCGCAGGGCTCCCGGTCCCACACCACCTCGATAATGGCCCACTCGGCCTCGGTGAGTTCCGTCGCTCGCTTCTTGCGTCTACCACGTTTGCTCTGACGTTCTGTCGTCATGAACCAGCCTCCTATTGATTACAATCAATAGTATTTGACATAAATCAAATCGGCAAGCAAAAAATCAGGTTTTTCAACAAGAAAGTTGTAAAACAGTTCTGAAAAGATACTTACAAAGCACGCCTCACATCCGATTTCATGCCACCCCGGGGGCTGGTGAACCGCGTTTCGGGACTTGCCAGCCTAATCGCCAGCGCCTGAAATCAGGATGGTCTCGTCGGCCGGTATGCGACGTCTCGTCACTTTGGCGCCACCCAGGAAGGTGACAACCACATCAACGCAGGTTCGAGTTCCGAGTCCGAAGTGCAGCACCGGGTCGTTCTGGCCGAGATAGCCGCAGTTGCTCTGTGACTCGCGCATGGCCAGCAGTTTCCCACCCACCTGGCCTTCCGGATAGATGCGAATCTTGGCGCCGAAGGCCCCGGTCTGCCCGTTGGGCGCGACCAGTCGCACTTTCAGCCAGTGTCCCCCACCCCTCAGATCGTTGCGTAAGAGGAAGTTGCGAGCCGACCTCTTGTTGCCCACCGCCATGTCCAAATCGCCGTCATCGTCCATATCGGCGAACGCCACGCCGCGCGGGTCGTTCACGCCCTCCAGCGACACCTTGGGACCCGACGAGAAGCCCCCCGCCCCGTCGTTGAGAAACACTCTGGTATCACCGGCGAAGTACAGGTCCAGGTCGCCGTCGTTGTCGAGGTCGCCGAAGCCGCCCATGTAGCCGCAGGTCTTAGTGAAGGATTGCGCGTGCGTGAAACGCTCTTTCCCATCGTTGAAGTACAGATGTCCTTGTCCATCGCTGCCGGTCAGCAGCAGATCGAGATCCCCATCGTTGTCCACATCCGCGGTCGTCACGCCATCGAGCGCCTTCTGACGGATGCCGATCGAACGCGGATCGGTCAGCGTGAACTTCCCGCGTCCATCGTTGGTCAGGATATTCACCGGCCCGGTCCGGTTCGCGGCGAGAATATCGATGTCACCATCCCCATCATAGTCGGTGTCGGTCGCTCCCTGCCCAGCCGGCGCGGTAGACAGATCGCCGGCGGTGACCGCCGTGAAGATGAAACCGCCCTCATTGCGATAGACTTCGTTCCACTCATTCGGTGGATCGGCCGAGCCCTGATAGTTCGTTACGCCGAAGAGATCGAGATCGCCGTCGCCATCCATATCGAAACTGAGAAACGCCCGCGTCGCCTCCTCGCGCGACTCAATGGCCGGCGGCTTCATCTCCACGAAGCGCCCCTTCCCGTCGTTGCGGAAGATATCGTTCTGGACGCCGCTGCCGTCGTCAAAGGTCGTGCCATTGACCAGGTCGTAGTCGCCGTCGTTGTCGAGGTCACACCAGGCGGCGCCGTGGGAACCGCCATCGGGGTCAGCGATGCCGCGTTGTTTGCCCTGTTCGACGAATACGCCGCTCCCTCTGTTGTGCATGAACAGATCGGGCAGCGTCCCGGAAATGATCAGCGGGAAATACACATCGGGCAACCCGTCGTCGTCGACATCCGCCCACATCGCTCCGTGACCTCCCCTGAGCTCGGGCCCTTGCCAGACGTCGGTGAAGGATAACGCCGCTCCCGTGAATCGCCCTACCGCCACGACCCAATCCGATACATGGGGCAGCTCGATCGTCTGGGTACGGGGTGGCAATTCACCCAGCGGGATCTCCTCGTAGGCCCTCTTCGTATCGACCGCCACGGCCGGGAGCCGTCTCGACAGACTCGAGAGATCGATATGGATCGCCTCGGCGTCCTGGCGATAGAGAATGAGACTCTGGGCGTTCTCGCTCAGAAGCACGCGCGTGTCGGGATCGCTGCTGAAACGATTCGCCGGCTTCATCTCCGCCAGGAAACGTCGCTCGTCGTGGAAGAACCGCGCGTAGGTCTTGATATGGTCCTTATTGGGAAAGACGCCGCCGGACCCCAGATCGGGATGAATTCCCCAGATGTTGCCGACGCCACCGGCCATCGTCGAATGGTACAGACCCCGACGGACCCGTTCCAGGCTGTAATCCTTCTTGGGATACTTCCCTTCGCGAACGCGAAAGCGATCCTCCGACATCACGGGGTTCGTGGGTATCGCCTCGAGCGCGCCGCGGTACACGTCGTAGGTCGGCCGGTGGTGTTCGTAACTGCTGTAGTCCAGTCCTCGGTTCCACCCGACCCTGCTCGAATGATCGACCCCTTTGCGGGGTCCCATGGGCCGACCACCCAGGAAGTGACTCCAGCCCAGGCGCTCGTGCATCGCGTCGCGCCAGGCCCTGAGTTGATCGGCCGTGACCCATTCGTCCAGATCGAAGCCGTACCCCATGCTCCAACCCGGGATCGGCCCGAGGCGCGCCGACATGTACCGAACCAGACGCTTCTCCACGGCGCCGTCGATACCGCCCTTCAGACTCCGGGGCGTCTGGAAACGCTGATGGTCCCCCCAGGGCCAGATATGTGTCATCCCGCCCGCGGCGTGGACGGCTGTGATCAACTGCTCCAGTGCCTCGAAAGTGCGCGGGTCCGGCTCGATCATCGTCGCTCTGACGCGAGCGCTCGAGGCTTCGAAGTCGAACCACCGCCCGCCGATCACGGCCAGGTGAAAACCGTTGAAGCCGTGCTCGCCCAGGAACTGTTCGATTGTACGCTCCACCAGTTCCGGTTTGTTGTGAAACGTTTGAGGGCTGTCGTCGCCAACGATGTAGCCCCACATCGCCAGTTGCGGGACGAAGACCTCCTCCGTCCCTTCCCAGCCCCACTTGTTGCCGATCGCCTTGAGAAAGCCATGCGCGCCGGGGCGTAGATTCGGCGCGATCGTCACCTGACCCGTATGCCCATCCAGGTCCTCATCGCCGCTGGATGTCACGAACGACCAGCGGCCGAGCTTTGTCCCCGTGAAGCGAAACGCCCAGGACGTCCCGCCCAAGAAGAACATTTCGGTTCGTCGCTTCTCGCCGCTGGCGCGATGGGTGAATTCCACCGTCGCCCGTACATCGAACGCGCCGCCGCTCCAGGTCGGATTGTCAAGCGTCCATTGCAGATAGGGAAACCACTGCGTCCCCTCGACCGTCCCCAGATCGGCTGCAAGGGAGCAGACCGGCCCGAACGTCACCAGAAGCGTCATCAGGCTAGAGAAGATTCTGGGATATCGTTCGCGTTCGTTCATTTGCTGCATCCTCCTGATGCGTCCCCCTGTCGCCAATAGATCTGAACCAACTTACCCGCGCGGCCCGTCGACCGTGAACGTCCGGCGTTGCCCCGCGTGTTTGAGCACGAACACCGAATCGGTGATACACGTCTCGTCTTCATACGTGATGCGGACCGGAACCTGGGCCAGCCAGACCTCGGCGCCGTCCGCGCACTCGAACGGCTCGAACTCAATGCCCTCGTCAAGGAACTCCATATCGCTGATGTCTTCAAACCGCGTTTTGCCCAGGCCGAACAGCTCGTCGAAGAACTGCTGCTGGTTCCCCTCCAGCAGCTCCTCCAACTGCTCGCGCCGGTAGGTCGGATCGATGTACTCTTTGAGAATTAGTGTCAAATCGTGCGACAGGACCGCCTTGCGAAAACCCGCCAGGAACACGTCGATATCCTCCGACGCATAGGCGCGCCGCGTCGACTTCGGCCCCGCACAGCAAGAGAGCGTCAGCACCGCCAGGCAAATGACCACCCAACTCGACGTCCGCCCGTAGACTCCAGCACTCCCGACTATCCGCGATTGTGACATGGGCGCCAGTGTACGCGATGCGCCGCCTCGCGGCTACCCGAAAGGCGCAAAACCGAAAGGTCTGATCTCGCTTGCTTCGTCGCGATCAACACGACCGGTTGCGTCCGGTCTGGCGTCTTC
>JANQFY010000255.1 GCA_028277585.1 Sedimentisphaerales bacterium
AGGTGTGGTTGGCTATGCACGCGATGTCTCCGGGGAACTGGAGCGGCGATTCCTCTGGTCCCCAGGCGACGGGGACGATGAGATGATCATCGTGTTGGAGCCTCTGGCGAGCATCGTTGGGCGCGTCGTCGATGCACGGCGTGAGCCGATCGCAGTTGCGCGCTTGGATCTGCTGACCCAGATGCGCGACGACGTTTGGCAGGGTGGAGACGACTGCTTCGCGACGCCGGACATCGACGAGGATGGTTATTTCGTGTACGACAGAATTGCAGTCGGCCTCGACGTGAGGGTCGCCGCTCATCGAGGGACGCTCAGTGGGCGATCGAGGACGATTCGGTTGCGGGCGGGGCAGGTCGTTGACGCTGGTCAGATCGTGATGACGGGGGTCTCACCCGGCATCGGCATGGTCCAGGGGCGAATCACCGACGAGAGGGGGCGGCCCCTGGCGGATCGCGCTGTGAATGTGCGGGTTGGACGTAGTGGCCAATGGCTGCGAACGGACGCGACAGGGACCTTCGTGCTGAGCGATCTGCCCACGGACCGGACGCTCACCGTTACGCTGGAGGTCAAGCCCTACGGAATCTGGTCGCGGACCGTGACGCCCGATGATTTTGCCTGTGACTTCCACCTGTGTCCCCAGGGATGGGATGTGGTGGGAAGAGAGGCGCCGCCCCTGTTCGCGGGGCGGTGGTTCAACCACGCTCCAATGATGTTGAAGGACGTCAGGGGCAAGGTGGTCCTGCTGACTTTTCGCGATTTCTCGGGCGATCGTGATCCGGGGCTCTCCCAGTTGAGGAACCTGCTCGATCGAAACGGTCCGAAGGGGCTGCTGATCATTGCGGCATACAACCACCTCCCTCACGGGAGCCCGCTGGCCGAGGACCTGGTGACCAGTCACCTGGCGGCCTCGTTTGAAGGGGCTCCGATCGCCGGCTTTCTCGACGGCGACCCGGCGCTCGTGGCCGACCTGATGCGGCCGGAGCGGCCCGCCGGCGCCCGCGGGGGTGCGACCCACTGGCTGTATCAGGTTCATTGCAGGCCCGCCTTCTTTCTGATCGACAAGGCCGGCAAGGTCCGGCACTGCACGGGCGAAGCGAGACGTCTGAACGAATGGATCGAATCGCTGCTAAGCGAGTGAGAATTGTTACTTTCGGTGTGACCGCCTGCCGGCAACGCGCCTCTTAAGCTATAGGGGACAAGCCCCGATCAAGGACGTTGCCATGAACCTCGTATTGATCATCCTGGAATTCGCCGTACTGCTGACGATCGTGCTCACGCGGGGCCGTGATGGATCCGAGACGTAGTTCGCTCGCGCAGGTTGGCCCACTTCTCTAGCTTGATGCCGAGCCCAACGCCTTCTCAATATCGGCAACCAACTCCTCGCTCATCGGCTCGACTTTGGAATCGTAGCGCCCGACGACATTGCCCTTGCGGTCCGCCAGGAACTTGTTGAAGTTCCACTTGATCGGTCCGGCGAAATCCGGATTGGATTCGGCGCTGGTCAGGAAAGCGTACAATGGGTGAATATCATCGCCCTTGACGGAGATCTTGGCGAACATGGGGAAGGTCACATTGAACGTCGTCGAACAGAAGTTCTTGATCTCTTCGTTCGTGCCGGGTTCCTGCGCCCCGAAGTTGTTGGCCGGGAAGCCCAAGACGATCAGGCCGGCGTCCTGGTACTTGGTGTAGAGCGCTTGGAGACCCGCGTACTGTCTCGTATAGCCGCACTTGCTGGCGACATTGACCAGCAGCAGGGCCTTGCCGTTGTATTGCTCCAGTTTCGCCGGTTCGCCCTCGATGTCATTCAATTCGAAGGTGTACAGGGGCTTGGCGGGCGCCGGTGCCTCGGCCTGGTTGCCGGCCGGCGGATTGGCCGGAGGAGTCGCCTGCTGAGATCCCTGAGGCGTCTCCGAGTCACACGAAACACTGACCATCGCCAACGAAACCGCTAGAAGATACATGCCGGCTCTCTTCATGACGAATCCCCTTAAGTTTCCATATCGTGTCCGAGATTACGATCGACCTTGTGAGGATACGCCCTAATGGCGGGGGTAGTTCAATCTTAAGGGCATCGACTTCGTTCCGGTTGCCCTTGACCCCTCTCGTTGCTTCGGCTGTCCATGCTGGAGTTCTGTTGGTATCAGGGTATAATGCGGGCGACAGAGTGGGCCTGATCGTGCGCGCTGCTCAGGAACGTGAATTCCACCCATTGGAAGGCAAACGATGACGAAGAATCCCGGTGCGATGGTTTGCGGCCTGTTGTGTTCGATGATCGTGTCGATCGGTTCAGCCGCCGATTTCCAACACATGGTCCCGGCGCAGAAGAATCTTCCCCAGGCTTGGAAGGACAGCTTGTATGCGGCCGGCTCAAAGACGGTCTATCGCGGCGAACAGCTCGAGACGATCGGGATGCCGTGCGGGGGCATCTGTGCCGGTCAGTTGTACGTGCGTGGTGATGGCACGCTGGCCCGCTGGTGGATCGCCAACAACGCCTACAACACCGGGTACGGCATCGATCATTTTACCGAGTTTGACACAGCGCTCGGGCCCATCAAGGTCTGCTACAAGGGAGAGCGGCCGCCGAGTTTCATCGATCAGGGCTTCGCCGTGACGGTCAAGAGTGATGACGGCGCCGTCCGCAAGACATTGAGCCGCGCGGATTTTGACGGCATCTCATTCGTGGGGGAGTATCCGATCGCCATGATTCGCTACGAGGACAGCGACGGGTTTCCGTTGCAGGTCAGCAGCGAGATCTTCTCGCCGTTCGTTCCCCTCAACGCGAAGGATTCAGCGATCCCGGGCACGATCCTCAACCATACCCTCACCAATAGGACGAACCGCACGGTTACCGTGGAATTCGATGGGCGGTTGCAGAACCTCGTTTGTCTGGAACTCAAGGGTCAGGTCGAGGCGCAGAGTGTTAACAGGGTCGTCGAAAGCAGGAGGGCAACGGCGATCGATTTCGGTTTGAAGCGAGCGATACGAGAGAAGACCGAGTATGTCGCCTTCGAGAAGTTCGACGGGGATGACTACGGCGACTGGTCGGTCGAGGGCGAGGCCTTCGGGAAGGCGCCGGTGCGGCGAACGTTGCCCAAACAGCAGACCGTCACCGGCTGCGAAGGCGGATATGTCAACACGTTCCTGGACATGGACAAATCCACGGGCAAGTTGACCTCGAAGGAGTTCGAGGTCGCCAAGGGGTTCATCGTCTTCAAGATTGGCGGCGGTAACCATCCCAATGCATGTTGCATCAACCTGATCGTCGATGGCGAGAAGGTGTATTCCACGACGGGCGAAAACAGCGAAGAACTCGTATACAAATACTGGGATGTCCGCGAGCACAGGGGCAAGCGCGCCAGAATCGAGATCGTCGACAGCGCCACCGGTGGGTGGGGGCATGTCAACATCGATGATATTCTTTTCGGCGACGATCCCAGTATCGTGACCGGCGAATTCGATGAGAGTCATGCTTACTATGGCAACGTTCGCCTGACGGTTCTGGACCCGGATGCCGAGGGCACGGCCGATGCTCGCTCTGATGTTGCCGAGCAATCGGTTCCGCTGGGTGAGAAACTCGTGGCGAGTCTGAGTTCGAGCTTCACACTGAAGCCGGGGCAGAGCAGGACGGTGACTTATCTGCTGACCTGGTACTTCCCCAATCGCCCGGCCCAGCACAACAGCACCTGGAGCTGGACCAAGCCTATCTCAGTGACAGGTCCGAAGATCGGCAACATGTACGCCAATTGGTTCGATAGCTCCTCCGACGTAGCGGACTATCTGCAGAAGAACCTCGAATCACTGTCCGACCAGACGCGCCTGTTCGTGGACACTTACTACAATCAGCAGAATCTCCCGTATTGGCTGCTGCATCGTTTGATGATGCCCGTCTCGAACCTGGCGTCGGAGACGTGCCAATGGTGGAAGAACGATCGGTTCTGGGCCTGGGAGGGGGTGGGCTCCTGCTATGGCACTTGCACGCATGTCTGGACGTACGAGCACGCATTGGCGAGGCTGTTCCCCGAGTTGGAGCGCAACGTTCGTGAGAAGCAGGATTTCGGCAAGTCGTTCAACCCGAAGACCGGGGGCATCGCCACGCGTGACGGCAGTGGTGGAGACCATCTGGACGGGCACGCCGGCGCCATTCTGAAGGCCTATCGCGAGCATCTGATGACCGCTGACAACGCCTTTCTCGATCGCAACTGGGCCAAAATCAAGAAGGGCATGGGCTATCTGATCGCGCTGGATGAGAACGATGACGGCTTGATCGAAGGCACGCAGCCCAACACATACGACATCTCGTTCCACGGCGCGAACACGTATGTCGGCGGTCTGTATCTGGCGGCTTTGAAGGCCTGCGCCGAGATGGCCGATCTTGCGGGTGACGAGCCATTCGCCGCACGCTGTCGAAGCATCGCCAAGCGGGGCGCTGCCAAGTCGGTCGAGAAACTGTGGAACGGCGAGTACTTCGTTCAGGACACGACGCGGCAGGCTCATCCGAAGCATCAGTATTGGGACGGTTGTTTGGCGGATCAGATGTTTGGTCAGACGTGGGCCCATCAGTTGCAGTTGGGCTATATCTACCCGGCCGACAAAGTTCGCTCGGCGCTGCGCTCGATCTGGAAGTACAACTGGACGACTGATGTGGGGCCGCAGAACGCGGTTCATCATCCCGAACGGTTCTATGCTTCGCCGGGCGAACCGGGTTTATTCATCTGCACCTGGCCCAAGAGCGAGCATCCGGGCAACAATGGGGTGCGCTATCGCAACGAGGTTTGGACGGGCATCGAATACCAGGTGGCGGCCAACATGATCAGCGAAGGCATGCTGGACGAGGGGCTTTGTCTGATCAAGGCGGTTCACGACCGATATGTTCCGGAGAAACACAATCCTTGGAACGAGGTCGAATGTGGCGATCACTACGCACGTGCTTTGGCTTCGTGGGGTTGTCTGATCGCGCTGCAGGATTTCGATTACGATGGTCCGGTGGGTCGGGTTGGCTTGTCTCCAAGACTCCAGCCGGACGATTCCAGAACCTTCTTCACCCTTCCGCAACG
>JANQFY010000329.1 GCA_028277585.1 Sedimentisphaerales bacterium
CGCCAAGGCTCTCAGGCGACACCCCCAGGACCCGCGCGACAGGATGACTTCATAGGCAACCAGATAGGCGAAGATGGCGACCCCCCCCTCCGTAGCCAACAGACAGGCGGCAAAGCACATCGGCCCCAGGGCGGCGCCGGCTTTCCAGCGATCCCCCCTCCAGCGATCGTGCAGAATCATGGCGACCAGACCAAAGGCCAGTGAGACCAGGAGATTCCGATTGGCCAGCCAGAGCGTGGGGAAGTAACTGTCATCGCTTAGGACATACAGCAGGCCCGCCAAACCAGCGACCGAAGCGATGGGAATGAAACGCCGGTAGAGCCGTGCCGCGAGGAACGCCACCAGCGCGAACCACAAGAGGCTATGGGCGTGCATCAGCACGATCGAGTTCGGAAACAGCCGATAGTCCAGCCAATGCGTCAGGCTCGCCAGGGGTCGCCAGTGGGCGACGCGATAGCCTTCGTCCGTCCACCAGGGCAGCGCCCCGTAGGTTCGCAGGCGTTGGAGGTTCTCCTCCGGATCGACCATGACGAAAAGGTCGGAGAGGACCGCCCCCAAACGCCCCCCGCCGCGAGGCATTAGATCTGCATCCTTCAACGGTCGGTTCGATTCCACGTCTCCCAGCAACCGGGCGCGATGAATGTAGTCGTCCGTCGTGAGCCCCATCCAGGCGGCCGGCAACGAGACGATCACCGCCAAGAGCGCCAGAATCAGGGGCAGATGTCGCGACGCCAGCAGACCCATGCCGCGTTCTTGAACTGCCATCAGGAAGTGATTAATATGGCGCCATATGGGCAACATGGGTCAGAGCATAACCGTTGCCGAGGATTCGTCAACCGCCAATGGGAGCCTGCACATGGACCGCCTGGCCAAACATATCATCTTCAAGGGACACGTCCAGGGGGTCGGGTTTCGCTACACCACCCATCGAATCGCCCGGCGGTATGAGGTGACAGGGTATGTGCGGAATCTGCCGGACAAGACAGTCGAGGCTGTCATTCAAGGACCGACCGGTGACGTCGAAGCCTGCCTGGCGGACATCCGGGATTCCTTTGGGAGCTACATCCGCGAAGCCAAGATCGAACCGATCCCGCCCAACCCGCACTACATCGACTTCCAGATCACCTTCTGAGGTGAGCGGCGCTTAGACCTGGGCCAGCAGGACGACGTAGTTCTTGCCGTAGACCTTTGCACATCTGGGGCAAGTGGTGTAGAAGAAGTACAACTTCTCCATCACCTTCTGCTGCGACGCCACGTACTCCTTCATTTCCGCGGCCCACGTGCGGATGTTCTGGTAAGGGCCCTCGAAAGCGCGCGTCAGGAACGTGCCCGAGATTTGCGCCATCTCCGCCCCCGGAACATCCTTCGCCACGGCGATGTAGATATCCGCCCCCCAAAGCGAATTCTCGTCGGAGAGCAGGAGCATCTCGTCCGCCATCGCCTGGGCCGCTTCGATACGCTTCATGTTGCGCACCATGACCCGGCCGAAGTTCAGCGGGATGTGCAGGAAACTGCGCACACGGTCCTTGACGAACAGCTTGTTGTCGAACGTCACTTCCTTGCCATCCCAGGGCGCTGGATCGAACCGAGGGCAGCAGCCCGTTTCCGATTGCTCGCTTGGCTTTTCCATAGCCATGACCTCCTTGCCCTAATGAGGAGTCTCTTGTGACCGGATACTGGTATCCTAACACGGCCGGGGCCTGGATCAACCCATTTCGCCCCAACTCACCGTGAGGCCGTCGAAATCACGATCTGGAACCGAAATAGAAACTGATGAAACAAGCCAGAGTCAGTCCCAGACGGGGCACCTGGGCGTGCGTTCCGCTCAGAAGCAACGCGGCCAGCCCCGCCGTAGCGACCAGCACCAGGAAGCCCTTCGCGTGGTTAATGAGATTGCCAAGCGCCGAACCGGCCGCGACCGCCGCGAAACGCGCAAAGAAATACCCCACCACCAGGCCGGCCAGAACCATGAAGAACTCCAGGTAGGCCGGATCGACGAGTTGGCGACGGGCCCAGAGCAACACGCCACAGGCTGCAAAACCGAGAATCAGGACCATTCGAATCGACCCACCCGGCAGATGCAACGGCTCGATGGTGTGGGCCGAGGCGTCGAGGATGCGACTGCCAGCGCCCTTGAGTTTCTGGCGGAAACCAAAGTAGTAGCCGATGACGGCCAGCAACAAACTCAGCAAATAGCCCGGAACGGGATCGTCAGCCGCCAGAAGAATCCAGCAACACCCGGCGGCGGTCAGCGTGGCAACCGCACGAACGCTGCCCCTGGGCAGACCCAACGGCTCCTGGGTCGCGGCCGCGTCGAGCCGCACGAATCCCGCCTTGCGTGTGGACTCGTCGAGCAAGACCTGATAGCGCCGACGGCAGCCGCCGCATTCGAACGCCTGAGCATCCGCCAGTTTCTCGTGGATCTCCAGGCCGCAATCGGGACAGCGATACGTTGTCAACTCGAACATCAGTCCCTCCGATCATCTGATCCATCGATCATTCGGTTCGGACGACACTCGCCACCGTGGTATTGTAGGTTCGCGCAAGAGGACTCGCAAGTCAATACCGCCGCTGAAGCCACACGCCGGGCGTCCCCGCCCCTGGATTAACGACCGACCAGACGGTACAATTCGACACAATGAGGAAAGGATCGGATATGCCCTTGCGAATACAAGACACTCGACTTGGATCGAAATGCTGTATTTGGCTCGCCTGCATCTGGCTCGCTTCGACGGCCGCAGTCGCCGGAACCGAGCATCTCTGGTCGCGTCACACAATCGACGATTCATCGCGTGGCGCCGACGGCGTCAAACTCGCCGACGTCAACGCCGATGGGCGTCCCGACATCGTCACGGGCTGGGAGGAAGGCGGCATCACGCGGGCGTATCTCCATCCAGGCTCGGCCGACGCGAACAAGCCCTGGCCGGCCGTGACGGTGGGACAGACCCCGTCAGTCGAAGACGCGGTCTGGGCGGACCTCGACGCCGACGGCGCCGTCGACATCGTCACCTGTTGCGAGGGCAAGGCGAGGACCGCCTTTTTCCATTGGGCGCCGCCGGTCAGAAGCGACCTGCTATCCGCCACGGCCTGGCAACGACGGGCGGTACCCATCACCGCAGACCGGATGCAGTGGATGTTCGCCCAACCGCTGCAGGTCGACAACGCGCACGGCTTGGACCTGATCCTCGCCGGTAAGGGGAAGGATGCCCAGCTTGGATGGCTCCAGGCGCCGGCTCAACCTCGCGACGTGGCCGCCTGGAGATGGCATCCGATCTGCAGCGTAGGCTGGGTCATGTCCATCTTGCCCACTGACATGGACGGAGATGGCGACATCGACACCCTGATCACGGACCGGCGCGGGCCGGACCGAGGCTGTCGCTGGCTCGAAAATCCGGGGCCCGGCCCAAGCCAGACAGAGCCCTGGCGCAATCATCCCATCGGCGGCAACGATGTCGAAGTCATGTTCGCAACAGTCGCCGACCTGGATCATGACGGCTGGCAGGATGTCCTCGTTGCCGCCAAACCTAGACAGATTCTCTACCTCAGGCGACTCGACCCGTCCGGAAAGCGGTGGGCATCATCCACTATTGCGTTCCCGGAGAATATGGGAACCGCCAAAGGCATCGCCGTCGAAGATGTCGACTCCGACAGCCGGCCCGATATTGTCATCAGTTGCGAAGGCGCCACCGCGCCCAGGTCGGGACTTCGGTGGCTGTCCTATCGACAGTCACCTTTCGAGACCCACTGGCAAGGTCACGACATCGCCGGGCCGGACGGGATCAAGTTCGACCGTATCGAACTGCTCGATATCGACACCGACGGCGACCTCGACGTCCTGACCTGCGAGGAGCGTCACGAGGGCAGAGGGCTGGGCGTCGTCTGGTACGAAAACCCTATTAACTGCCCCTGACGCTCAAGACGGCTAGGCCTCTTCGAGCAGCTCGTAGCCCATCGCGTCGGCCAGTTCGAAGACCGACTCCTTCAGGTCGCCATAGACGGTGACTCGGTGCCAACTCCACTGGTCCCACTCGCCGAAGAGCTTCTCGATATCCCCGACCGGCTCGACCGCAATCTTCGTTCGGCACGCGCGATCATCCGGGTCGTTCTCGATGACCTTGCCCTGATGGAAGAGGATCTGCTTGCGGCTCTGCTCGATCTCCAGCGTCGTGGTCATGTAATCGACCGGCACAATCGACCGCACCGAGGCCCCCTGCCGATCCTCTGAGTGCGTCATGATCGTGAACGGATTCGTCGGACCGTCGGGACCGAACATTCTGTTGGACGCGACACAATGGGCATAGATGATCTGGCGCTTGGCCGTGTCGATAACCGGGTCGGAGATGTAGCCGGGCCGGCCCTGCGTCAGCGCCGTGACCGTGACCATCGTCGCCGTGGAGCGTACGTCGCACTCGCAGGCGCCGATCAACCCTTCGTTGTTCAGTTCGTGGAAGCCCAGACAGGGATAGGCGTGGATGTGCCCGCCGTAGAAGCCACCCAGGCAGTTGATTGTGATCGCGTTGGCATTGTGCTTCTTCAGGACCGACTTCATCCCCAGGTACATCGCTGCCGAGGTCTCCAGCGTCTTGCGCGAGACATCGACCACGGCACTGGCGTTCTTCTGCCACCGGTCGGCGACCGCGCGGGACTGGTCCTTATCCGCCTTCTTCCAGGCCTCATTGACCTCGGCGAACGACACGCGTTCCATGGGGATCCCCGCCACGGGTGCGGCCGAGCCGGACTCCTGGTTTCGCACCGCCAGGATCTTCGACTGCTTCATCCGGCGGATACACTCCTTGGCCGACAGCGTGCTCAACGGATCGGGCTTGCACGTCATATCACCCGGTTTGGGGGTGCCCGCCATGCGCACACGAGCGGTCGCCGCGACGAAATCGGACACCGAGCTTCCCTTCTTCACCATGCCGAAGCATCTGACCGCGTTGACCAGGTCCTCCATGCGCGACGACGCGACGAAGCCGAGGTTGGGCGTCTTCTTGCGGAGGAAATCGGCAGTGTAGACCAGGACCCCACC
>JANQFY010000343.1 GCA_028277585.1 Sedimentisphaerales bacterium
GGTTGCGCGTGACTCCGTGCTTGGCTGGGACGGTGAAGACGTCGCCCCGCGCACCGAAGAGGGCCCGCTTGCCGTCCGGGGCGATCTCGTAGTTGCTCACGTTGCCCGCGACGCTTCTGAGCTCCCCGCGACTGCCGGGGAGGTCTTCGCGGATGGTGACCTCCACCTTGGCGGCGTGTTCGTGCTCCAGGTCGAAGCGATAGAGGTACCCGCCGTTTTCGAAGACGATCGCTCGCTTGCCCAGCGAGGGAAACTTGATGTCGAAGTCGGCGAAGTCGGTGAGTTTGCGGGTCTCCTCTGAAGCCGTCTCGTAGACGTACAGATTCATCCGTTTGTGCTCGCCGCGATCCGAGATGTAATACACGTTGTCACCGCGCCACATCGGAATGATGTCCTGGGCGGGGTTGTCGGTGATGTTCTCGATTTCCTTCGTCTCGAAGTTGTAGATCCAGACGTCGTCGGCCATGCCGCCGCGATAGCGCTTCCAGGTGCGGAACTCGCGGAAGATGCGGTTGTAGGCCAGTTTCTTGCCGTCGGCGCGGTAGGAGCAGAACCCGGCGCGGGGGAAGGGCAGTTCTTCGGGCATTTCACCGGACGTGGGGACCGCGTAGAGCCGACCGTTGAAGCTGTTGAACGATCGCATGCGCGAACGGAAGATGACGCGCTCGCCGTCGGGTGTCCAGGTCATGACGATGTTGTTGGGCCCCATGCGGTCAGAGACATCGTCGCGTCCCAGCGTGGGGGTGTAGGTCAGGCGCTCGGGTATGCCCCCGGCGGCAGGCATGAGATACACTTCGGTATTGCCATCGTACTGACCCGTGAACGCCAGCGTCTTACCGTCCGGGGAGAAGCGGGCGAACATCTCAAATCCCTCGTGACTGGTCAGTCGGCGGGCGACCCCGCCATCCGTACCGACGGTGTACAGATCGCCGGCGTAGGTGAAGACGATCTGATCGTCATGGATCGCTGGGAAGCGTAGTAGACGTGCTTCCGGAGCGGCCGAGACGGCCGAGACACAGCAGATAAGGGCGAGAAGGAGTGCGGAGCGATAGTTCATCTTGGCACCTCATTGAGACTAAGACGTATGTGTCCGATAATGTGGATATCGTTTCCGTTCAACATGGTAGGGCGAATCATACCAAGCCGGACGAGAGGTGTTAAGCCTTTTGGTGAGATCTTTCCGTACGTTTCAGGCGGACCCAGCAATCTCGATGCGCAACTCGTCGCCGGCGTCCAGCGAGATGGTGTCACTCAGAGAAACGCGCAGCCTTGTCGTATCGATTTGGTGGCGATGACCGATCCCCTTGCTGTTCAGAGTGACACGCACCTTTCGAGTCTCTGGGCTTGCCGTGATCTCGAATTGCAGTTCATTCAGTTTCAGCGTTCCGTACTTCAGTTCGATGCGCTCGATTTGTTTGGCTGCCGTGACCTTCTGGCGGAAACTACCCCAGCCCTCCGCGGTGGTGAAGGCGGCTCTGAAGTTCCCCGGATGGATGCGGGGGGCGAACGCCAGGGCGCCCTTAGGGCCGTGGTGCTCGAACCCACAGGCGGCGGTGAACGCGCCGTAGCTAGCCATGGCGCGGGCGTAATGGTCGGAGCATTCGATTTCGTTGTACGGATTGCGCAGCGCGGCGCTGTAGCGGTCGTGAATCGCCCGGCCGATCGCCAAACCCTCGGTGACCATGCCCTCCCAGATCATGTGGGCCGCGACCTGCCATTCGAAACCGCTCATGCACTCGTTGAAGTACATGTACTGCCAATGTTGTTTGAAATCCTCGCGCAGCCCGCCCTTGGGCCAGGTGCACATCAGCAGGCCCGCGTCGCCGGCCATGGCGTACCACCGTCCTCGCTTGAACTGGTTCCGGAAGGGTCCGACGTCCGGCACGAAGTTATACTTCCACAAGGCGCGCAGGGCATTGCGGGCCTTCTGTTCGTCGAACAGCCGTCCCAATCCGACCTGGAACGCCCAGCTCTGGCCGAACACCTGGTCGATATAGCATCCTTTGCCGATCCCGATGGCGTCGTAGTGCTTGGGGTCTTCGATCTGGTAGAAGTACTCGCCGTTATAGAGTTCCAGGATGCTCTGCTTGCCTTGGTCGGCGATCTTGCGGCAGCGCCGGGCGAAGGTTTCATCGCCCATCTCGGTCGCCATGGCTTCTCCCGCCCGCAGCGTAGCCAGATACAAAGACGCCAGGAACGAGATCTTGCCGAACCAGGCGGCGTCGAGCGTGTTGGGCTGTGATCCTTCGATCATGCCGTCACCGTTGGCGTCCTGTTCGATCAGGTAGTCGATCGCCTTCTTCAGCCGGGGCCAGAGACGCTTGAGAAAAGCACTGTCGCCCGTCATCTGGTGCTCACGGTACGCGCCGAGAATGCGACCGCACTGCCCGTCGTGGGCCGGGTGCGAGCTTTGCGTCAGGTTCGCCCGATGGCCCACTCCGCCATCAGCGTGGTAGGCGATGCCGAAGTCCACTTCCTCGCGGTGCCGTCGTTCGATTTGCGGGAAGAGCCGTCCGACCGCCTGAGCGTAGTGCCAGACGTGCGTGCAGGTGCCGTGACAGCAGCCGATTCCCTCCCAGGCCCAGAACCGCCCGTCGCGGAACCGGTAGCACGTGTTCGTCGCCAGCGTGGTGGTGTTCGCCATCGTGCGATCGAGGAACCAGTAGGGCAATGTCGAGTCGTACCACGTGTCGCGCCACTGCCGGGTCGCGGTGCTCAGCCGCTCGAAGTCGCGGGCCATGTAGCGAGCGACCGCCTCCGCGTTAGCGAAACGCGCGGCGTACTCACGACCCACGTTTTCCATCCCTGCTACGGAGAGATTGGGAAAGTGCCAGGCGATCAGGAAGGTGACAGTCGTCTTCTCGCCCGGCGCCAGCGAGAGCGAGCGGCCCACGGCACCGGTTAGTGTGTCGCACAGTATCGTTTCGGCGTCGTTCTGTGGGGACTCGAGTTGCCCTGTTTGGCTACTCGAGGCGGTCGCCATGTCGTTGGGCGTTTCGCCGAGCATAGCCAGGACCATCGTGCCGTAGTCATGTAGTTCTTCGAGCTTCAAGGGCTGGGCGGGCTTGTCGGAGAAGACGATGTGGTCGACGCCGATATTGCCCCAGCCGCCGGATTCCTGGTCGACGATCTGCAGCCGCGCCGTCTGGCCCTCCCACCGAGCCACGCTGAACGAGCCGGGCGCCATGCGATTGTTGTTCTGCCCCGTTGCGGTCTGGACGATGATCCCGTCGATAAGCAGGTTCAGACAGGTCTTGCCTTGATGGGCACCACCTCCGATCAGAAAATTGATGTGTCGTCGTTCGATGGTGAACGGTTTGCTCGTCAGCGTGCCGACGTGCTGGTCGCCTGCGCGGACGTCCTCGCCCTGACGGACATTGTGGGTGTTGACCACCCGCCTGCCTTGTCCTCGAACATCACCCTGGTAGTCGGGGATCTTCTCCATCTCGGTGGGCGAATCGCCGAACGCGGTGCCCGTTCCAGTCCATCCTCGGTAGTGGTCTTTCTCGAAGTCCTCAAAGAGAGTGTCGGGTCGGGTGGATGTCTCCTCCTCCTGGACGGCTTCAACCGAGCACAACAGGCTGGCCATGAGTTTGTCGCGTACGATCTTGTTGCGTCGCATTCCCTGAACGCGGTCGCGATGGTGCAGGGCGATCGCGTTCTCCAGCCAGCCGCTGATCTGGGCCTCGACAGTTCGATCGGACGCATTGCGAACCGTGTAGCTCATGATCGTCGTGGGTAGGGACGAGTCGCCGGTGTTGAGCGGGATGAAGGGGGAGTAAGCCTCCAGGTCGACCGCAAGAGGACAGGCCTTGTCACGGTAGCTCACCAGTCCCATCGGGTATTGACCTCGGAATGTGATCTCCCCGAAGCCCGTGTGGTCCAGACGTCGGACCTTGCCATCGATAGAGATTGCGAAACCCTGATCGAGCGGCGACTCCGGCGGGGCCGGAGAGACGTAGTTGGCGCCGTCGCGCATACGCACCGATTGGCCCTGGTATTTCACGTCCCTAGGCGCGATGCCCTCGACGACCCGGTTAAAGATGTCCCAGAGCCAGAGTTTGCCGTCGCCACCCAGATACAGAGTCCCGGTGCAGAGCCCTCCGATGGGCATGCCGATATGGGCGAGGGCTCGCGGATCCTTCACGGTGGTCGGCTCGCCCCGGGCGGTCAGCGAAGCGACCCACTTGGGATCGAGCCGCTTGTCGGTCGGGATGATCTTGAGGTACTCGTTGCCCTCGAAGGGCCCGGCGATGGCAGGCCGCGTCAGGCCGTCTAGCGCCGCCCCGGTCGCGCTGAGACTGGCCAACGCGATGAACTCGCGGCGATCGATACCGCTGCACTGGCATTGAGCATCATGGCGTTTTCGCTCGGTTGCGTTAGGTCTCTCTTCCGTCGTCATGATCCATCCTTCCTCGGTACAGAATCGCAACGTAGGGTCTACATTCACGACCTCCAGATTCTTCCCCGTCAGGCGATCTGTCAACCTTCCATTTGATCGGAGCGTTGATTCAGGCGGGTTTCTCGGTTAGAACAGACACCCGGTGGATGCATTGCCGAGATTCCGGTGATCGGACGGCTCGGCAAGGGCAATCCGAATCTTGTTGAAACCCTTTCAGGAAGCCGCGCATGAGTTGTTCCATGGCAAGGTGGAAACTCAATCTGACCGTCGCACTGATATTGGTAGTGGCGTTCGTGACGGGGAGTCCGGCCGAACGGCGGATGGAGCGGTTGAATCGCGGGCTGGTTGCTGTTCCGCGCGCGGAAGGCGGCGTGTTCCTTGGCTGGCGCCTGCTCGAGACGGACCCAAAGGGGATCGCCTTCAACGTGTATCGAGACGGCGTTCGGATCAATGAGGAACCGATCGTCAAGGTCACGCATCTCATTACCGAGGACGGCAAGGCAGATTCGCAATATGCCGTACGCGCTGTCGTCAGTGGCTCGGAGGGGCCTCCGTCGGAACCGGTGCGGGCATGGTCACGCGACTATCTCTCGATTCCACTCCAGACCCCTGAAGGATACACGCCCAACGACGCTTCGGTGGGAGACCTGGATGGGGACGGCGCCTACGAAATCGTTTTGCATCAGGCCGGCCGGGGTCGGGACAACGCGTCCCGAGGGCGAACCGACCCACCTATCCTGGAAGCGTACGAGTTCGATGGCACGTTTCTCTGGCGCATCAATCTGGGACGAAACATCCGCGAGGGCGCCCATTACACCCAGTTCATGGTTTACGACTTGGATAGCGATGGGCTAGCGGAGGTCGCCTGCAAGACGGCTGATGGAACGGTCGATGGAACGGGAGTCGTCATTGGTGACGCGCGAGCCGATTGGGTCAACGCTGACGGAAAGATCCTCGACGGCCCCGAGTTCTTCACGATCTTCAATGGACAGACCGGCGCCGCGCTGGTGACGACGGACTACGTGCCGCCCCGAGGGGATGTCGGCGGATGGGGCGGTGTTGGGGGCAACGGAGGCAACGACAGGAACGGCAATCGAGTAGATCGCTTCCTGGCCTGCGTTGCCTATCTCGACGGACAGCAGCCCAGTGTGGTGATGTGTCGCGGCTACTATGGACGCTCCGTACTGGCCGCCTGGGACTGGCGCGCCGGCAAGCTGGCCCTGCGCTGGGTCTTCGATTCGGCCCGGCCTGGTTGGGAGGCGTACTCGGGGCAAGGTAACCATAACTTGGCCGTTGCCGATGTCGATGCCGATGGCAAGGACGAAATCATCTACGGCGCCATGTGCGTCGACCACGACGGTACGGGGCTCTACTCCACTGGATTGCGGCATGGCGACGCCTTGCACGTGGGCGATCTGGACCCGCGTCGACCGGGGTTGGAGGTCTGGGGTATCCATGAAAATGAGCGTCCGGTGCCGGGTTATGAGAGTGGTTTCGGTGTGGCCCTGTTCGATGCACGGACGGGTGAGGTCCTCTGGGGCAAGGACGCCGGCCGGGATGTCGGCCGAGGTGTCGCTGCGGATATCGATCCACGCTATCCGGGCGCCGAGTGTTGGGGCGGTTCGGGAGGCCTGCGTACGGTCGATGGCAAAGACATTGGACCTCGGCCCCGATCACAGAACTTCCTCGTCTGGTGGGATGGTGATCTGCTGCGCGAGACGCTCGATGGGAATCGCATCGCCAAATGGGATTGGCGGCAGGGTAGGGAGTTTGTTCTGCTGACCGCCGAGGGCTGTGTCACCAACAATGGATCAAAGGCCACGCCCGCGCTGAGTGCGGACCTACTGGGTGACTGGCGCGAGGAGGTTCTCTGGCGTTCCGCAGACGGGAAGGAACTGCGACTCTACACGACGACCGTCCCGACCTCACACCGCTTCGTCACACTGATGCACGATCCGCAGTATCGACTGAGCGTCGCCTGGCAAAACGTCGGCTATAACCAGCCTCCGCACACCGGCTTCTACCTGGGGGCCGATATGAACGTGTCAAACGCATTTACCCGATGAGGATCAACCGAAGCGCAGAATTGGAGATCGAAACCGATGAGAGCAACACAACTGATTGGAATGATAGGCGTTGCGTGCCTTGTTGTCACGACATGCTGGGCGGGGACAGACGATTCGGTTGAACTGGTTTCCCCGGATGGTCGGGTGCGTCTTGTGCTGGAGGTCAAGGACTTCGAGGGCGCCAAGGTCGGCCCCGTCTATCGCATTTCCTACAAGGGACGCCCCGTGGTCGTCGATTCCCGACTCGGTCTGGAACTAGAGGAGGGGCGCATAGGCGACGGCATGAAGATGAGCGCCCTGTCGCGAGGCTCCCATGACACGACATGGAAACCCGTATACGGCGAGCGGAGCATGGTTCGAGACCTCTACTGTGAGGCCGAGGTCCAATTGCGGGAGGCGGATGCGCCGCACCGCGTGTTGCATCTGACGCTGCGGGCCTACAACGAGGGTGTCGTTTTTCGTTATACCCTCCCGAAACAGGTGGGTCTGGAGAGCGTCAAGATTACCAGAGAGGCGACGGAGTTTCGCTTCCCGGGCGACCACACGGCGTGGGCGGTCTACAGCGCTCAGGGCAAGTATGAGAAGGTGACTCTGAGCAAGATCAAGCGGGGTTGCGAGCGCCCCTTGACGATCCGGGCCGCCGAGGATCTCTATCTGGCGGTCGCCGAGGCGGGGTTGGTGGACTACGCGCGGATGAAGCTCGCCCCGCTTCCGGGGCAGCCTCACAGTCTGGTCAGCGACCTGAGCAGTTCGGTCGAGGCGGAACTTCCTCTGAAGACGCCCTGGCGCGTGATCATGGTTGCCGAGAGTCCGGGACAATTGCTGGAGAGCAACGATCTTCTCCTGAATCTGAACGAACCCTGCGCGATCGCCGATACCTCCTGGATCAAGCCGGGCAAGGTCATTCGCGAGGTTACGTTGACGACCACTGGCGGCAAGGCGTGCGTGGATTTCGCGGTCGAGCACAACCTTCAATATGTCGAATACGATGCGGGCTGGTACGGGCACGAGTACTCCGATGCGTCGGATGCGACCACCGTGACCGTCGATCCGAAACGGTCGAAAGGCCCTCTCGATTTGCAAGAGGTGATTCGCTACGCCGCCGAGCGAGGGATCGGGATCATCGTGTATGTCAATCGCCGTGCTCTGGAGCGGCAACTGGATGAGATTCTGCCCCTGTACCAGAAGTGGGGAATCAAGGGGCTCAAGTACGGGTTCGTCAACGTTGGCTCGCAGAAATGGACGAGTTGGCTGCACGAGGCGATTCGCAAAGCGGCTGCGCACGAAATGATGGTGGACGTGCACGACGAGTATCGACCGACCGGCTACTCGCGCACGTACCCGAACTTCATGACTCAGGAGGGCATCGCGGGTGATGAGACCAGTCCAGTCAACTCCCTGACGCTGACGATTCTGTTCACTCGCATGTTGGCCGGGGCGGCTGACAACACCATCTGCTATTACAACGAACGCGTCACGCGCAACGCCAGCCACGCCTACCAGTTGGCCAAGGCGGTCTGCTTCTACAGTCCCTGGCAGTTCCTGTTCTGGTACGATCGTCCCCAGGCGGCGCCGAAGAAGGTCGGCGGCGCCGGTGGTTCGGAGACCGGGATTGGCAATGAGCCGGAGATCGAGTTCTTCGACCACTGTCCGACCGTCTGGGATGACACGAAGGTGATTCATGGCAGCATCGGCGAGTACGCCGTGATCGCCCGGCGCAGCGGTGAGAGCTGGTTCATTGGCTATATGAACAGTGGGAAGCCACGCACGCTCGATGTGCCTTTGGATTTCCTCGAAGCGGGGAAGGAGTACGTGGCTCATATCTACTCGGATGATCCCGCCGTCCAGACGCGGACCCATGTGCGCATCGACCGCTTTGCTGTCGATAGTGACACTACGCTCAAGATGAGTGCCTCGAAGCAGGGCGGCCAAGCCGTCCGGATCGAACCGGTTGCGGCGGGCGCGGACTATCCCGAGTACAGATAAGCAGGTTGTGTCAGCCCTGGGATCTCAGCGCGCAAACGACTGAAACGAGGGGTCCTTCAGCAGTTGTTGGGCGAGCAGGGCGTAGCCTTCGGCCAGTGGATGGCTGCTGTCGGCGTACAGAGCCGAAGGCAGGGGAGGGGGGATCAAGTGAGGGATCTTGGCTTCCTGGAGCCAGGCCTCGATCTCCTCTTTGATTTGCCCGTACGTCGCGGCGGATTCGGCGTCGAGCATGTGCTCATTGTACGGGCCAACCAGGACAAAGACCTTACCGCCCTGGTCCTGCACACGCTTGACCGTGTTCTGGAAGAAGCGCCATTGCAGGGAGCCGTCCAGATCGACCCATCCGATTCGGCGTTGCTTGCCGCCGCGATCGAGCCATGAGGAGCCCTCATCCGGCGCCGTGCTCTCGGGGCTGGGTAATCCACTGGTCAGGGCGGCAGCCGGGCACGCATAGGGGTTCTGAAGTGTCCATCGTTGCAGGTCCGCGCCGTCGAAGTAGGCGATCCTCAGATGCGCCGTCCAAGCCAGAAACGGAATGTGATGTCCGATCGCTGTCTTGAGTCGACTGGCCGTTGACGCCTTGTAGCAAGGGATCTTCGTCGTGAACTGGGGGACCAGTTTGGGATGATTGAAGTGGAATTCCTTGGCCGTCTGCAAATCATGTTTGGCTGAGGTGATCCACAGCGGATTGAAGTGGATCACAACCGACTGGCCCGAAATCTCCCCGGCGTAGTGCTCGACGAGACCTCCCAGGGCGGCCGGGTGGGTTCCATCCAGGCCCAGATTGGCGAATTGCTCAGACCCAAGCGCTGCGTTGAGGTGGTGGGACAGCGTCTGGTCGGGCGGCACGTAGTGCCCCCAGATGACCGAGTCGCCGATCAGCGGGATTCTCCGCTGATCGCGCGCCTCATGGCTGTGTCGTGCGTAGAGCCAGTAGTCGCTGCCCAGCTTGTACGGGATACGGTAGTCGGCGCCCGGCTCGAAGAGCTCAACGCGTTGCCAGAGTGTCGGCGCCGTGACGACCAGGATCAGCATGGCTGCGCCGACGATTAGCCACTGTCGGCCGGACAGAAACACCGCGTTGCTGTTGGCGTCGGTCGCTGGGCTCGATTCCACGTTTGGCTCTCCTGAACACATCCTATCAGAACTGCATGTAGATGAACGCCTGCTCGGACGACGGAGTGAAGACCGCCAAGAAGGCAAGCATCAAGATTACAGTCGCGATACGAACACCTCGAATCTGCAGCGCCCATCGCAGAGGCGATTCGAACGCGAACTGATAGCACCACACCGCCGCGATCAGGCCCAGCGCCATCAGGGGGCAATACGGGTCCGCCAATCCCGAGGAGAAGATCCGCGTAACGATCAGCCAGGCGTCGGACGTGCTCTCGGCGCGGAAGAAGATCCAGGCGAAGGCGACGATCGCGAAGACGAAGGCCTGCTTGGCGCATTTCGGTACGCGATCGCGGTAGAATGCCGTCCGTTCCATCTCGCGAGTGGCGAAGCGCCCGATCGCGTGGATAGCGCCCCATAGTACGAACGTCCAGGCGGCGCCGTGCCAGAGACCTGAGAGGACCATAGTCAGGAAGATATTTCTATACGTGTTGAAGTTGCCTTTGCGATTGCCTCCTAGGGGAATGTACACGTAATCCTTGAACCAGGACGAGAGGCTGATATGCCAGCGTCCCCAGAATTCTCCCAGACTGGTCGCCAGGTAGGGGTTGTTGAAGTTCAGCATCAGGCGAATACCCATCATCCGGGCGATCCCGCGCGCCATGTCGGTGTACCCGCTGAAGTCGAAGTAGATCTGCCAGGCGAACAGGACCGTCGCCAGGATCAGGGCGGGGCTCTGGTATTCACCCGGGGCAGCGTAGACCTTGCTTACGTACAGAGCCAGATAATCCGCCAGCGCGATCTTCTTGAACAAACCCACGACGAACAGGGATAGTCCTTCGGCGATATCGCCGCCCTTGATCCCGGGTATCTCATGCAATTGGGGAAAGAGATTACCCGCTCGTTCGATCGGCCCGGCCAGCAGTCGAGGGAAGAAGGCGACGAAGACGGCGTGAGCGACAAAGCTCTTCTCACGTGGGACGTTGCCCCGATAGCTGTCGATGACGTAACCCATCGATTGGAAGAGAAAGAACGACAGTCCGGCCGGCAGCATGCGACTCGGGGTCGGGAGGGTGAGCGACAGGTTCAGTGTTGAGAGCAGGGCGTTGAGATTGTCGGTGATGAAGACGCCGTACTTGAAAGCACCGAGCAGGATCAGACTGTTGGCGATGCTCACAAAGAGCCAAAGGCCCTTGCGCCGGTAACGAGCCATCGCGGCGACCACCAGATAGTCCACGATGCTGGTGTAGATGATGGGGACCAGGTACCACGGGTCCAGCCAGGCGTAGAAGACGTACGAGATTGCCAGCAGGAAGGGCAGTCGCAGTCGCGTTCCCTTGATGAGCAGGTACAGGGGATAGGCGACGGCGAAGAAGACGAGGAATGACCAGGTCTGAAAGAGCATGCGCGATCCGGTCTACATCATCAGTGTGCGGACGTGGGCCTCGACGGAAGCGGCCAGGGCGTTCAGGCCGTAACCCCCTTCGAGGACGGAGACGAGTCGATTTTCGCAACACTGGGCCGCGATCTCCATAACCATCTGCGTCATTTTGGCGAATCCTCCCGGCGTGACGGCCATGCCTCCGAGTGTGTCGTTGGCTTGTGCGTCGAACCCGGCCGAAATGAACACGAAATCGGGATCGAAGGCCAGCGCCGCCGGACGCAATCGCTGCTCGAACGCCTCGATGAACTCGGCGTCACCCGAACCGGCCGATAGAGGGACGTTAATCGTCAGGTTCTCTCCCGCGCCGGCGCCGATCTCCTTGGCGCTGCCCGTGCCCGGGTAGAAAGGCCATTGATGGACGCTGAAGTAGAGCACGTTCGCGTCGTCGTAGAAGATTGCCTGGGTGCCGTTGCCGTGATGAACGTCCCAATCGATGATGAGGACCTTCGCCAGATCATACTGCTGTTGGACGTAGCGGGCGCCGATCGCGACGTTGTTGAAGATGCAGAAGCCCATGGCCTTGTCCTTCAGGGCGTGATGCCCCGGGGGACGAACGGCGCAGAAGGCGTTGTCGACTTTCCCCTCCATGACGGCATCGATCGCGAGTAGGACGCCGCCGGCCGCGACAGTCGCGATGTCGTAGGAATCGGGTCCGATGGGGACATCGCCCGAATCCAGATACGGTTCGCCCGCGGCGCAACTCCGCTCGGCGCGCTCCACGTAGCGGGGCTCATGAACGGTGTGGAGCCACTGTTTCGCAGCCGGCTTCGGGTCCAGATGAACGAGTTGGTCGTGCAGCCCTGACGTCCGCAGGCCGTCGCATATCACATCCAGTCGCCTGGGCGACTCCGGATGTCCGGGGCCGGTCTGGTGCTTCAGGTAGACGTCATCGTAGACAAGTCCTGTTCGTGACATCGGAATGGGCTCCTTGGCGGACGTGGCGTCTTGTTGAGGGTTGGCGGCCGGCGCCGCGCGGACGCAGCGAAAGCCAATCGCGTCGCTGGCCAGGCATGTATCGTCGATTGAGGGGTCGCTGGATCGATAACTCGAGCGGCAACTCTCGGCCGTAGAGTTCCAGGCGCCGCCCCGCAGAACGCGCTCCTCGCCCTGGGCCGGGCCCTTCGGGTTCTCGGCGGGGCTCTTGGCGTAATAGTCCTCGGCGTAGAGGTCGTGGCACCATTCGGCAACGTTGCCGTGCATGTCATAGAGTCCCCACGGATTGGGCTTCTTCTGTCCGACCGGTTGAGTCTTGCCTCCGGCGTTGTCGGCTGACCAGCCGTAGTTGGCCAGTTGCCGGGCGTCGCCGCGGAAACTGTAGGCCCCGCTTGTTCCCGCTCGGCAGGCGTATTCCCATTCGGCCTCGGTGGGCAGGCGATACCCGTTGGCGGCGAAGTTGCAGGCCCAGGTCTCTTCGTCGTAGCAGGGTTCGAGCCCTTCGGCGAGCGACCGTTCGTTGCAGTAGATCGCTGCGTCCGTCCAGTTGACCTGCTCCAGTGGCTGCTTGTCGCCCTTGAAATGGGATGGGTCGGGCATCTCGTACTTGGCGAACTGATCCTGAGTCACCTCGTAGCGATCCATCCAGAAGGAACTGATCTGGACCTCGTGTACGGGGGACTCGTCCGGCATGCCGTCTTCGCTGCCCATCGCGAACGATCCAGCCGGAATGACCACCATCTCCAGGCCGCCGGGGGTCTTGACGATTTCGGGTTTTGCCGTGCTTTCGGGTTCCTTCTGACAACCGCTAAACGCGATCAATCCCGCGAGTGCAACGAGCACGGCTATTCTGAATCTGAGCGAGTTCAGAGCCATCGATTTCCTTGTCAATGAATGTCCTCTAGTTGGCCGCTACGGTCTGACCGGGACCCAGTCGGGTTCCTTGCAGTGATGACCGTCAGTGGTGATCTGAACCCACCTGCCCTGAAGATCGCTGACGCAGATATTCCAGCCGGGCGCCTTCTCACCGACCATCTCACCTGCTTTGGGGCCGTAGCTGAAGGCGATGTACTGGCCGTTCGGGGAGAAGTCGGTGTGATAGACCTCGTGTTTCTTCTCGCATTTAACGAAGCGGTTCACCTCTGTCACCTTCGGCGCCGGCGCCTTGAAGTCGATCTTCGCCAGTCCCAGATCCCAGTCGGTCAGACCCCAGGTGACTTTCGCGCCCTCACAGCACAGGTCGGGTCGACAGCCGGTGACGCCATACTTGGTCAGGTCGTAGACCTTAGTTCCCTGGGCTTCGAATGCGAGGATGGCGTGGCCGTGCCCCATCCCGCCGTGAACGGTGGCGACAAACCAGTTGCCATCGGGCGACCAGCAGATGTTGTAGAGATGGTGCAGTTTCTTGTTCGGGTGAGGCGTGCTGCGGGCGGTCTTGAGATCGTAGAAGATCAGTTCCTTCGTCGCGTAGTCGGTCTTCGTATAGCGTTTGAACTCGGCCTTAAGGTACGCGATTGTCTGGCTGTCGGCGCTCCAGCAGGGCTGACGCGCATTCTCGGCGACCTTGACCCGACCCGTTCCATCGATATTCATGTAGTAGACGTTGCGCACCTTCTTGCGCCCCGTCCCTTCGTCGGCGACGAAGCAGATCTTCGACCCGTCGGGCGAGGCGTGGGGATACAACTCGTCAACATCGCCTGTCCGCGTGAGATTGACCGGTTTTGATCCATCGGCGTTGATGAGATACAGTTCCCAGTTCTCGCGCCCATTCGTCTCGCGCAGCGTTTCGTACACGATCTTGAAGGGACAATCTGACAGGTCCAGTTCGGAACTCGGATAGGGGCTCAGTCGCATCCCCGGCGCGGCGGGCAAGTCATGTCCGTCCGCTAGACCCATTGACGTCAGGAGCATCACAGCCAACAGGCAGTGGAAGACGCTCGGTAAACGCAGTGGCGCGGCGCCCGATGGTTCTCTCATATCCAACACTCCTCTCTTGTTGCCAACGAATCGTCTCTCGAAACCGGCCGATTCTCATCGGCCGGGCATAATGATCGGCACCCAGTCCGGTTCTTTGTTCTGGAGCCCGTTATCGGTGATCTGCACCCACTTGCCTTCCAGATCGCCGATGCAGATGTTCCATCCCTCGGCCCGTCCACCTACCTGCTGGCCCCCTCGGACCGGCCCATAGCTGAACGTGATGTACTTGCCGTCCGGCGACGGGTCCACATGGTAGACCTTGAACTTGCGCCCGCACCGCACGATCTCGCGAATGTTCTCGACCTGCGGTTTCGGGCTGTTCGTATCGATGTCGGCGATCTGGAGATTCCAGTCGGTTTCACCCCAGACCATCTTGGTGCCGTCGGAGTTGAACTCGGGGCGACAACCTTTGACGCCCCATTGGGCCAGGTCGAAGACGCGCTGGCCGAACGCGTCGAACGCGATGATAGTGTCACTGTAGCCCATCCCGCCATGCACTGCGCCCAGGAACCATTTGCCATCGGGCGACCAGCAGATGGCGTAGACATGATGCAGCTTCTCGTTCTCGTGGGGGCGGTGCCAGGCGTTCTCCAGATAGTAGAACATCAGCGCATCGGTCGCGTATTCGCGCGAACTGAAACGTTTGTACTCTCCCGTGAGGTAGGCCAGGCTCTTGCTATCGAAGCACCAGCAGGGTTGGCGGGCGTTGGCGGCCACGTGAACGCGGTCGGTCCCGTCGATGTTCATGATGTAGACGCGTCGGACGCGATTTCGCCGCGAGCCCTCGTCAACAACGAACGAGATCTTCGTGCCGTCGGGAGAGACGTGGGGATACATCTCGTGAACGTCCGGCGTGTTGGTCAGATTGACCGGGTCGGAGCCGTCGGCGTTCATGATGAACAGCTCCCAGTTCGGCTTTCCTTCGGTCCGACGATACGTCTCATGGACGATTCGGTAGGGGATCGCCGCTAGATTCAGCGTCTCTTTGGGCTGAGGCGTTCGCTCGGGTTGCTTGGGGACGCCCCAGGCAACCGTCGTCAGGGCGGCCAACGTCGCGAGAATCACACGTATCGCTCTCATCGCGGGAGTTCCCAGAGACCGGGCAATGTTTACGCCATTGCCGTTTCCGTCCTCAACAGGATACTCTCCCGCACAGGCGAGTGCAATAGCCTCCCAACCATTGGGCCGCTATTGTGTGGGCCCGCTCGGGAAGCGCCAGGCGATATCGTGGTGCCCCTCGTCTTTGGGGGCCTGGGGACGCCCCTGGTTGTCCTCCTGGTCGGTGGCGAGGCTGTAGAGCAGGAAGCCGTCTGTTTCGAGTTTGTACCTCAGTGGATCTCCTGTGAATGGATCGTCCAGACCTTCCAGCGACAGGTCCGCCAGGGTGGTTGGGAACGCGTTATGTGTATTCTTGTGACGCAGCAGCATCAGGCCCACGCGTGTGATGCGGATCTCGGCGGCCATCTGGGTGTGAATCTCTTTGACTCGGCGAATGGCCGGCACGAGGAGACTCGTCAGCAGGTTGTGCCTGGCCCGCTTCTCAACCGTTGTCTCTAAGGTCGCCATCGTGTTGGCCGAGTACGGCCGCTCGAAGGACTCGGCGTACTGGTGCATGAAGCGCAGGTACGTTGCGTGGTCGGCGACGAAGAGCGGTGTGAAGGACATCCGCTGGACGATGAACCAGCGGACGATGCCCGGCGCAGTTTCTCCGGCGCCCAGCATCGCCATGTTTCGACGCCGTTCGTCCGCCGGCAGGGTGAAGATCGTCTCTCCGAAGATCAGCCGTTCGCCGTCGGTGGCCCGGACGAGCGGCGCCATGTCATCGAGCTTTCGCAGCGCATCTTGCAGATTGTCGTATTGCTGCGGATTCGGCGGTGCGATGGCGCAGAGTCGCTGGACAGTTCGGCACGCTATTCGAATGCAGGCGGCCCGCACCATTTGGCTGACGAGAATCGGCTCGTTTCGCAGGGCGTCGGCCATCTTCAGTTGCGTCAGAGCCAGGTCCCAGGCGCTGTCCAGATGACCCGCCTGGGCGTCGAGGCGGGCCTTGGCGCCCAGGGTTCGCGTCATGTCCCTGAGGCCTTTCAGATGGGGCAAGAGCATGTTCACACCCGCGTCATAGTCCAGTTCGAAGCGGCATGTGGGACGCTCGACGGCTTGGTCGATCGCGAACAGAGCGTGAGCTAGGGAGTCCTGTTTCAGGAGGTCTTGCAGTTCAGAGAGTTGGTCGGCTTGGAGAGGTTCCTTTGCGAACGCATCCGAGAGTTCGCCCAGGTATTCCAGCAGGTTCTCCTCAGGAGCCGGTTGGGCCTCCAGCAGCCGAATGGCGCTCTCATAGAGCAGTGCCGCGTTCTCTGTCTTGTCCACCAAGATTGGGACAACATCGGTCGCCCGCATGGGCCGGCCGTCGGCTTCCAATGCTGCGTAGGCTCGGCGCAGTTTGGCGGCCGAAATACCGACCCAGATGGCATAGATGATGCCCAGAGCGACCAGAACGACTGCCAGGCCGGTTAGGATTCTGACGGTTCTTTTCCGCATCGAAGGACCTCCCTTTCGTGTCTGTCTCAGACGCAGGTTGCGAAATCACGGTGACTCGGCGGCAGGTGACTGCCGCCTCCTTGGGGAACCGGAACGTCGTCGGTCCCGCTGTCTTGTACTTCCTGCAGGATCATTTGCACGTTTTTCAGGTAGCGGTGGAGGGCCGGTGCGTGGATGCGACTCGATCGGCGGCCCGTCTGCAGTTGGTGTTTCATCAAGGGGCTCAGGGATGCGTCCGGCATGAGGCTTTCGGTCGGCGCCATAGCCTGAGGGCGTCTGGCGTTCTCATGCACTCCGAATCGGCTGAGATGGTTCGCCAGCGAGACGATGAGGATCGCCGCAGCGGCCGAGAGCGCCAGCCGCCGTACCGGCACTTGCCAGGAGATGTCCGCGGGGGGACGCTCCCAGGCCTCGTGGGCGGCGCCGATGACGCGATTCTTCAGCTCATCCGGAGGCGCAGGCACGTGAACCTGGCTCAGAATTCGCTCGATGCGTTCGTTGTCGTCGTGTATCTCATTCATTGTTCCATGTCCTTTAGCAGGCTTCGCAGCCTTTCCAGGGCATAACGGTAGCGACTGGCGGCCGTGTTGATCGACACGCCCAGCAGTCGGCCGATCTCTTGGAATGTCTTTCCCTGGTATATCTTCAACACCACCACTTCCCGCTGAGGCTGAGGCAATCGGCCCAGGGCAACCTCTAACTGCTCTGCCAGGTCGAGCTGCTCCTGCCCGGCTTCGTTCGGCGTCAGCCAGGGCCGAGCCGTCTTCTTCCGCATCCGGCTGCGCAGATATGTGGCTGCTTCGTTGCGGGCCATCCGGAACAGGTACGCATCCAGACGCCGAGCCCCGGCCAGGGCGCGACGCCTGCGGACAATATTGACAAAGAGCATTTGCAGAACGTCTTCGGCCTCCTGGCGCGAACCCAGCAGGGCGCTGAGCATCGCCAACAGATCGTGAGCGTATCGATCCCAGATCAGCTCGATGGCTATCGGGTCATCCCGGCTCAGAGCCGCGTATATGGATTCGTCGGCCGAATGCTCGTCCAAGAGGTCGTCCTCAGGTCATGCGCCTGTTTGTAGCTATAGAGCACACTGCTGCCCCCTTTTTGTCTACGATCTGCAGATTGGCCTGTCAATTCTCCCCAGATGTCTCTCCAACGGTGCAATGAGAGGCGTGGGATGGTGATTCGGGCCTTTGGGCGGCAGTATTATCCGGACGAGAACCTGTACAGAGGCACGTGCGTAGATTGGGAACGGAAACTGATTTCTGTTCCAGGTGTCGGAAATGGCGGCGAAGAAGAAGGCCAGGAAGATCCTGCTCAAGCAACGAGCCATGCATCGCGTGCTGCTGGCGCTGCTGCCCTGCGTGCTGGGCGCGGTCTATTTCTTCGGCTGGCGCAGTCTGGGGATGATCCTCTGGGCCGGCGTCGTTGGCTTTCTGACGGAATATGCGTTTACCCGTTCCCGGGGCGAGCCGGTCACGGAGGCGGTCTTCGTGACCACCACGTTGC
>JANQFY010000495.1 GCA_028277585.1 Sedimentisphaerales bacterium
GGGCGAGATACGTGTTGAACTCGGCGAGCCTTTCGCCGTAGATCGGACTGCGGTACGACAACTCCGGCTTGAACGTCACGCGCCTGTCGTCGTACCAGACGGCGTGCGGGATCAGCAGGTTGATTCCCTTGGTGTATTGCTCCATCGCGACGGTGTAGATCGCCTCCCAACTGAGGTTGCCCATCGCACCGTAGGTCTCGGACATGACCAGCGTCTTGTCCCAATTGTAGGCGGCCGAACTGATGATCTTGTAGAACCGCTCGGCGGGGCGATTGCCCCCGATTTTGTCGATGCCCGGGATCGCCTGGTGTTGGAAGCACTTCATCAGATCGCCCGAGACGCTGACGGGATTGACCACCTCCTCCTGGTCCTGGTGGCCCGTCGCCTCGATGCCGTGCTTGTCGCACCAGTCTTGGATGCGCTTCGGGAAAGCGGTTGCATAGAGCTCGGTCCGGAAGCCGAACAGGTAGTTCCGGGCTGCGGCTGTCTCAGGACCGATGTCGTACCACAGGGCAGGGTAGTATGGCCTGGGGTCGAAGCCGTGCTTGCATTCGAACTTCTCGTTGAAGCGTTCCGTCCAGATACGGCCGTTGCCCCGATAGAGGGTGGGCTCGTCGAAGAAGGTCGAATCGATCGTCGTGCCGAAGTGGTCACCGAAGCGGTCGTAGTACGCCTGATGGGTCATCGCAATGAACTTGTCGACGGCTTCCGGGTCGAGGTAGTCGCAAGACGGGTAGCCATCGGTGACGCAGGTGAAGATCATGACGCGCCACGTCCCGGTCGGGACGGACCAGCGCAGCATCCCATTCCGAATTCGCCCCGTGATATCGAGCCGGGTGAGCGTCTTGGTGTTCATCGCGACGACGCTCATGATCGTGCCGGAAGGTAGAGGCTGTTCGAGGAGGTTGGGCCCGACGATAACCCGTTCGTGCTTGTCCAGCCTTTTGAGCGTCGCGTCGGGGTGCTTCTCTTGGAACAGACCCGTCTCGCGCGAGTTCGGTGCCCCGGCCGAACCGCTCGGGAACCCAAACTCATCATAGAGCGACATCGTTAGACCCAGTTCGCGGGCCTTTTCCAGCGCAGCGCCGTAGACGGCGAAATAGTCCTCGCTCAGGTAGTCGGGTCGAAAGCGCTTGCCGAAAGGCAGGATGCCAAATCCGCCGTACTTGCTCAGCGTCTTCGACTTTTCCATCTGGTCGCGGATCGTTTCAGTCGTCACCTCCGTGTTGTTCCAGAACCAGAGAGGCCGGGGCCAGTAGTGGACGGGCGGGTTCGCAAACGCCTCCCGATCCGGTTCGGTCGCCGGCGCGCCGGAGCAGAGCGTCGCCGCACCCACAAAGACGATGATCGATGTCACGATGGTCACTGTTGAGCCGAGTCGCATATCTGTCTCCTTACCGCAACGGCCACACCGAATCTCTGTCGCCGTTCTATCACGTTCGCCCCTCTCCGGCAAGGGCCACAACCGGCCCCGTCCCGCTGAGGTTCGTTCTGCTTGCTGTCATCCCGACTGAAGGCCCACGGCGCGTGGGCCTTCGGTCGGGATCTCTGCTGGGCCGGAAAGGGCTTCTGAATTCGCCCGGAGATGCTAGAATGGACTTCACGTGAGGACGGCGTGTCGATCCATCATACGATCAAACTGGACAATCAGGAGGGATGCGGAATGGAGAGGACAAGAGCGTGGCAACTCGCAGTAACGATCTGCATTCTTATCGCGGCGTTGAGTGGGATCGCCTCGGCCCAATACGGCGGCGGTGCGGGCGAGCCCAACGATCCCTATCTCATCATATACGCCCGAGCATCTTATCAGTCTTTGTCGCAGGTCCTTCCATTGGGATCGGCATTTCAGGCTAATGGCTGACCTCGATCTTGGTGACAAGACGTTCAGGAAGGCGGTCATCGCGCCGGATACGAACGACGAACCGTCGTTTCAGGGGACGCCCTTCAGCGGGACCTTGGATGGCAACGGACATCTCATCAAGGGCCTGCGTATCATTGCCAGCCCCGACTGCGACAACTACCTTGGATTGTTCGGGCAGTTGGAGGGGGCCGTGCGCGATCTGGGCCTGTCGAACGCCGTGATCCAGAGCGATTCAGGCGGCGCTTATCTTGGCGTTCTGGCCGGCGATTGTGATGGCACGGTCGAGCGCTGCTATGCCGAGGGCTGGGTTCTTGGCGATCGCTGGGTTGGCGGCCTGGTGGGATCTGTCGGTCGCGATGCGCTGGTGGTTGATTGCTATGCGCAAGTTGAGGTTGGTGCTTTCGAGGGGAGTTCGGGCACGGGCGGATTTACGGCAAGCAACAGTGGGATCGTTCGTACCAGCTACGCCGCCGGGAGTGTTGCTGGCGTGGCTTCGTATCACAGCCCCGGCGGGCTGGTGAGTGTCAGCTATGGTTCGGTCGTACTGAGCTTCTGGGACATGGAGTCATCCGATGTGTCGACAAGTTACGGGGGGTTCGGGAGGACGACGGCCCAGATGAAGACCGCCTCGACCTTCATCGGCTTCTCGGGCGACGTGTGGGAGCTGACCGAGGGGGACTATCCCCGCCTCGCGTGGGAGGGGACGGGAGGGACACCGCTGGACAACGAGGTGGAACGCACCTATGCGGGCACCGGGGTGGAGGAGGACCCCTTCCTGTTGGCGGACGCCAATGATTTGCTTGCACTGGCCAGTCGCCCTGATGACTGGCATGGGTATATCGAATTGGCCCAGGACATCAACATGGCTCCGGTTGAGATGTATCCGACGATCGCGAATTTCAGCGGCGTTCTGCACGGCAATGGGCATGCCATTCGCAATCTGCGCATCGACGAGCCCACGAGTCTGCTCGGCCTCGTGGGGTACATGCATCCCGGCGCAGCGATCGAGAACGTCAGGCTCGAGGATGTCAGTGTTTCAGGATACTCGCGACTGGGAGGTCTGGTCGGATTCGCCGAAGGGGGGCGGATCACCAACTGCGGTTTTACCGGGCTGCTTACTGGTTCGTTCAAGATAGGAGGGTTGGCTGGGCACATTGAAAGGGTGTCCATCGAGGGGTGCTGTACCCATGTGACGATCTCGGCCCACGGCGATTCCGAGATGATCGGGGGGCTTGCCGGATACGCCAGTGGGCGTTCCCAGGATGAGGAGACCGTCATTCGGGATTCCTATGCCCTTGTGAACCTGGAACTCGGAGATCAGGCGATGTTCTGCGGCGGGCTCGCCGGTTCGATCTGGGACATGCCCATACGCAATTGCTACGCCGTCTCCCATTTCGTGCTGGGCGAGAACCCGAGATTCCTTGGCGGTCTGGTCGACAGTGACTCAACGGATCTCATCGAGGGCAGCTTCTGGAACAGCAACCTTTCGAGTCTGCTGGAAGCCACCGGCGGCACAAGGCTTACGGCGGACCAGATGACGACGGCGGCGCCGTTTCTGGAGGCGGGGTGGGACTTCGTTGGGGAGGATGAGAATGGGACGGAGGATCTCTGGTGGATCGAGGAGGGGCTCGGGTATCCTCGGCTCTGGTGGGAGGCCGCTGACGCGGAGTCTTGAGTTCTGAGCGTGTCCGGTGTTGGGAGGCGGGCCAGGGACGTTTTCCAGAAATCGTGACGGCTCTATGGAACAGAGGCGCGTCGGAACGCATCTTGTTTATATGAAGCGGCGGGGTCTGACGTGCAGCCGTCGCGGTGTCATCATAGGATCATACAGTACAATCTGGAAGGAAGCGACATGGAGAGGAAAGGAGCACTCCGCCTCAGAGGAGCAGTCTGCATTCTCATCGCGGCCCTGAGCCAGATGGCTCCCGCCCAATACGGCAGCGGTTCCGGCACGGCTGACGATCCCTACCTGATCTACACGGCCGAGCAGATGAATGCCATCGGCGCCGATCCCAACGACTGGGACAAACACTTCAAACTCATGGCCGACCTCGACCTGAGCCAATACACCGGCGACGAATTCAACCTCATTGGTGCAGACGAGTACAGCGGGATGGTCCGGCGGTCGGTCAGAACCTTGGCTCAGGGAGCGGGGCAGACATCGTTTAGCGGCGTTTTCGATGGCAACGGCCATACCATTGCCAATTTCACACACGTCCACAGTGGAGCACGCTCGACGGGCCTCTTCCGATCGGTTAGCGGTCCAAACGCCAGGATCATGAACCTGGGGCTTGTCAATCCGAGGGTCAATGGCGGCCAAAGCGGTCGGGTTGGCGCCCTCGTGGGGCAACTCGAGCAGGGAACAATCGAAGACTGCTACGTCACCGGCGGCACTGTCTATGGAGGGCAGAAGGTGGGCGGTTTGGTCGGAGGCTGTAGTGACTGGGGCCCCCAGATCAGGCGGTGTTCTTCCACTGCTCTCGTCAGTGGCACTTACGATGTCGGCGGTCTGGTGGGCGCTGCCAGCGAGATTACGAACTGTTGGGCAGGGGGGACGGTCCTGGGCAACGAGCGTGTGGGAGGGCTGGTGGGCGGCGCCTCTACGGTCGCGAATTGCTATGCGCATGGCACTGCTATTGGCGATCGCGATGTCGGTGGGCTGGCTGGTCATGCCCGTTCGGTTGAAAACTGCTATGCCGCCGTGCTCGTCATCGGGCAATCGCGAACGGGCGGGCTCACCGGAGGCGAGATTCGCACTTTTGGCTGGCTCGACGAGGAGGTCACGTCTTTTTGGGATACAGAGGTCAGTATGCAGAGCGCCAGCGCGATCGGACAGGGGAGGACCACCGCCGAGATGAAGATGCTTGCCACCTTCTTCGCTTGGGGGCAAGAGAGCGCCTGGACGATCGATGAGGGCCATGACTACCCGCGTTTGACCTGGGAGCACCGAGAGGGCGTTGCCATTGATACAAAGGTCTTCTCCGACCTATTTCCCGGGACCGGGACACCGGGCGACTCGTTTCTGATCTACAACGCGGCGCAACTGAACCTCATTGGCCGGTTCCCCGAGCAGTGGGACAAACACTACAAGCTCATGGCCGATATCGATCTGTCCTCCCACCGGGACGATGAGTTCAATCTCATCGGCGGTGACAGAGAAGGCCCATTCACAGGCACTTTCGATGGGGACGGTCACACCATCACAGGTTTCTCATACTATGCGACGGATATAGACTACGTTGGGCTGTTCCGATACCTTCACGGCGCTAACGCAGAGATCAAGAATCTCGGTCTCATCGCTCCTGACATCGATGCAGGAGAGGGCTCCTGTGTCGGAGCCCTGGCGGGTTACAACTGGGGTGCGACAATCAGAAACTGCTTCGTGGACGGCGGCATCGTCAGAGGGAAGGATGACATCGGCGGGCTCGTGGGGGAGGCCAACGGCGGGACGATCAGGGAGTGTTACACAGACGCCATTGTCTTCGGTGATAGTAGCGTAGGTGGGTTGCTGGGAAGCGGAGAGGAGAATACGGTCCGGAATTGTTACGTCACCGGCGTCGTGGTTGGCGATCTTTTCGCCGGAGGGTTGGTGGGATACACCTATGGGCAAGTTATTGATTGCCACGCCAACGCCGCCATCATCGGAAGGTCGGATAGTGGGGGACTCGTGGGATCCGGTGAACGTGTGGAGGCGTCATTTTGGAACGTCGAGATCAGCGGGCAAGGCCTGAACGATAACGGAGCAGGCCTGACAACGGCTCAGATGGCGGATCCCAACACATTCGTTGCGGCCGGATGGGATTTCTTCGGGCCTGCGGACGGTCCGAACGACTTCTGGGCGATGGACCTGGACAGAGGGATGCCTATCCTATGGTGGCAGGCGCCCAATCTCGATGAGGCGAGATTTGCCGGCGGGGCCGGAACGCCCGACGAGCCGTACCTCATCGCCTCGGCTGAGGATTTGAACGGCATTGGCGCGAACCCCAGACTCATGGAATCCCATTTCCTGCTGGTTGAGGATATCGATCTGATTGGCTTGGCTGTTACGCCGATAGGCAGCGCGGAATTCCCCTTTGCGGGTGTCTTTGATGGAAACGGGCGCGCCATCTCGAATCTGACGCAGAGCAGGGCCGGCCATCCTCGTTCTTACGCCTCCTATGCCGGGCTCTTTCCATACATTCAAGGCGGGGGCGCCCGAATCGAGAACCTGACGCTGATCGACCCAAACATTATCGCCGAGACGACAGTCTACGTAGGGGCGCTGGCAGGCTACCTGGGGACCGGGGTGATCGCCAACTGTTGCGTCGACGGCGGCAAAGTCATGGGCGGCACGTACACAGGCGGTCTGGTAGGGTACAATGAGGATGGCGCGATCACCGCCTCCTGCACGGCTGGCGACGTAGCGGGTTCCCAAGCCGGTGGGCTTGTCGGACGCAACAATGGCGTTGTGACGAACTGCTACGCCCGGGGCAGTGTGACCGGTGTCGGTTGGGGTGGTGTCGGGGGACTCATCGGGGGCAACTGGCAGGCATGGCGGGGCGAAAGGGCAACGGCCCACGTGGTTGCGTGTTATGCGACCGGCCGAGTGAGTGGAGGCAACGGTCAGGGGGGGCTTGTCGGAGGCGGTGGGGCTGATTCTGTCGTTGCGTCCT
>JANQFY010000019.1 GCA_028277585.1 Sedimentisphaerales bacterium
TATCTACCGCCTCATGAAAGAACACGACCTGCTGGTGAAGCCCAACTGGCGTCTGAAGGCCAAACGGACTGGTCGACGACGCAAGCTGCGGGCGAGGAATTCCGGGGACAGTATACGTATTTCTCCTAGTTGTATTGACGGCGCAGGGCCTGCTGGCTAAACTGAGGGTATGGCACGGCTAGCGAGAGTAGTGGTTCCGGGCGTGCCGCACCATGTGACGCAGCGAGGCAATCGGCGACAGGAGACCTTCTTTGGCGAGGCCGACTACGCGGCGTATTTGTCGCTGCTCAGCGCGTGGTGCGGGCGCTGCGGCGTGGCGGTTTGGGCGTACTGCCTGATGCCCAATCATGTGCATCTGATTGTGACACCGCGTAGCGGCGATGGGTTGCGTCGGGCGCTCGGCGAGGCGCACCGCCGCTATACCCGACGGATCAACTTCCGGGAGGGCTGGCGCGGTCATCTGTGGCAGGGGCGTTTCGCCTCGTTCGCCATGGACGAGCGGCACCTGTTGCGGGCGGCGCGCTACGTGGAGCGCAATCCGGTGCGGGCCAGGTTGTGTCGCGTGCCCTGGCGGTGGCGTTGGTCCAGTGCGGCGGCGCACGTGGCCGGCCGCGACGACGGTGTCGTGCAGGTGCGCCCGCTGCTGGAGCGGGTCCCGGACTGGAGGGCGTTCTTGGGCGAGGGCCTGGAGGAAGAGGCGGCGGCCTTGCTGCGTCGCCACGAGCGAACGGGCCGACCGTTGGGGGCGCCGACGTTTCTGGATCGCATCGAGAAAAGACTCGGACGACCGGTGCGCCCCGCCAAGCCGGGCCGCAAGCCGAAACAAACAGAGAAATGAGTATGCTGTCCCCGGATTTGCCCGGATTTGCCCGGATTTGCCCGGATTTGCAGGGCCTCGAACATCACGAGCGTCACGGACGGGGTCTATACGGGCGTCCAGTCGTGTGGGTTGTCCAGTATCCAGTACGACGACCTGCACCGGCTCACCTCGCTCTACTCGGGCGGTGAGGGCAAAACCTACGCCTACGGGGATACTAGGGATACTAGGGACGCACCCTAGTTTTCATCAGCACTGTCTACAACAACCTTTTGCGAGTCACAGGCGTCCTTGCACTGGGGTTCTACGCGCTGGCTATGGGTAGCGGCTATCTGTTGCGAGGGCGGCCTTTCGCTCGCGGCGGTGGGCGGCTTGGCTTCTGCGGCATGTGACAGGAGGTGCTGGGCGGACGGGACGCGGTCGCGTGGGTGCATGGGCGAGAGAAAGTGCGTTCTTTTTCTTTTTCGTGTCCACGTTTGGTTGGCGAGAGGCGCTTGATAGATAGAGCGGCCGATAAGAGCCGCTGTTTTGCTATGATCGGCGGATGAGGGAAGGTGTCATGAGTCGGAGTGAGGGGTCGGGGGGCGGCCAGGCGGGTCGTGAGGCACCAGAGGAAGGCTATTGGGCGGAGATTTACGAGCGCTATCACCGGGAGGTGCGAGCGCGCTTCGTCGGCCGCGTCCGGTGCTCCCACGACGTGGACGACCTCGTGCAGAACGTTTTCGCCAGCCTGATCACTCAGGGCCGGGTTCCGCGATCGCCTCAGGCGTATGTGCATACGCTGGCGCGCCACCAACTCTGGACGTACTGGCGGCGCCACCGACGCACTGACCTGGTCATCGAGCGCGTCGTAACGACGCGCCGGGATGAGGGCCAGGCCGACGCCCTGCGCGGTGAGTTCCAACTGGACCCGCCGGCGTACATGCAAAGGATGGAAAACGTGCAGATCGTGCACAAAATGGTCGAGCGTCTGTCGCCCGCTCTGGCACGGACAGTGCGGTTGCGCTTCGTCGAGGGCCTGTCACCGGCTGAGGCGGCGGCGCGGATCGGTTGTTCGCGTGAGGCGATGAAGAAGAATCTCACGCGGGCCAAGCGGGCCCTGGCGGAGCTTCGCCCCGGTGATTGATGCACCCGATCGCGCGTGGCGTTTGGAGCAGTGTGGATGATGTGGGATGGACGGGTGATGATTCGGTTGATACGCAGCGCCGGTCTGCTGGCGCTGACGGCCGCGTGCGCGGTCGCATGGCTCTGCGCGCGCCAATGGCGCGACGCGGGCGTGTCCGATCCGCCGGTTCTCCTTGCGGCCGGGGTGGTGGACGCGTTCGTTCAGCGCGGGGCCGCGCCAGCCGAGAAACGGGCGTCGCCTCTGATCGCTCAGGCGCAGACCCTGGCGGGGTATCTGAATCCACCAGCCCCTCCGAAACCCACCGAGCCGCCGCGGCCGAAGAAGAAAGAAGCCAAACGCGCGCCCGTCCCAGCCGTCCGTCCGGTCCAGGCGACGCCCAAGTTCACGGTCCGCGCCACCAGCTACAACGAGAACCGGCCGGAGAAGTCCATAGCGTTGATCGCCGAGCCCGGCGAGCAGTCCGCCCGCTGGGTGCGCGAAGGCGAGCGGATCGGACATTGCGCCATCCACGAGATCCGCCCCGGTTCGGTCGTCTACCTTGCGGGCCAGGCACTCCACGAGATGGCCGTGCAGCGCGATCCGGCCCCCACCGCCGTGGCAAGCGACCGCCCCGGCACCGGGCCCGGCCCATCGTCCCGTCCCCGCGCGACCGCCGCCGCGGCCGATCCGCCGGCACGGCAACCGACGGGGCCTTCCCGCCGCCCTTCCCGAGGGAACCGCCGAACGGTCGGCAGCGCCAGGACCACGGCGCTCGACTGAGCAGGCGTCGGGGCCCGACATGATTCGCAAGAGGAGAGTGATGTTGAAACGACGAGTGCACGTGTTGGGGGCGATCGCAGCTATCGCGCTGGGCGCGATACTGATGGCCGGTTGCGCCGGGGCACCCGAACGGGCGAACCGCTCCGCGCAGAAGCCGCGACAGCAGCAGTTTGTCCTCAAGCATGTCAGTCCCGAGCGAGCCCAAGCTCTCCTGTCGCAACTTGATCTGGGAGCTGTCTTCGTGTTGCCGAGCCACGACATGGTCGTCGTCCGAGGGACGGCGGCGGAACTCCAAACCGCCGCGGCTGTCATTGATCTGGTCGACGCCGAAGCCCATTATGTCATTGAGAATCTGGGGAGCGCCACGGAGGGCCGCCCCGTTCCCGGGAACGCCGACCTGGGCGACTTGCTTGAGGGTGTTGCGATCGGCACCTTCGCCGAACCACCCGAGGCGGGTCGGCGCGGCCGAGCCATTGTGGATGTTCATCGGGACCACTTCGTCGCCATCCTGCCGGTGCCGCTGCGTGGAAGACTGCTCGCCCTGGCAGAGCGAGGTTCCGAGGTGTCCGAGCCCGTACGAGCAGAACCCGTGTCACAACTATCGAGAAGGCCTCGCGCGGGCAGTTCATCTCGGCCGACCGTGACGGATCCCATCGCCCCGACGCCCGTACAGCCTTCGGCCCGAGACCTTCCGAGACGACCTTCGCCAAGGGGGCGGCCCGTCATGATGCCGGCCGTCACCGGCACCGCGGCCGCCGAGAAAGCGAAGGAAAACGCCGAGGCCAAGATCGTGACGCCCAAACAACAGACACCCGCGGTCGATCACGAGGACCCGATCCCCGCGACTGAAAGGAATACGTACCGACCGGTAGCCCTGGCCGGCGGAGACGAAGTGCTGCAGCTGGATCTGCCTCAACAGCTCGATCTGGTTCAGTTGTTGGACCTGGTGGGCGAGTACCTGGGGCTGGATTACATGTACGATCCGGCCAAGCTCAAGGGGCAGATCGTGACCCTGAAACTGCACGGCAAGCTGCGCGGCCGCATGCGCGTGCGAGACCTCTATTCACTGCTCGAATCGGTGCTAAAATTCAAGGGCTTCGCGATGACCTGTCATGAGGGCAACCTCGTGACGATCGTCCCGGCCAGTGAGGTGCTCCAGATCAACCCCAATCTGATCGGCGCGGGTACGGACTCACTCGACGCGGGTGATATGGTTGTCACAAGTGTATTCGACCTGCAGAGCATCGACACATCCGCCGCATCGACACTGTTGACGAATATGAAGCTGAGTCTGGAAGTGACGCCTGTAGAAGGCAGTCAGGCCCTGATCGTGACGTGTTACGCCCATCAGATCGATCGGATCGAAGGGTTGCTCCGTGTGGTCGATCGGCCCGGGCGACCCAAGGAGTTCCGGTTCCGACAGCTCAAGTACACGACCGCCAAGTCGCTGGCGGACAAAGTCAAGGAACTCGCCGGCAAACTCAAGGATGTCTCGGTAACGATCTCGGTCGGGCAGGGATCATCGGAGCGAGCCGACCGGCCGCGGCCCGTCGGCGGCTCATCCCATCGGGAGACCGCGCAATCCGGAGCGTCGGCATCGGGCGGACAGGACGAGGTCTACCTGGATGCCGACGAACGGACCAATCGCATTATGATGATCGGTTACCGCGAGCAACTGGCGCTGGTTGAGGAGTTGGTCGATGCGCTCGACGTCGCTCAACAGGACCTCCGTCTGCTCAAGGTATACGACATTCGCTATGTCGCGGCCGGAGAGGTAATGCTGAAACTGCAAGAGCTGGAAATCGTCGGCACGCTCGGGCAAGGCGGAGGACGCGCCTCGTCGGTCGGCAAGATCACCACGGCGGAGATCGTGGATGGGACAGTGGCTGAAGCCGCCCGCCTTGTCGTGCTGGAGGCGACCAATTCCATCGCGATCAACGCCACGAAGGAGCAGCACGCGCGGATCGAGGCGATGCTGACCTATCTTGACGTCCAGGTGCGTTCGGAAACCATTCCTTACGAGATCTACTTCCTGGAGAATCAAGACCCGGACGATTTGGCCCAAGTCCTGGAGAAGATCATCCACGAGACGGTCGAGGATCCGGAGGGCAAGGTGCAGAAGGTCCGCCGTGCGGCGGATGATCGGATTATGATCGTTCCGGACAAGCAGACCTTCTCGCTGATCGTCTACGCCAACCGTAAGAACCAGGATTGGATCAGCAAGCTCATTGCGACTCTGGACCGGCGTCGTCCCCAGGTTCTGATTGATGTGACACTGGTGGAAGTCCGCAAGACCGAGGAATTCAATTACGATCTCAAGCTCATCACGAGCTTCCCCGATCTGATACAGACCGGCGGGCAGACGGGGGCCTTCCTGGATGGGGACCAGTCCGTCGTGCAGAAACTACTCCAGCCCGGCGCGCGGGATCGCTTCGTCGATTTCGGAGTCAGCAACGGCTCCGGCACCGGTTTCTACGCGGACAAACACGTCAATGCCCTATTGACAGCCATGCAGGCCAGGAACTACGGTCGCATCCTCGCCAAACCGAAGGTGCTGGTCAACGACAACGAGAAGGGAATGATCAAGACCACGGAGACAACCTACGTGGTCAAGACGTCCTCGATCCCAGTGACCTCGGGAACCGCGGGTCAGCAGAGCAACCTCATCGAGACGGCGGTGGATTACGAGGGATACGACGCGGGGATCACGCTGGAGATCCTGCCGCATATCAGCGCGGGCAGTCTGCTGCGCCTCGAGATCACACTGACACGGTCGGACTTTGGAACCATCACCGGAGAGAGACCGCCGGACCAGACAAGCAGCGATATCAACACGGTGGTGACCGTTCCTGACAGAAGCACCATCATTCTGGGCGGCATGCTCAAACTCAACCAGAGCAAAGGAGGCAGCAAGGTTCCACTCCTTGGCGATCTGCCTCTGGTGGGAGGAGCCTTCAGGACCATCTCCAACAGCGACATCCAGAACAGGCTCTATGTGTTCGTCCGGGCCGAGGTCATTCGCCCTTCGGAGACGCATGGTGGCGCGCACGAGGAGCTTCTGAGAATATCCGAGCAGAACCGGGCGGCATTCGAAAGCCATGAGGCAGAATTCCAGAATCACGAGGATTGGCCCGGCATCAAGCCCAAACCCACAGAACCCGACCGAGTCCTCGACGCACGATAATCTGCCGTAGCGAGAAGCTTGGAGAATCCAGAGTTCATCCCACATGTGAACGTCGGGTCACATCAGTGCTCGCCGACGGGGTCGGTCCCGTCCTAGTACTGGGACCAGACGTTGCATGAATCCATATACATCTGGTGCATCTCAGGGGGGCGTGCGGGAACCCACGCAGGGAGACCAAAAAAGCCCCTAACGAGGTTAAGAACCACGTCTAGGGGCCGGGGACCGGAGAGGGCGGGATTCGAACCCGCGGTAGGATTTATAACCCTACGACGGTTTAGCAAACCGTTGCCTTAAGCCGCTCGGCCACCTCTCCAAACCGTCAGAGCCCTTAATGTACAGACCGGTCGGGGATTCTGCAAGCAGATAAATCGACGTTTTCGAAATTTGCCCTCAGCCGCTCTCTGGAGGCCACAGAGGATCATTCGTCGACAGCCGGACGAAGCGGACGAACATGCGAAAAATACGTAGTCTCCACAATTGACACATCGCGAGTTTGCTCGAAAATAGGCGGTAACTGCAAGTGCGGAAGGGCTCTCGTCGAGCCGTTTCCAATGGACTGGAATCGAGGCACTTGTCAGTGGGGAGACACGGGTGATGAAGGGTAGACCTTAGCACCTTACTGTCTCCCTTTTTGGCAGAAGGACCGAGTCAAACAGGCTCAGAGGCAGGTAAGAGACGATGCGAACGAAGGGAGAAATCTACTCAATCAACCATCTCGCCTGCCGCCTTCTTCGGCGCAATCCACAAGCCCCCGCAGAGTCTCGCTTCCTCTCCCTCATCAAATTGCGGGGGCTTCTTTCCAACCTGGCGCCGAATGAGCATCCAAATTGACGATTCGCTAAGAACCGCCCCGCGTCTGCGGAGCGCTGCGGTTCTCTCTATAGAAGTAAGGTAATCCCCCAGGGAAGGGACGTGGGCGCCGTTCCGGAGGAATGGATTCTTCTTATCTTATCAGGTGGGTGATGAACGGGGACAGCGGCGCCCACATTCACTGCGACAAGGGCTGTCTTTCCGCTGCGTCGCGGCGCAGATACACGGGTCGGTCAGGAGCCGGTAGCACGATAGGAGGAGCACTCCACGCCGGCATAGAGTCGCGCAATGTCGCGGGCGACAATGTCCGAGACGAGTTCCTGCAATTCCGTCAGGCCGGTGGTGGCTCCGACCGCGTCCTCGGTGGAGAGGGTTTCACGCTGAGGCTCTGGCGCGGTGCTGGACTCCTGGCTGCCTGGCGCCTTTCTCGTGCGCGCCGTACGCCGCCGCTGCTCGGCCAGGATCTTTTCACCCAGATCCAGCGTCGGAACCACCTCCTCGTTCGGCCTCGGCGCGGGCTTTCCAATGGTCAATTCTGGGGTCGGAACAACCCGTTCCGGTGGTGCCGGCGAAATCATCGGCTCCGGCCCAGAATCG
>JANQFY010000170.1 GCA_028277585.1 Sedimentisphaerales bacterium
ACCGCGCATAGAGAATCCGGCCGTCCGCCATCAACTCGCTGTGGTTGTCGAACAGAGTGTTCTTGGTGATCTGATGGATATTGGCGCCGTCGGAATCCATGCGAAACAGATTGGCGGCATGGTCACGACTGCACATGTTGTACTTCGGCTCCCGAGTCGACGAGAACACAATGCTGTTGTCCGGAAGATAGATCGGATCGAAATCGCTAACGCCCACCGCCCGCGTGAGTTGCCTCAGGCCCGTCCCGTCGAGATTCACCTCCCAGATGCGATAGTCCTCACGCACGTTGCGCCGCATGGCGAAAACGACTCGCTTGCAGTCGAAGTGCAGTTGGGGATCGCGAATGACCCCGCCGGGGGCCTCCAGCAGCGTCGTGACCTTGCCTCCGTCGCCGAAGTCGATTGTCTTGAGTGCCCCCGGGCCCTGGAAGAGGTCGCTGTGCGGTATCTCCCGATCGACGTTGAACTCGTCGGTGTGGAACAGGGTGTCGATGGCGTGGTAGTGGCTGCGATACTGGTGCCGCGTCACGAACAGAATCGGTTGCTCGCTCAGAAGGGGATTGGCGACCAACGCGTCTCGCCGCAGGGTCTCAAGTTGGCCCCGAAGCTCGTCCACCTGTTCGGCGTCTGCGTGCGCCAGTTCTGCTTCGATTCGATCGAGACACTTGGCAAAGTCCTCTCCGCCGGGGTAGCGGTCTCCAAACGTCTCGGTCAGGTCACTGACCGCCTCTTGCACCGGGGTCATGAGACTTCGAACTTCGCGTCGCGCCGCCTCGAGGCGCGCCTGCTTACGCAGCGTGTGCCTCCGTCGGTTCGCCGATGTGTCGAGCACGCCCTTCGCGGTGAAGTCATCGAACGTGATATGCCCCCAGCCCCCACTGTTTCGGTCGACGATACGGATGAACACGGGCCGGCCCGCCAGTTCAGGGACGTTCCATTCAACTCGGCGCATGATCTCGGTATTGCGTCCACACGCTCGGACCACTTCCTTCCCATCCAGCGTACACAGCGCCACGTAGGTGTTGTCGTACTTGCCGCCCCCGATGAGGAAGCTTGCCATGCCATCGGCCAATACGAAGATGGGTGACTCAACCACACCGGTCATGCGATCGGCCGAAGGTTGGCCCGGCTGCTGTTCTACTGTGGACAGATAGTACGTCCCTTGCTTGTTGTACCGGGCCGACACACCAGGATAGCGATTGTGGAATTCCGGCCGATCCGAGACGATGTAGTCGAATCGCCCCTCGATCACCTCCCAGCCTTGCAGATCGCCCGTCTCGAAATCGAAGCGAATGGTCTCTCCGCCCGCGCCGCAAACCGGGCACAGACTAGCCAGGATGCTCGCTGCCGCAACGAATACGACCCGTCCAAGGTTCTTCACCAGACGCTCCTATCCGGGATGTCCCACGCGATGCCCTATCTCCCAGTTCAGCGGTCCCGCCGGACCTCTTCTCTACCATAGTGCCATCTTCACCTCGATAGTTCAAGGCTTCCGTCCCATCCTCAACGGGATCGCGGACGACCTGGGGCCCCGGAGGACGAAAAACACGTGATTTCCCAGACAATGTACACTGGAATCGACGGGCCAAACGTGTCTACTGTGAAGGATGATCATTCTTGTTATCGATAACTGAGGCTCTGATGCTGGAAGACAGACGGCTCATCTGGGGCATGAAACGGGGATCTCGGGAGGCTCTCGAGCGGCTCTACGAGAAGTACGAGGGCTTCCTGATCACTGTCGCGGTTGCTCTTTGTCATCGAATCGACCTGGCCGAAGACGTGGTGCACGATTTCTTCGTGTCGTTCGTTCGGTCCGCTCATCGGCTCAAACTGACCGGGGACTTGAAGGCGTACATGGCGGTCTGTGTGGCCAATCTGACCCGCGATCGGCTCAGGAAGGTGCGGCGCGATCCTGAGTGTTTGGATGAAGGAATCCAGATCGAATCGGCCGGCGCCTCGCCCGAACAGCAGGTCATCGAGCAGGAGCGGGCCCAAACGCTGAACTGGGCGTTGTCCCAACTGTCCTTCGACCAGAGGGAAGCGATCGTCCTTCACCTTCATGGACGCATGAAGTTCACCCAGATCGCCAAGCAACGCGCCGTTTCGGTCAACACGGTGCGGAGCCAGTACCGGTACGGCATCAAGAAGATGAGAGCGCTCTTGAACCACGAGGTGATGTCATGAAATCGCCTAGAGATATCGAACAGGAACTTGCGAACACTCACATTAGACCCAGACCCGAGCTTCGCCGTCGGGTGCTCGAATCCGCTTTCCAGGCTCAGGCCGAGGCGGGATCGGAACGCCAAGCGGCCAGATCGGGCTCGACATGGAGACTTATGATGAACAGCAAAACCACACGCTATGCGGCCGCAGCCGTGATTGTAATCGGCGCCATGGTGATCATCAGCCAGTTGGGAGGCAGTTGGGACGGCACCAGCGTTGCTTGGTCCCAGGTCGTCGAGCAGATCAACAACCACACGCGCTACAAGTACCGGGAAAGGGTCACGCGTGAGCAGGGCCCGCCCATCCCGACCATGGTGGTCTACCATCTGAATCTGGCGCAGCGGCGTCAGGAGGTGGAAGATGGTACGATTCACGTGATAGATATGCGGGGCGAGGACGCGATCACGGTCGAACTGGATCCGGCGACGAAGAAGGCCGTCGTGACACAAGTGCTGGGGTTCGGCCCTCGCAAGGATCCGGACATCATCGGCATGGTCAAGCGGTTCGAGCAGGTCTCTACGGAACGGCTCGGCACGAAAGAGAAGGACGGCGCGACGCTGCACGGCTTTCGGCACGCACCGAACGAACACAACGATTTCACCGTATGGGTCGATCCAGACACGAAGCTCCCCGTCGAGATTGAACTGAAGCATCCGACGCGGAAGCAGACCATCTTCATGGACGAGTTTGAGTTCGACTTCGACCTGGATGAGTCGGATTTCAGCACTGAGGTCCCCGAAGGCTACGAGGTCGAGACGGTCGTGGAGGACTACCGACCGGTCGAGGCGAAGGTCGTCAAGCCGGAGACGCTTGGCGCGGAACTGAGCCACACGGCCTACACGCTCGGGAAGTTGCCCTGGGTGAAGACCTCGACTCTCGTGCAGATGACGAACCCGCTCATGCGGCGAGGCAAGTTGTTCGTCGTCGGCGTGCGGACCGACGATGACAACTGCGTGCTCGTCGTGCAGGGCAGCTACTACACCGAGCGACGCATGGTCTGGCTGACCGAGGATCGGCTCGTCCTCAGTGCGCCCAGCGGCCCGAGGCTCTTCACCCATCCCAACGGCGCGATCTACGCGAAACTGATGCTGGAAGGCATCGCCGATGTGAGTCCTGACCTGTTCGAGAAGGCTGATCTCAGCGAGCAGCGCCTCACCCGCATGGTGGCGATGCCCAACGGCGTCGTCCTGGGCGTCTGCGCCAATCAGCCGCTTGAGGACGGTCGGTTGCTGGAATTGGCCGGAGCACTGCAGGAGATCAAGACCCCGTGACCCCTGCTTGAGGCATATCCCAGGCGACAGGGCGGCGACGCACAAGCCGGCCTGTCGCCCTTTTTCTATCCGTTTCCAGTCACCTACGACTCCCGCACAGGCTTGGCGGGGGGTGCGCAACCTGGTAGGGTGATGTCCAGCCGATCCCGGCGGGGTCCTTCGGAGCGGCCCGAAGTGCCTGTCAAAAGGGTTCCGAGAGACCTTGCTTTGCGTCTCCTCGGTGCTATGCTACTCGGCGGGTACCTCGAGAGAGAATGAACCCATGCCCCGAGGGTTGTGGACTTGCCCGACCTCTCCGAGGGTCTGTGAAATGGAAGAGCACTCCCCATGGTGCTAGATGAGTTGCCCCGAGTGGAACAGGCCAGGCCGAATCGCGTTCGGTTTCTCGATAGCGTGCGCGGCTGCGCTGTGCTTCTGATGATCATGCAGCATGCGATACTCGTCTTCGATCGGAAGATCGGGGAGGGGTCGCTGCTGGGTCTGGTCTGGCTTCTGGGCGGCACAGCGCCCGCAGCGCCGGTGTTCTTGTTTCTCATGGGCGTGTTCATCGTCAAGACGCCCCCGCGCTGCCGCAAGGCTCTGTTGCGACGCGGGTTCTGTCTCATCGCCGGCGGCTACGCCTTGAGCGTGGGGCGGTTCGTGTTGCCCGCTATCCTGCAGGGCGGCGCGCTAACCATCGCTGGCGAGACGGCGACCCCGAGCGAACTCTTCTTCGCGGTCGATATTCTGCAGGTAGCCGGGCTTTGTTTGATCGCCGGCGCCGCCCTGGGGGATCAGGGCAGGCGCCTATGGATCTGGCTTCCCGGCGTGATCGCTCTGCCCCTGCTTGGACCCTGGTGTTGGGGGCTCGGTCAGGGTATCCCGGGCATGCGCTTGCTGTGGGGCAGCGACGAGTTGGCGGCGTTTCCCCTGATCCCCTGGCTCATCTACCCTCTGCTGGGTATGGGCCTGAGCCGTCCGTTGCGCGATCCTGAGACCCACGGTCGATTCCTGGGCCGCTGGGCGCGCTGGGGATTGCTCCTGATACCTGGCGGGATTGCCCTGTGTTTCGTCCCGGCCGGCCGGTGGTTGGTCGTGGGCGACTACGCACGCTCCGGGTTGGGCGTGCACGTGGGGATCGTGGGGTTCCTCGGTATCTGGCTATGGCTGTGGCGCCGGATACACAACCGCTGGGAAGGTTCGCGTTTCGTTCGGAGCCTGAGTTTCTGGAGTCGGCATGTCACGGCGATCTACTGCGTCCAGTGGCTGCTGTTCGGCTGGGCGACCCTGGCAATTCCCGCTCAGAGCCAATCCACAGCGAGGGCAACGCTTCTAGGCGTGATTGTGATCGGCGCCAGTGACGTCCTGGTCCGGCTTGGCCTCAAGGCAACTGCCCGTCGTAAGGACGGATGACATGAGCTTCAATCACCGCGTCGATACGGTCACTCAATCGCCGTGTCGAAGACCCGGACGGTCTTCCAGTTGTCCTTGTTCCGGTCGATGAACGTCTGGTGGTCCGCCGCCTTCTGGTAGAGATCGTGGTGCGCCTTGTCGACGAAGACCACGTGCAGCCCGACATCCCAGTCGCGAACGTTCACCTCCCGGTCGTGCTCAGCCACCAGCGTCCCCGCCGCAAAGAACGTCACACCCGGATGGTCCTTCAGATACGTATAGCATTCGTCGACGAGTTTCGCCTGGGCCGCCGCCGAAGCATCGTGGAGCGCGAAATACACATCATGCGCAACCGCCGGCCCTTTCGCCCGGTTCCCGCGGAGCGAATCCGTACAACCACCAACTCCCAACACAACAATCAATAGCGTAACGAATAGCGCTCTTCTCATGGCACCACCTTTCGAGGGATCTTCACATAGCTACCTTATCGCCCCTCTCGCGTGCGTGATGATACCACGGTAGTGCCCCCGCACCAAGCGCTTCTGCGGTCTGCCCTCCGGCCACGTTTTTCGCCGTTGGCATTCACCATTCCTGGGGGATAAGATTCGCCTTGCGCAACCCAGTTACACGTCCGTGTGAGAACACAATCTCCCAGCGGCCCGGTGCCGCCTGGTCAGAGCTGGTTCCATGGTCGTCCCTGAGCCTCTCCCTCCCCGACGGGTTCTCTTTCGGTGTCGAGCCAGAGTTGTTGCCATTTGTCGGACCAGTGGACGTGGATGGGGTGCTCGTTGCGTAGCATGTCCATGACGGTGGCGAGTTCGGTGACCGCCATGTTGCCTTGGGGGCGGCCGAGTTCGTCGAGTTTGTCCCGCTGGGTGGCGAGGATCTTGGGTGGGTAGAAGCCAATCGTGCCGACGACGCCCGTCTCATGGCCTGGGCCGTAGAGGTAAAGCCAGGCCCTGATGTCCTTCAGGCCCTCAGTGCTCCTTCCGAAGAAGCGGATGCGGTAGCGTTCCACGGTGTTGACGAAGTGACCCATGACCCTGTCTCCATTTTTCGCGGCGTTAGGTTGGACGAGGCGGCGATCAGTCGGCGCGCCAGTCCTAGAGAATTTCCAGACACAATACAAGCGTATATCATCGGTTTGACCTGGATGCCATTATCAGTAAAAAGCTCAAAACACTGGAAAACCCAGGAATTCACTTGACGGGAAGCGGTTATGTTTATATTCTAAATAACAGATATATGGCGATTCGATCACCAATGATCCACAGCCAACCCAGCGAAGCTCGGGGCCCTTTCGTGCGAAACGAACCCAATTTCGGGGTTTTCAGCGCTGAAAACGCATGTCAACTGGCAGAACGAACCCAAACGAAGCCAATTCCCAGGGGCTGGGGACATGCGGCTTCGGGGATTCCGGTTGACGAGGATCCGGGCCGAGGGTATCGGTAGGGAAAATGCCCGAACGATAATGGAGGTCTGGAAATGCAGAGCAATCGTCGCGAGTTTCTCAAGCAGGCGGCGGCCGGGACGGCTGCGCTGGCCATTCCCGGACATGCTCAGACCCGTACCCAAGCCGCTCAGCCCAAAGCCCAGACCGTGTTGCCCCGCTGGCGCGGGTTCAACCTGCTGGACATGTTTACGATGCGCAGCAAGGGCGATTTCTCCGAGGATGATTTCCGCTGGATCCGCGATTTCGGGTTCGATTTCGTACGTTTCCCGGCCGTGTATCGACTCTGGATCGAGGACGGCGACGACTACAAGATCCACGAGCCCATGCTGGCCAAACTCGATCGCGGGATCGAACTGGCGAGCAAGTATGGCCTGCACGCCAGCCTGAACTTCCATCGCGGGCCCGGCTACTCGGTCAACCGCGAGTTCAGGGAGCCCCACAGCCTCTGGAAGGACCAGAGCGCCCTGGACGCCTTCTGCTTCCATTGGCAGTTGATGGCGAAGCGCTACAAGGGGATCTCCAAGGACAAGCTCAGTTTCGACCTGATCAACGAACCTCCCTCGCCAGGCGGGCAGATGAGTCGGGCCGACCATGAGCGGGTCGTCCGCGCGACGGTTCGCGGGATCCGCGAGGTCAACCCGGACCGGACGATCCTGATCGACGGGCTCAGTTGGGGGCGCGAGACCGTTCCCGAGGTGGCGGATTTGCAGATCGGCCAGAGTACGCGGGCTTACGACCCGATGTTCATCAGTCACAGCGGCGCGTCGTGGGTTAATCACAGCAACTACCCCGACCCGGCCTGGCCCGGCCATGGGTGGGACCGCAAGCGGCTTGAGCAGCACTATCAGAAGTGGGTGGACCTAGCAAAGATGGGGGTCGGAGTCCACTGCGGCGAGGGCGGGTCCTATAAGCGCACGCCCCACAGTGTCGTACTGGCCTGGTTCCGCGATGCGCTGGAGATTCTCACCGAGCACGGGATTGGCTTGGCCCTGTGGAATTTCCGCGGTTCGTTCGGAATCATGGACTCGGGCCGCAAGGACGTGGACTACGAGGACTTCCACGGCCATAAGCTCGACCGCAAGCTGCTCAGCCTGCTCCAGGAGTTCGCCTAGGTCATGCCTCGGGTTGCTCGTGTCGGAGCATACGCTGCTTCAGCGTTGGTCCGCCGATGGCCGAGAAACCGCCAAGCCCGCCCCCGGATTGGACGACGCGATGGCACGGGATGATCAGAGGAACCGGGTTGCGGGCCATGGCGCCGCCGACCGCGCGGGCCGCCTTGATGCGTCCTGCATCGGTCGCCAGTTGGCCGTACGTGCGGATCTGGCCGAGCGAAATCCGCCGGCAGGCCGTCAGAACCGCCTGCTGAAAGACACTGAATCCGGTCAGGTCAACGGCCGGATCAGCGCTGAAATCAACGGTTTCGCCTTCAAAGTACCCGATGATACGCTGTTGGAGCCCTCGCAAGAGGTGCTTCTCGTAGGGGATCTCCAGTTCGCTGCTTGTCAGCAGGGCCCGGTGGGCCGCGGCGCGGTCGCCGATCGGCAAGAGAGTGCGGCAGACGGAGTCGCCCCGGCAGATGAACCCGAAGTGGCCCCACCGCGTCTTGAAGATCGTGTACCGCGTCACGCTGGCCGTCATGCGATACGCTCCAAAATATTGAACGTTACAGCCGAAAGTCGTTGACGCATAGGCTTAATTCTGCTAAAGAAAAGAGTTTTTACGAAATCGAATTGGGCTTCTGAGAGCCAAAAGGGCCGAAAACACGAGATTGCCTCAGGGTAACCTCTGCGTGGAGGGACTGAACGTCCCCAGCGGCGACTCTGTTTTCTACGGCTTCGACGACGTCTTTCTTGGATACGCGGGATCTGGTTTATGTCTCTGGATGACCTACGAAATCGCATTGACGAAATCGACAACGAGCTGGTCAGGCTTCTGAACGAGCGGGCCCAGGTTGTTGTTGAGGTAGGCAAGCTCAAGCTTGAGAGCAAGACCGCCGGGCCGATCTACGCGCCGGACCGGGAGAAGCAGGTTCTGGCCAAGATCAAGGGCGCCAACTGCGGCCCCTTGCACGACCGGACGCTTCTGGCGATCTGGCGGGAGCTGATGAGCGGCTCGTTCATGCTGGAGAAGCCGCTGCGGATCGCCTATCTGGGCCCGGCCGGCAGCTTCAGCCACAGTGCGGCCATGCTCAAGTTCGGCCAGAGCGTCGAGTACGAGCCGCTGGCGGATATTCGCAGCATCTTTGATGAGGTCAGCAAGGAGCACTGCGATCTCGGTATCGTTCCGGTCGAGAATTCCACGGGCGGCGGCGTGATCGAGACGCTCGACGCCTTGATCGAAACGGACCGGAAGGTGTGCGCCGAGGTGCTGATGGCCGTCCATCACAATCTTCTGGCGAATTGCCGCTTGGAAGAGGTTGAGAAGATCTACTCGAAGCCCGAGGTGTTCGCCCAGTGTCGCAACTGGTTGACGGCTACGTTCAAAGAGGCCAAGACGATTCCCGTCGCCTCGACCGCCAAGGCGGCCCAGATGGCGGCGGAGGAGCATGGCGCCGCGGCGATCGGCTCGAAAGTAGCCGCTGAGCTGTATGGCCTGAGGATGATCTGCGAGAATATCGAGGACATCGCCAACAACATCACGCGGTTCCTGGTCGTGGCCGACGAAGACGCCCGGCCCACCGGTGAAGACAAGACGGCGATCCTCTACAGCACAGCCCACAAGGCCGGGGCGCTGGCCGATGTGCTGGAGGTTTTCAAGAAATACAACATCAACCTGACGAACATCGAATCCCGCCCGAGCAAGAAACGGGGCTGGGAGTACTACTTCTTCATGGATTTCCTCGGTCACCACACCGAGGAACGCGTCCAGATCGCGTTGGAAGAGTCGCGGCAGCACTGTTTGCAGCTTTCGGTGCTGGGCAGCTTCCCGCGCGCGACGGAATTGATGTAAGAAACAAGCGTCGATCGCGACCGTGATATTTAGAGCACGATAGGAGAGCATAATGAGAAAGCCGTTTGTAGCCGGTAACTGGAAGATGAACATGGACAGCCAGACAGGCGTGGACCTGGCCAAGGCGATCGCCGACGGTTCCGCGGATCTGGCCGGTACCGACGTAACCGTTGCGGTGATTCCCCCGTTCGTCTATCTGCAGGCGGTTGGTCAGGCGGTCAGTTCGTCCGGCGTGGCGCTCGGCGCGCAGGACATCTACTTCGAAGAGAAGGGCGCTTTCACGGGCGAAATCAGCCCGGCCATGCTCAAGGACGTCGGTTGCACGTACGTTCTGTGCGGCCATTCGGAGCGTCGCCATGTCCTGGGCGAGAGCGATGAAGTGGTCAACAAGAAGGTCCTCGCCTCGCTGGCCGGTGGGTTGCTGCCGATCCTCTGCGTGGGCGAGTTGCTGGAAGAGCGCGATGCGGGCAAGACCGAGCAGGTGGTCGAGCAGCAGGTGCGGGCCGGCCTGGCCAATCTGGGCGCTGAGAAGGCTTCGGCCGTGACGGTCGCTTACGAGCCGGTCTGGGCGATTGGCACCGGACGGACCGCCACCCGTGAGCAGGCCCAGGAAGTGCATGCGTTCATCCGCAAACTGCTGGCCGAGATGTACGATGAGAACCTGGCCGCTGAGATCCGCATCCTCTACGGTGGATCGGTCAAGCCGGACAACGCCAAGGAACTGATGAGCGAGCCGGACGTTGACGGCAGCCTCGTGGGCGGCGCCAGCCTGAAGCCCGACGCGTTCCTTCAGATTATCCAGGCCGGGGTCTGACGCGGCCGGCCCTCAGTCCGATGGGCGACGGGTCATACGAGCCCCGCGGATGATGGCGACCGAGAACAGAGTGTAGCAGCAACTTAGCAATGTGTGTTTGGGGCACGAATATGACTGTTTTTCCGATATTGGCGGTTGGCATCTTGATGAAACTGGTGGCGGTGCTCTTCGTCCTGGTTTCGGTCGTCCTGGTCCTGGTGATCCTGCTGCAGAAGGGACGCGGCGGGGGATTGACCGCGGCCTTCGGCGGTGGCATGGGCGGAGGCCTGCTCGGCTCCAAGACCGGTGATTTCCTGACCTGGGTGACCATCGTCCTGGTCGGCGTCTTTCTGATGCTGGCCGTGCTGATGGGCCGGTTCTACAAGCCGGGCGATCCGAGTATGGGTGGCGCGGCGCCGACCGAGGCGGCGCAGACGACCGGCGGCGAACCAGCGCCAGTTCCTTCGCAGGCGGACGCCAATGGGACGACGGACGCCAACACGGCAGGTGGGTAGTAACGCGGTTCCTCGATTTGAGGACGGCTGAATCAAGCGCGCGGGCCGGGCTCAGTCCCGGCCGTGCTATTCCCTGTTTAAGAGGCCCAGCATAATGCTCAACAGCATGACCGGATACGGCAGCGCCGATGGTCAACTCGATGGCGTCTGTTACGCCGTCGAGATCAAAGCGGTCAACAACCGCTATCTCAAGACCATCATCAAGCTGCCCGAAGCCGTCGCCTTTCTGGAAGACGCGATTGACAAGTGTCTTCGCAAGAACCTCGCGCGCGGAACGATCAACTGCGTGGTTCGCCTCAAGGGCGTCTCGGGCAATGTCCTGTTCGAGATCGACGAGGCGGCGCTGCGATCGGTCGTCGAGCGGCTCAGCGCGGTTGGTTCATCGGTCGGGATCGAGGGGACCATCGACATGGCGAGTCTCCTGACACTGCCCGGTGTCGTGCTTCCGATCCTGCCCGATGAAGAAGAGAGCCGCAAGGTTCGTGAGTTCGTCCTGGGTCTGACGCAAGAGGCGATCGAGAAGCTCAAGGCGATGCGCGAAGCCGAGGGCCGGTTCCTCGAGGCGGACTTGCGCGGGCACTGCGAGGCGATGACAAAGGAACTGGAGCATGTGCGACGGCGCAGCGAAGGGGTGATTGACGAGTATGCCAAGCGGCTGCGGCGGCGTGTTGATGCCTTGCTGGCCGAAGCCAAACTGCAACTCGATGAGGAGACGCTTGCTCGGGAGGTGGCTGTCCTGGCGGATCGCTCCGACATCGCCGAGGAGATCGCTCGACTGGACGCACATCTGCAGCAGTTCATGGAGATCTGCGAGAAGGAGGGCCAGGCGGGTCGGCGGCTGGATTTCCTGAGTCAGGAGATGCTCCGAGAGGCCAACACCGTCGCGAGCAAGGCAGCCGATGCCGAACTCGTACGTTGCGTGGTCGATATCAAGTGTCTGATCGAGCGGCTGAAGGAACAAATCCAGAACGTGGAGTGACGGAGCGCCGTTCGGAGGTGGGCCGTATGTTTCCGGAACACGGGTCGCTGTAGGTGGTCTTCGATATAACGATGAACAGAAACGACAACAACAAAGCACGGGGAAAGCTGATTGTTCTCAGCGGTCCGTCCGGTGTCGGTAAGAGCACGATCTGCCGCGAGGTGATCCGGCGCGTGGAGGGTCTGGAACTGAGCGTCTCGCTGACCACGCGTCCGCCGGGCCCGGGCGAGCAGGATGGGCGGGACTACTGGTTCGTCTCCGAGGCTGAGTTTCGCGAGCGAATGGAACAAGGGCTGCTCCTGGAGCACGCCGAGGTCTTTGGGAACCTGTACGGAACGCCCAAGGACAAGGTCGACGAGGCGCTGGATGCCGGCAAGAACGTGATTCTCGAGATCGATGTCCAGGGGGGGCGACAGGTCAAGACGGTCTACCCGGATGCGGTGATGATTTTCATTCTGCCCCCGAACGACAAGGCGCTGGCTGAGCGGATCGGCCGACGGGGTCGCGATGCCGAAGAGGTGGCCGAAACCCGCCTCAACGGCGCCAGCAACGAGATCGCCGCGGCGTGGCAGCACTACGACAACATGGTTATCAATGAAGATTTGGAACATGCCGTCAAAGAGGTGGTTCAGATTGTCCGCGGCGTCCCGCAGGGCCCGGACGCATCCGACGGGTCTGACGGACATATTGGAGATGCATAATGCTGGATGAACTTAAGAGCGTCGAGGTTGTGAACAAGGTCGGGGGGCGATTCAAGCTCGCGGCTCTCGTGCAGAAGCGGATGGCCGAACTGCTCCAGGGCGCCCGTCCCCTGATCGAAGACACGCAGGGTCTGACCTTGCTGGAGATCGTCGCGCAGGAGATTCTGCAGGACAAGATCACCATCGAAGCGCCGGGTGGTGACGCCGAAGACGGTGAACCCTGGCGACTGAAAATGTAGCGATCGGACGCCGGCTTCGTCGGGATAGGGACATGCTCGAAGCGCGAAACATTCTGCTCGGTGTCACGGGGGGAGTCGCCGCCTACAAGGCGGTCGATCTGGCCAGCAAACTGACGGCCGCCGGAGCATGTGTCCGGACGGTGCTAACCGACAGCGCCAGCCAGTTCGTCACCCCCAAGAGCTTCGAAGCCGTGACCCGTTCGGCGGTGTTCACCAGCCTGTGGAGCACCCCGGAGGAGTATCGCAGCGTACATATCTCGCTGGCCGATTGGGCCGATGTCGTGGTCATCGCGCCGGCGACCGCCAACATCATCGGCAAGATCACCCATGGCATCTGCGACGATCTACTCAGCACCACCCTCTGCGCCTGCTGGGACAAGCCTATGCTGCTGGTGCCGGCGATGAACGATCGGATGTGGGCCAATCCGGCGGTTGCCGGCAATGTTGAGACCCTGAAGCAAAGGGGGATAAACCTGGTCGGACCAGCGGCCGGTCGACTCGCCTGTGGGACTGAGGGCGTCGGGCGCATGGCCGAGCCTGCCGAGATTCAGGAAGCGATTGAAGCGCTGGCGCCCAAGAAGCAGTAGGTCCTATCGGTCTGATAGGATCCATGAGGCCTGACGAAGAGGACTGAGCCAACGATGCGTTTTCTAATCACAGCCGGGGGGACGCGCGAATACATCGACCCGGTCCGTTTCATCTCCAATGCCAGCAGTGGAAAGATGGGCTACGCGCTGGCGCGGGCCGTTCTGCGGGCCGGGCATGAAGTGACGCTGGTCACGGCGCCAACGGCGCTGAGGCCTCCGAAGGGTGCTGACGTGGTTCGCATCGAAAGCGCTGCGCAGATGTTCGCAGCGGTCAAGGAGCGCTTCTCCGGCTGTGGCTGCCTGATCATGGCGGCGGCCGTAGCCGACTATACGCCCGCGCGAACGTCCAAGACCAAAATCAAGAAGGACGGCCGGGCAAGCCCCACCCTACAACTCAAGCCGACCGCCGACATCCTCAAATGGGCGGGACGTCACAAAGCTGCCGGGCAGATCGTCGTCGGCTTCGCCCTGGAGGACCGCAACCTTCGCGCCAACGCCGAACGCAAGATGACTGACAAGCATCTCGATATGATCGTCGCCAACGGCCCGGCCGCGATCGACGCCGAGCGGTCCGATGCGCAGATCAAGACAATCGACGGCGACTGGCTAACTCTCCACGGCAAATCGAAGACGGTGACGGCCCGGCGCATCGTGCGGCTGGCCGAAGGCCTGTAGGACGTCCGCAGCGTCAGCCCATGAAGATGTCGAAGGCGCCGTTCATGTAGAGGGCGACGAAGCCGGCGAGGAAGGCGAGGAGCAGCAGACCCACGCCCGAGATGGCCAGCCCGCGTCGGCGGTTGAACCGGTCGGCGAAGGGGCGGAGGGGCTGCCGGATCAGGCCGGGCCATTTGCAGGATATCAACCCCAGGAGCATCCACCAGAGACTGGTGACCAGCATCGTCGCGGTATAGACAAACGCGATCGCGCCCATGTGGCTGTCCCGGCGGATCCAGTGTACCTCATGCAACTCGGCCGCGACGATCCCGGCCAACAGGGCGGGGCCAAGGAACAGGGTGAGTACGAAAGCGACGCTGACCGCCAGTAGGATGGGATAGAGCAGCCACTTCTGGGCGCCGAGATCTTCGGGCCCGGCCGCGGCCAGTGCGGCGCGGGCGGTGATGAAGCTCCCCGCGAAGAAGACCACCTGCAGAGGGCTGACGAGGAACATAAGCAGAACGCCGACGAGCAGAAGGGAGAACGAGATGTAGGAGAGCCGCCAATCCTCGGAGTCGGTGCGAAGCTTGAGGATGAGTTTCCCCCACCAGTGCATCGCCTCGGGCGGGACCCACTGCCGGGGGCTGCCCAGCCGGGCCAGAACACCGTCCAGGACACTGGCTGAGACAGGTTCCGGCGAGCCCTCAAGCTCCCGCTCGATGTGCTCGGTGATATTCTGCTCGACCTCATGGCGGTCCAGCGACTTGGACCATCGCAGGTAGGTCCGGACCTGTTGCAGGTAGTCATCCAGGCCCTTTCTGGCGCTCGTACTTAGCTCAACCATGATCATCCCTCTTGTTTTAGCTTGTCGGTGCCGGTCTTCATCTTGCTCCAGCACTCGTTCATGCGAGCGAGGATGCCGTGGCCCTTCTCGGAGACGGTGTAGTATTTGCGAGCCGGGCCCTCGGCGGATTCTTCGATGGTGGTCTCGACGAAACCTTCACGTCGCAAGCGGCTGAGGATGGGATAGACCGTACCTTCGCTGACAACCAGGGCGTCGGTCTCGCGGAGTCTGCGAACGATATCGTAGCCGTAGAGGCGGGTCCCGTCGATTGCGTTGAGGATGCACAACTCCAGCATGCCTTTGCGGAGCTGTGTCGACCAGTTGTCGAAGAATCGATCGTTCATGATGACAACTATATTGTAATGCAAGGTACCTGTCAATGAGATTTACTGAGAATTCGCAGAAAATCCCCAAGAACGGCTCTGATGATCCGGAAACGAGGGTTCTGGGACGTGTCGCAGGGGTCGTCAGTGGGCAAGATCACCAAAGACGTTCGCGACGGCGGGGTTGACGAGCTTGTGATCTTGCATGTTGATCGCGGCGGCGCGGCCCTCGTCAAGATCGGAGAAGGCTGGGGCCCCCAGCGAGGCGAGTTGCCGCACGTAGGGCAGGGTGGCGTTGCACAGCGCCAGCGTGGAGGTTCGGCTGACGGCGCCGGGGATGTTGGCGACGCAGTAATGGACCACCTCATCGACGAGGTAGATCGGATCGCTGTGGGTGGTGGGGCGCGAGGTCTCGGTGCACCCGCCCTGGTCGATGGAGACGTCTACAATCACGCTGCCCGGCTTCATCTTTGCCACCAGCGCCCGGTTGATCAAATGGGGCGCGCGATCGCCCGGGATCAGGACGGCGCCGATCACCAGGTCGGCCCGGGT
>JANQFY010000205.1 GCA_028277585.1 Sedimentisphaerales bacterium
TGATGCAGTCGGGATTATGCGCCGATACGCCGGCCAAGACACCGGCGTCGTGGACACGTGCGACGAAGTCACGGACCTTTCCGCTCTTGCCTTCGCGGAACAGGCGATCCGTGACACCGCCGTGGTGGACGATCGCGATCGGTGCGAGATCGGTGACAACTTTCTTGATCGACGCCGCGTCAGCGTGGAGGCAGAGGCATTGCATCTTACTGCCTTGCTCTCTTAACGTCCGCATGGCGGCGACGGCTTTTTCGGCGTGGTCGAGCTGCCAGGCTGTGACGCCGTTTCTTTCACAATCCTGCAGGAACGCCACGGTTCGCTCCAGGGTGAAGTACTCCCGCATGTGCCGGTCCATGAAGGGGCCCATATAGGAATAGCCCGCGATGGGATTCCAGCCGGCTATTAACCGACTGACACGGTGGTCGCCCAGCCGGATTGAGGGTAGGGGGGCGGCCGGTGAACTCGCCGGAGCGGCTGAGGCGCTATGGCTTGCAGCTGCCCCCGACAGGGCCAGCGCGGAACCGGTTACGGCGAGCGGTAGACCGGCCAGAAATTGCCTGCGTCCTTTCGTGTCCCGGCAATCGTTCGCGTCCATGATGACCTCCACAAAGTCCGATCAGATGGGACCTCCGCTCAATCGCATCCATTCTAGCAGACGCCGAGCGGTGCGCAAAGGATCGGCTCAGCCGATCGCCTGGGAAGGCACCCTGTGGTGGGGGATTCACCTAGACTGCGGGGCCGAGTCTGAGCCCTCTTGCTCCGAGATGATCTTTTCCCAGCCGAGCCGGTTGGCCATACTGAGGAGTTTCCTGTCTGGGTCAACGACGATCGGACGACCCACCTGGCTCAGCAACGACGCGTCTGAGAGCGAATCGCCGTAGGCGTAACTCCGGGACAGATCGATACTCTCTTGCCGGGCGTAGTCCGTGACGACCTCGGCTTTGGTGCTGCCCACGACGTTTTTTCCGGCGATGCGGCCCTGATAGATTCCGGCTTCGTGCGCTAGGCTCGGGCTCAGGACCGCCTCGGCTCCGAGGAATTCGGCCAGGGGCGCCAGGATGAAGTCCAGTGTGCCGCTGACCAGCAGTATCCGTTCACCTCGGGCGCGATGCTGCTCGGCGCGGCGCAGCGTTTCGGGAATCAACCGCGGCACGAAGACATCTTGAAAGCAGGCCTGGGCCAGTTCCTGCATCCTCGCGACTGAGAACCCGCGATACTGTCGATAGAAGCTTCGGTTGAATCGGCGCCGGTCGATGCGGTCGAGCAGCAGCCAGTAGGGGCCCCACATCGGCACCGCCAAACGCTTGAGGAATCTCTGCACCGGATTGGACAGATGCTTGACGAAGAAGAGATAGTAGTCGATCGCATTGCCTCGGACCAAGGTGCCGTCCACATCAAAGATCGCCGCGATTTGGGTTCTGACCGTTGCTTGTTGGGGGCTGTTCACTTGGCCCTCTCCTTTTCCAGCGCCGCGACGCTCGCCATCAGTTGCTGCGTAAGGTCCTTGGTGGTTTGGGCCGCGATCGTTTGCGGGGCAATCGCTGAGCCGATCGAAACCGAGATTCGCTGTCGGCGGCGGGGGAAGAAGGAATGTTTGGGCCAGAACTCATGCCCACCCTCGATATGGACCGGGACGATGGGGCAGGCGGCATAGCGGGCCAGGATCGCCACCCCTTTTCTGAAGGGTTGGAGTCGACCGTCCGGGCTCCGCGTGCCCTCAGGGTGAATCAGGAGCACGCCACCTTGCTTGAGCACCTGGAAGCAGATCCCCAGCGCTCCAGCCGAAATCTGCGCGCGATCCACGGGAACGCCATGGCAGAGCTTCGCCACCAACCGTGTCAACAAGTGAGCGAAGTGCTCCTTCTTGCTGAGGACCACCATCTTCTGCTGGATGTCCTTGGGGAGCAGACAGGCCACGAAAAGGTTGTCCAGATGGCACTCGTGATTGACGGCCAGGATGTAGGGCCGGTCAATGGGGAGGTTCTCCACACCTACGACGTGCAGGCCGGACCACAGTCGGAATACCCATCGGAAGAGGCGGAGAAACAGCGGCCGCAGGCGGGGAAAGGCTCGCCCCGCCTGACCAGCGAGCTTGCTGTTCTGCTCGGCGTCGGACTCGAGCACTTCGAACCAGTAGTCGCTGTCGGTCTTCTCGCTGGTCGGTGGATTCGAGACTTCGAAGGCCTCCCTTTCGCTTTGGGAATGGGTTTTGCGACAGTCGTTCAATCTGGGTGCCTCAACGAGATATCCGAACTCAAAGATCAAATCTCAAGAAGCGTGGAATCGCCGCGTTGCGACGATGACTTCCTCAAGCTTGCATTTCGATATTTGCTCTCAGGTTCTTCAGCAGGTGCGAACGTCGCTAGGCGCCGGCGAGGACGCAGACTTGCTTGGCCGCTTCGACACTGTTAGGCAACTTCGCCTGGGCGTGCTGACGTTGCATGGCGGCTGCAACGAGCCCGACGAACATGGGGCTGGGCCGCAAGGGGCGGCTCGTCAGACACGGATGGGCCTGAGTTCCCATGAAGAAGGGATGGTCGGGCAGTTCCAGGATCTGCATGATCGGTTGGTCGGGCGCTTTGCCCGAGAAGACCAGGCCGTTCTTCTCCAGGGTCTCGATGTACTCCGGATCCACCTCGTAGCGGTGTCGGAAACGCATCCGCTCGGTGTCCTTCTGGGCGAAGAGATCCCACGCGATCGTCTCCGGCTTGATCTCCACATCGCGACCGCCCAGACGCATGTTGCCGCCCAGACCTTCGATCTTCTTCTGTTCGGGCAGAATGTCGATCACGGGCACGGCGCATTTGGGGTCCAGCTCGGTCGAGCCGGCGCCCTTGAGCCCACAGACGTTGCGGGCGAATTCGATGACCGCCATCTGGAACCCGAGACACAAGCCCAGATAGGGCAGGTCGTTTTCGCGGGCGTAGCGGACGCAGGAGATCTTGCCCTCCGCGCCGCGGGAGCCGAATCCGCCGGGGACGATGATCCCATCTACGCCGGCCAACGCTTCGGCGGCGTTCTTGTCTGTGATATCCGTTGTATCGATCCACTTGATCCCGACGTTGCCCCCCAGGGCGATGCCGGCGTGCTCGAGCGCGTTGATAATCGACGCATAGCTGTCCCGCACGGAGGTGTATTTCCCCGTAATGCCGATCGTCGTGTCGTACCTGGCGGTGCCGATCTTGTCGGTGAAGTCGCACCACTGGGCCCAGGCCTTCCGCTCGTGCCGCAGGTTGATCCGGTCCTCGATTCGCAGGAGGCGAAGCACCTCGAAGTCCAGGCCGTTCTCGCGGAGCATTGACGGGATCATATAAATGCTGGCCGAGTCGTGCAAACTGACGACCCGTTCCAGAGGGACATTGCTATAGATGCTGATCTTCTGGCGAGCCTTCTCATTCACGGGGCTGCTGGCCCGGCAGGCGATGATATCCGGCTGAATCCCCAGTTGCATGACCTGCTTGATCCCGAGCTGGGCGGCCTTGGATTTCTGTTCGCCCAGGGTGGGCGGCTCGAGAATGTACGTCAGGGCGACGAAGCAACTGCTATGGGGGCCTTCCTCGTAAGCCAGTTCGCGCATCGCTTCGAGGTAGTAGGCGTTCTCCAGGTCGCCCACGGTGCCGCCGATCTCGACGAAGACGACGTCCGCCTTGCTCTCCATGGCGAGATGCCGTAGCTTGAGTTTCACTTCGCCGGTCAGGTGGGGGATCATCTGCACGTCGCGACCCAGGTAGTCGCCGTGCCGTTCCTTGTTCAGGACGGAGCTGAAGATCTGTCCGCTCGTGGCAAAGTTCGCTCGGCTCAGGTCCTGATCCAGCATGCGCTCGTAGGTGCCCAGGTCCATGTCGCACTCCATGCCGTCGTCGAGGACAAAGACCTCGCCGTGCCGGAACGGGTTGAGCGTGCCCGAATCGATATTGAGGTAGCCTTCCAGCTTGATCGGGGCGACCTTGAGCCCCTTGTCCTGGAGCAGCTTGGCCAGGCACGAGGAGAAGATGCCCTTGCCCAGCCCGCTCATGACGGTGCCCATCACGAAGACGTACTTGGTCTTGCCCTTTTTGTAGCCCTTGGGCATGGGCGAAAAGAACTCGCTTTCGGTCGAAGCATCGCTCAGCTTCGTCAACATCTCTTTGCTGTCAGCCATCTGAATCCTCACCTCATGATGCCGGGGCGGTTCCGTCTTTGGGGTCTGTCTTGACGTCGTTTTTGCAGCGGGCCACAAACGCGGCGTATTGTTCGGGGGTGTCGATCCCTTCGCTGGTGTCGTCCACGATGCCGACGAGGATGGCGAATCCGTTCTCGATCACGCGCAGTTGTTCGAGTTTCTCGAGTTTCTCCAGGGGCGTCTGGGGCAAGGTGGTGAGCTTGAGCAGGAAGTCTTTGCGGTAGGCGTAGATGCCGATGTGCCGCAGGTACTGCTCAGCCGGCCCGATACCTCCGGCGGTGCGATCATAGGGGATCGGACAGCGGGAGAAGTAGATCGCTCGGCCCTTCACGCCGGCGATCGCTTTGACGATGTTGGGTTCGGTGACCTGCTCGGGCCTGCTCAGACGTGTTGCCAGGGTTGCCATGGGTGCTTCGGAATCGTCGACGAGCATCTGCGCCAATTGGTCGATATGGGCCGGATCGATATTCGGCTCGTCGCCCTGGACGTTGATTACGATGTCGGCGTCCACATCGGTGACGGCTTCGGCAATCCGATCGGTGCCGCTTTGGTGGTCGACTCGGGTCAGTACGCATTCAGCGTCGAAGGTCCGGGCGGCGGCTGCTATCTTCTCGTCGTCGGCCGCGATGATGACGCGTTCGGGCAGGTGGGCTTTGCAGGCTTGCTCGTAGGTGTGCTGGACGAGATATTTGCCGGTCTCTTGGGCGAGAACCTTCCCGGGGAATCTGGTCGACTCGTACCGCGCAGGAATACAGACTACAATCTTCACTCTCGTCCAAACCCGTAAATGCACACAGTCATGCGGCCTGAAAGGCTGTCAATATTGGAAGAAGAAAGACTCCGTTGCGGCCACACGCCCCAACCCAAGCATCCAACGGGACCGTATCCTAGTTGGGCCGAGCGATGCTGTCAATATGCGACCCTGAAAGTTTTGGGGGCAGACCGTGAGGTCGCTCCGGAGAGGGTCTAGAATCAAGAATCAAAGATCAAAATGGCGGAAGCGCCGCTAGCGGCGATGACTTCCTCCAGTCTGTTATTTTGCCGTCTGCATTTTGATTTGGCCTCGGCGTTTCGCCATTGAAATGCCTTGCCGGGCCGGTATACTGCACTCCCGACGAGGCGAGGGAGTTGCTTGGATTCGCTTTGAGAAAGGAACGAACGACATGCTCAAGAATATTCCGCCCATCATTTCGCCCGAACTGATCAAGGTGCTGATGGAAATGGGCCATGGCGACGAGATCGTCCTGGCTGACGGCAATTTCCCGGCCGCCAGCGTCGCCCAGCGATTGCTCCGTTGCGATGGGCACGATGTGCCTGAACTACTGGAGGCGGTCTTGAAGTTCTTCCCGCTGGATATCTACGTCGAGCAGCCCGTCTCCCTGATGGCCGTCGTCCCCGGCGACGACACCAAACCGACGATCTGGGAGGAGTATCGCAAGATCGTAACCGCCAGCGGCGAGAAGTTCTCCGATTTCGAGTTTGTCGAGCGCTTCGCCTTCTACGAGCGAGCCAAGCAAGCCTACGCCGTCGTCGCAACGAGCGAAAAGGCGCTCTACGCCAACGTCATCCTCAAGAAGGGCGTCCTCTAGGGATTACTCCATTCGGGGTAGCGAATCGCCCAGCCGAGCGGGCGGAAGCAGCCGACACATTCCGCAAGGGGGGAGTGTCCGATAATGGTCTCTGGGGTCTTGACAACAGATGCACGCTCGGTTAGAATGAAAAGATTGCGTAAGCGACGGGAATTCTGGATGGTCGGGCCCGGATGAGATGGGTGGGTGTGACAAGGGGCGTTGGCGGCTCGCAGGCGACCCTTATCAGGCAAAATCCCGCATCATACGGAACAGCTCATGCTTGAGGCGCATCTGTGTAAGGTCTGAGCCCACGTAAGGGCGCTCAGGTTTGTTTGCCGCAAGGTCCGTGTTTGGGGCTGCGTAGCTTTTCGCCCGTCTCGTCAGGCGGGTGAGATGAGCGGTGCTGCTTGGAGAGGCGGAATTGTTAAGGAGTATGGCAATGAGCAAACGCAAAGGCTTTACCTTAATCGAGTTACTGGTGGTTATCGCGATCATCGCGCTGTTGATGTCTATCATGATGCCGGCCTTGAGTCGCGTCAAGAAGCAGGCGCGGAAGGTTGCCTGCACGTCGCAATTGAAGCAGTGGGGGCTGATCTGGAAGTTCTACTGCGATGATAACGATGGGTACTGGCTCAGCGGCGAAGGCGGCGGCAGTGGCCGCTGGTGGGTCGAGCCCATGTTGCAGGGGCGCCACAAGATCGACGAGAAACTGCGGTGCTGCCCGTCAGCAGCGAAATCCAACATGACCAACAAGATCGGTAGTTGGGCCTTCCAGGCCTGGACGGTCCCGAATACCGCGCAGTACAGTGACGATGGTCAGGACTACATCGGAAGCTACGGCCCGAACGGCTGGATGTGCAATCCGAGAAGCTCGGGCAACGCTGGGGTCTGGGGCCGCTCACCGGCCGACGACCACTGGCGCACGCCCAACGTCAAGGGCGCCTACAACATCCCCCTGTTCCAGGGCCAGTGGTGGGTCGACGCCTGGCCGCGAGAAAATGACGCTCCCCCGGAGATCGTCGATACCGAATACGGGGCGATTCCCGACAGGCCGAATGTCAACGAGATGGAGCGCGTGTGCGTGGACCGTCATGATGGCTTCGTCAACAACCTCTTCTGCGACTTCTCGGCCCGTCCGGTCGGTCTGAAAGAGCTTTGGACCCTCCAGTGGCACAAGGGCTACAACGTCAATGGGCCCTGGACGAAGGCGGGCGGTGTCGCTCCGGGCGATTGGCCGCAGTGGATGCGGGGGTTCAAAGACTACTAGTCGAAGCAGCAGTTAGCAGTTGGTTGCTACAAAAACGGGTTCGCCGGCGGTCACCGCTGTGTGGCGGTGACCGCCGGTTTCGTCTTATTAGGAAAAGCAGTAGCATTAGGAGCAGTGGAATGAACAAACGCGACAAGGGTTTCACACTGATCGAGCTTCTGGTGGTGATCGCGATTATCGCGATTCTGATGGGTATCCTGATGCCCGCCCTGAACCGGGCGCGGGAGCAGGGTCGCCGAGCCGCCTGCCTGAGTAACCTCAAGCAGTTGCAATTGGCCTGGCTGATGTACAACGACGAGAACGACGGCCTGATCGTCAACGGCGCCGGAGGGATCTACTCGCGTTCCAAGGAATGGCCGTGGGTGGGCAAGTGCTGGGCCGACGGGTATTCGACGGGCGCGCAGGCGGACGAGGATCTCCAGAAGGAGGAAATCCGGAAAGGCGCCCTGTATCCGTACGTGAGCGACGCCAAAATGTACAAGTGCCCGACTGGTACGCGAGGCGAGATGCTGACCTACGCGGCGATGGACGGCGCCAATGGTTTGTCCCGAAGCGGAACGGCCAATGGCGGCAAGTCCGTTCGGGTCGGCAAGACGGTTCTCTGGCTCAAGCGGGCCTCTGATATCGTTAGCCCCGGCGCGGCCTACCGCATGATCTTCATCGACGAAGGCTGGGTGACGCCTGACAGCTACGCGACGCACTATCAGCCGGCGACCTGGTGGGACGATGCTCCCGTCCGTCATGGCGACGGCACGAACGTCTCCTTCGCCGATGGACACGTCGAATACCACAAGTGGCGCGGCTCCGACACCGTCAAGTACGGCAAGCTCCAGCAGAAAGCTCATACGAGCAACAACCGAGCGCCGGAAACGGACGCTGGCCGCGAAGACCTCGAGTGGCTGCAGACCGCTTGCTGGGGTCGCACGGGCTACTAAGCTGCTGATTTCTCATCTCCGGCGGGCGCTTCGTTCGGCGGAGTGATAGGTGATTTCATAGGGTTCCCATCTTCGGGTGGGACCCTTTTTTATTTGACCGATGCGCGTTTCGGGGGGCTCAATGGCGCGATCTGCCGGTGATCAGGGCGGCCAGGAGGATGTGGCGGAGTCGATCCACACTGGCGGTCTCGAGGTACTGGTCGGTGAAGTCAAGTTTGAAGCGGCCGCGGAAACCCTTGATGCGCTTCTTCAGTTCGCCCCGCCCGAGCGTGCTGATCGATGTGGCGGTTTGTTCGAAACGTCTACGCGGACACACCATGACGACCTCTTGAACCGGGTGGTTGATCTTCGGATTAGCACGACCCCTTGTGCAACCTGTGCCGGTGATATCGGATGGCCGGCTGTGACACTTGGGGCAAAAATGCCGCCTCGCCCCGAAAGGCCGGAATCGGCCGCGTATTCAGGGTGAAAAAACTCTTATAAATTTTCCGCGGTCTGATAACATGGTTCCATGAGAACAGACGAGCTTGATTATCATCTGCCGGCTGAGTTGATTGCGCAGGCCCCGAGCGAGCAGCGCAGCGCCTCGCGCCTATTGGTCCTGGACCGCGCGACGGGGGGGGTGACAGACAGCCGATTCAGCGCCATTGGCGATTTCCTGCACCCTGGGGATTGCCTCGTCCTCAACGACACCAAGGTCCTGCCCGCCCGCTTCTTTGCCCAGCGGCAGACAGGGGCGGCCCTGGAAGGGCTCTTCCTCGCCGAGCAGGGCGATGGAGCGGGGCTCTGGGAGGTGATGCTCAAGGGCGCCCGCAAGGTCCGACCGGGAGAGCGGCTGCGCGTCCAGGACCGGAAGAAGCAGGATTACTGCACGGCCGAATTGGTCGAGAAGCGTGAAGAGGGACGCTGCTTGCTTCGCATTGATGCGCCGGGCGATCCGGAGGTGATCCTGAACGAGGTGGGATTCCCGCCGCTTCCGCCTTACATCCGGCGCGACAATGACCCCAACCAGGCGCAAACCGATCAGCAGCGCTACCAGACGGTTTACGCTCGCCAGCCCGGCGCCGTAGCGGCCCCGACGGCTGGGCTGCACTTCACCCAGACGCTTCTCGGGCAGTTGCAGCAGCAGGGCGTGCGTGTGGCTTCGGTGACACTTCACGTCGGGACCGGGACGTTCAAGCCGGTCAAGGCCGAGGAACTGGAGGACCATGACATCCACCACGAGTGGTTCAGCCTGGACGCGATGAACGCCCAATTGATCAATGCGGCGCGCGCCGAGGGCGGACGGGTCATCGCCGTCGGCACCACCGCCACTCGGACCCTGGAAACTGTGGCCGGGCAGACCGTAGGGCGAGCGTCCTCGCTCGCCAGAGATCGTTGTGCGGGGACGGGCGACCTGCAGGCCGCCGAAGGGACGACGGGTCTGTTCATCACGCCGGGCTACGAGTTCAAGATCGTCGACGCCATGATCACGAATTTCCACCTGCCCAGGAGCACACTGCTGGCCCTGATCGGCGCCTTCGCCGGCCTGGACAACGTCCTGGCCGCCTACCGCCATGCGATCGATCAGCGCTACCGCTTCTACTCCTACGGCGACGCCATGCTCATTGCTTGACCTCGGCCGTGCCGACCCGCTTGAACGTTTGACATCGGTCAATTCTCAGGGATAATGTCCTCCACGTTCATGCCCGACTAATGGAGAGTTTGACGTGTGGAGGACTCGCGTGCGAGATCTGCTGCTGACATCGCTGGCCTGTTTGTCTCTTGTGTGCGGCTGCAATCTCGGGCCGGTCACGATGCCGTCGTTTACCAGCGACCCCGCGGTCCGGCGCATCGATCCCAACAATGGCCCATTCACAATTGTAGAGATTCGGACGCCCGATCCCAACGCGGGGGGCGAGCGCGTCGATCGGGTCATCCAGTGGAACAAGACACGGATTCACGCGAACCTTGGCGGCGCCCGCACGTTCGCCGTGCGATATCGAGGTCTCGATTTCCGCCTGTTCAGCAGAGTCTCCGTTCCGGTTCGGTTGAGAGAGGGGCGCAGGTATTGGGCGCTGGTGGATACCGGGTACACGGGCGGTCTCTATCTCAATGACGCGGTCATCAGGGATTGCGACCTGGCGGTCTTTCCCCTAGCCGAGCATTCTATAACGGGGTGTCCCACTGGGATCTGTGAGGTCCCGGTCATGCGGATCGGGCAGGCCATGGTAACGAATCCGCCCTGTCGGTATGAGCAGAGCCAGTGGCAACTCCGCCTGCTCGGGCTGCCCCTCTATCGCGACCGGATGGTGATTCTCGGGTTGGATTTCGTGCGGGCCTTCTCCTACGTTCGATTCGACAACACACGCCGCCAGGTCGCTTTCAGCCCTCACGATTCGTTCGCGCCGGACGACCCGTCGCATTGGGACTCTGTGCCTTTCGTTCTGGAGAAGGTGCAGGGCAACCTCCGCATGATGGTCGACATCTCTCTGGGGTCGCGCGCCGCCCATGTTCAATTCGACACGGGCGGCGCCAAGCCGGGCTTGCTCCTGCGGGATGATGTCTGGCAAGACCTGGGCGGCGCCGTCGGCAAGAAGGGAAAGCAGGCGACGTATCAGTTTGGCTGGCTGCCCTGCCGGCGGGTGGTCGTTCCTGAATTGTCCGTCGGACCTCTGACCTTGCGAGATCGCAAGGCGGCGGTCTTGGCCCAGGACGGCCCTTTCCTGGAAGGCATGGAGGGGATTCTGAGTCTGGATTACTTCAAGAAGACCGATGTGGTCCTGGACTTCCAGCAGAACCGGATCTGGATCCGGAAGCTCTGAGCGAGATCGGCTGGTGGCGCTGTCAAAGAATACGGCGGGCCAGCGGCGCTCGCCGGATAGCTGCGCCCAGGGCGAAGCTCATGGGGGCGAGAACCAAGACGGCCAGCGCGAATTTCAGCAGAGCGTACATCGGGACGTCTCGGGCCGCCAACGTGCAGACGATCAGGATGGGGGTGTGGATGATGTAGGCCGTGTAGCTGCTCGCGGCCGCTTCCTTGGCGAGACGACCCGGCCGATTGAAACGTTCGCGAAAGAGCACGATCAGCCCCGCCATCATCACCAGCCCCAGGAGTTGTTCCCACATTGCATAGGCGAAGGCTTGCCAGTGCCAGCCGCCCATGAATTTCGGAACGTCGCCCTGCAGGGCCCCGCCCAGAACGAATAGGGCGGGGAGGATAACCGTGATGAGGACGACCGCGACGATGAGGCACCGTCGGCCCGTCGTCTTGGACAGGTTGGTCAACCAGTCGCCTCGGCAAGCGTGGACGCCGACGATGAGCATGGCGACGTATTGAACGAAGAAACAGAGTTGCAGATTGAGCGGGCCGAAGGCCCAACCGATGGGCCAGTAGAGGCGCGCGAGGAATGTAAGAATGCCGAGGACGATTCCCAAGGCCAGGATGGTCCCGAGCCCGGGCGGCCGCGAACGTTTGGGCTCCGAGATCGCTGGAGACTTGCCTAGCACTCGGATGCCGGCGTAGACGAGCGTGAAGATCAGCAGCGTCTCGACAAACCAGAGCGGTCCACTGCCGATGTGGAAACTTGTGTAGTAATGGACCAGCAGTTCAGGGAACGAGCCTTCGACATCGATCGCGCCGGCCTGGATCAGGGGATAGGCCTGCAGGGGATGGATGATGAATTCGTAGAAGAGCAATGGGACGCCCAGACGCAGGAAGCGATCCTTCAGGAACCGCCCCGGGCCCTTGTGGTCGTAGGACCCGACGGCCAGGTAGGCCGAGAGCAGAAAGAGCAGGCCCATGAAGAAGGATTGATTGACCGCGTTGTGGAACGTCAGGAGGACGGTGGTGAGTGTATCGGTTCGACCCTCCTTGTAGAACCAGGAACCCTCGCCCCCGTAGGTGACCGAAAGATGCACCATGATCACCAGCACGATCATCACGGTGCGCAGGTTGTCGACGAAGAACAGGCGAGGTCGTGTCATAGGCTTGTCACCTGGGTATCGGTTGACGATCTGGTGCTAGGTTCGTCCGGATGCTACACCGATGTCGTCGCACGGCTCCACCAAGGATTTCAGAGAAACTCAGAAAGGTAGACAATCGGGCCGCTGTCGGTTGTGAACGATCTCATCCCTTCGGTTTCTTGATCGGCCAGGGCTGAACGCCGCAACGCTTCGCCCAGTCGTGGTAGAGGACCTCGAGGGTCGCGACCTTCTCCGGGTGTGCCCCGGCCAGATCGTTCAATTCGGTACGATCCGTTTCCAGGTTGTATAACTCCCATGCCTTCCCATGGACCGAGACGAGCTTCCACTTGCCCTGGCGCACCGCCCGATGGCCTTCGTGTTCCCAGAACAGGGCGTCGTGTCCTTCGCGCGACCCGGTCCGGAAGATGGGAACGAGGCTCTTACCTTCCACCGGCGTCACGGTCCTGTCCTTGTGCGTCTTGGGGTACGTTGCGCCCGCGGCGTCCAGGCAGGTCGCCATGACGTCGATGATATGGCCCACCTCATCGGTCAGTGCGCCGCCTTTCTTGATCACGGCCGGCCAGGACGCGATAAACGGCGTTGCGATTCCGCCCTCATGGACCCAGTGCTTGTAGCGTCGGAAGGGGGTATTGCTCGCGTTCGCCCAGGAGAGTCCATAGCTCATGTAGGAATCGACGCCGCCCGGCGGAAGTCCGTTCTTGCGCCGATCGAACCCGACGGGGCCGCCTTCGGCGCAGCCGCCGTTGTCGGCCAGGAACATGACCAGCGTGTTGTCCCGCCGGCCCATCGCTTCGATCTTCTCGATCACGCGGCCGATCCCCCGGTCCATGCTCTCGATCTGGGCGGCGTAGATTGCCATCTTTAGATCCAGCAGGTCCTTGTCCTTCTCCTCGCTCCAGGGCCAGGTCGCCTTGTCGCGCGGGGTCATCTTCCATTTGCTGTTGATGATGCCCATCTTCACCATACGCTCGTGCCGCTCCTCACGCAGCCGGTCCCAACCCTTGCGGTACTTGCCCTTGTACCTGGCGATGTCCTCGGGCCAGGCGTGCAGGGGCCAGTGCGGGGCCGTGTAGGGCAGGTACAGGAAGAAGGGCTCCTGGCCGCACTCGTCGAGGAACTCGACGGCGTGATCGCTGAAGGCGTTGGTCATGTAGAAGCCTTCCTTGGGCGGCGTGTACGGCTGATCGTCCAGCGCCATCTTGCGGCGGACGCCCTTGGCCTTGGTCTTGCTCGGGTCAAAGAAATTGGCTGCGCCGCTGATCAGCCCGAAGTACCGGTCGAAACCTCTTTCGGTAGGCCAGTGGGGCTTCTCCTCGCCCACGTGCCACTTGCCCGACATCAGCGTGCGATAGCCGGCAGGCTTGAGCGCCTCGGCGATCGTGACGCATCGATCATTCAGGTAGCCCTGATAGGCGGGATACCCCCGATCGCCCACCATGTGGCCGATCCCCGCCTGATGGGCGTAGAGCCCCGTCAGCAGCGACGCTCGCGTCGGACAGCAGCGGGCGCCGTTATAGAACTGCGTAAAGCGCAGGCCGTCATCCGCCAGCCGGTCGAGGTGGGGCGTGTGGATCTCCCCTCCGTAACAACCGATGTCAGAGAAGCCCATGTCGTCGGCCATGATCAGGACGATGTTGGGCTTGGTAGATGGGCCCGATTGAGCGGCCAGCTTCGACGCTTGCAGACACCCGCACAGGGGCGCCGCGGCCGCGCCGAAACTGACCGCTCTCAGGAATTCACGACGAGTACAGACTGATGAAGCCATCGGCCAACCTCTCGTGGGTCGCACGTTCCCGTACGACCAATTCAGGCGAACGAGGACGCTCGCGCTGGTTCGTTACTTGTACATCTCGTCGAAGGCCTTCTGCGCGCTGACCAGGGCGGCCCGCATCATGTCCTCGACCTTGGCGGTCTCACGCTGGGTCAGCAAGTCCATCAGGGCCTTGGTGTCCAGTTCGCGAGCGGCTGTTTCGCAGGCTTCCCAACTCAGCACGCTGCGGACCACGCGATCGATGCCCTGCTGGGCGTTGTCGTAGGCGCGGGTCTGCATGTCGTGACCCTTCCAGCGGGCGTAGCCGGCCGCCTGGATCAGCCCGGCGATGGCGATGTTCATGCCGTTGATCCGCGTGCCGTGATCGATGTCGTACTTGCCCGGTCCGCCGTAGATGATCCCGTCGTTGTAGCCCTGGCTGTTGAGGTGCATATGGACGCACATGCCGTTGTCCAGTTCCTCGACGGTGTCGGCGACGTGGTCCAGGCCGATCATCTCGGAATGGCCGAACTCCTTGTTCACACCCTTACGCTCGGTCGTGACGCCGAACTCCTTCTCCAGCTTGTACCAGAACAGCAACGCGCTGGCGACCGTTGGGATCAGCATGGCCGGGTGTCCCTCGTTGGGCTTGGGCTCGAAACCGATATAGAGTTGGCCGCCGGCCTTCTCCTCGTACTTGCACAGGCCCGCGACGCTCTCCTTGAGGTTCTGGTACATCTGCTTGATGCCGACCGTCGCGATGTCGTAGCCGAACGAGCCGTTCCAGATGACGAAGCCCGGAGCGATCTCGGGGTGCCAGGCCTTCTTGAGCGTGCCGTAGGCCAGATCCACGGTCTTGGTGCCGAGTTCCTCGGCCGCCTTCCGCTCGTTCGGATCCAG